>DKBA01000145.1 GCA_002450985.1 Acidimicrobiia bacterium UBA6912
AACAAGGCGGCGGGCGAGATGAAGGAGCGCGTCGCGAAGCTCGTCGGCAGGAAGAAGGCGGGCGAGCTGACGGTCGGCACCTTCCACGCCTTCTGCGTCCGGGCATTGCGCGCCCACGGCGAACGGATCGGGTTGCCCGGGCGCTTTTCGATCTGCGACGGGTCGGACCAGATCGCCGCGCTCAAGGGGGCGCTGCGCGACCTGCACGTCAGCGAGAAGCAGATCCACCCGCGCGCGCTCCAGGCGCAGATCTCGCTCGCCAAGAACCGGATGGAGACGCTCGAGCACGACGACCTGCTGCACCACGCGATGCGCCGCTACCAGGAGCACCTGCGGCGCGCGCACATGCTCGACTTCGACGACCTGCTCGTCGAGATGCTGCGGCTGCTGAAGGAGGACACCGAGACGCGCGTGCTGTTCCGCGAGCGGTACCACTACCTGCTCGTGGACGAGTACCAGGACACNNCAGTCGATCTACGGCTGGCGCGGGGCGGACGTGCGCAAGATCCTGAAGTTCGAGCGCGATTTCCCGGGCGCGCGGGTCATCCGGCTGGAGACCAACTACCGCTCCACGCAGCCGATCCTCGACGCCGCCAACGCGGTCATCCGCAACAATCCCTCGCGCCACGAGAAGACGCTGCGCAGCGCGCGCGGGCCCGGCAGCGAGGTGAAGATCGTCGAGGTGGAGGACGAGGAGACCGAGGCGCGCGGGGTGGTCGGCGACATCATGAAGCGCGTCCGCCTCGAAGGCGCCCGGTACAAGGACTGTGCGGTCCTGTTCCGCACCGCCACGCAGCCGCGGCCCTTCGAGCAGGTGCTGCGCAGCCGCAACGTGCCGTACGTGCTCATCGGCGGGCAGAGTTTCTTCGACCGCAAGGAGGTGCGCGACGTGCTCGCCTTCCTCAAGCTGGTCGACAACCCCGACGACGAGGTCTCGCTGCTGCGCATCGCCAACACGCCCGCCCGGGGCCTCGGCCGCACCTCGCTCGACCGCCTCGTCGAGGAGGCGGCGCCGATCGTCCGAGGCAGGGTCGAGCAGACGGGCGAGCCCGATAGTCCAGACCACCTCGTCGAATCCGAGGCCGTCCTCGCGCAGCGACCCGATGAGCTCCTCGGCCTGGGCGAGGCCGGCGGCGTCCCCGTCCCGCGCGCGCAGCGCCGACTCGAGGAACGCAACGAGGCGCGGCTCGGCCGATCGGTGAAGGGCCTGGAGCGCGGCGGCGACGGTGGCGACGTCGGGGGCGTCCCCGGCGAGGAGCATCATCCGGGCGATGCCGTCGAGCCAGGGGACGTCGACCGCCGCTGCAAGGGACTCCCGCGCCCACGCGATCGCGGCTGCCGGCTCCCCGCCGAGCAGCCGGACGAACGCGGCATTGGCGGCGACACCGAACCGGTGCTGGGGATCGATGGTGCGACCTCCGGACACCAGGTCGCGGTCCGCCGCCAGCGAGGCCTCGAGCGCCTCCTCTGCCTCCACCCGCCGACCCTGAGCTGCGTGGAACAGCGCAACGAGGCCGTGCCACGAGACCCGGATGGGGCCTGTCGCCGTCTGCCACAGAGGGTCGTCGAGCAGCGTGGCGATCGCTTCCCAGTCCGGCTTCCCGAAGAGCACGCCGATGCGGTTGGCCTGGGCGAACAGGGTCATGCTGAGGTTGCCGATGCGCCGCCCCAGCTCGATCGCCTCCAGCGTCGGGTCTCCTGCCAGCTCCGTCTGCGGCACGACGGCGCCCAGGTTGATGTAGGCCCGCATGGCGAGAGCGCTGAGCTCGTTGCGCTTGGCGAGATCGATCAGCGCTTCGAGCAGGAGCCGGGCCTCGATGGTCCGCCTCTGCACCCCGAGGATCGACGCCCGCGTCACCAACACGTCGCCCACCACCGGCGTGAGACGGAGGCGCTCCGCAGCCACGAGCGCCCGCTCCGCAGCATCGAGCGCCCGCGGATAGTCACCGAGCAAGAAGCGGGCGCGGGCGAGCAGCCCGCCGATGCGCGCCAGCTCGGGACTTGCTGCCAGGTCCTCGACGCCTTCCAGCTGCTCCTCCAAGATGCGCGCTGCCCTGTCGGAGCGAAGGTTGTCGAGATCGATGAGGGCAGCGAGCGCAACCGCCCTCCTCACCGCGGCCTCGTCGCCGCTGCGGCGAGCCAGCTCCGTCATGCGCTGCGCGTGGCGTTCCGCCTCGTCGCGCAGCACCAGGGCGTTGGCAGCGACGGCCATCTGCTCCTCGACGACCATCTCGAGATCGCCCTCCAGCTCGAGTTCGAGCCCGACCAGGCGCTTGCCGAGCGACAGCACCTCCTCGTGGGCATACAGCGATGCCGCCCGCTCGATGGCGGCGAGGATGACGTGGGCGGCCCGGCGCCGCAGCGTGGCCGCCTCGGCGCCCTCAGGCGTCACCGCCAGGGCGCTCAAGTAGTGGTCGGCGGCGATGACCGCATGGTCGGGTCCGCCCTGGGCCTCGACGTACTCGGCCGCGGCGACGTGGCGGGCGCGTCGCACCTCGCGGCTCATCCGGTTGCGGGCAACGTCCCTGACGAGCTCCTGAACGAATCGATACGCGCCCCGCCGCGGCGACCGAGGGTCGCGCACCGGTTCGATCAGCTCACGTTCCACGAAGCTCGCCAGGCGCTGGTCGATGTCGGCCTCGCTCCTCCCGGTCAGGGCGGCGAGGCCTGCCGGAGTGAAGCTCTGCCCGAGGACGGCAGCATCCTGGAGCAGCCCCCGGTCGTGCGGAGCCAACCGATCGATGCGCGAGCCGATGAGCGACTGCAGGGTCTCGGGTATCGCAACATCGGCGATGTCGGTCACGGCCGCCGTGGTCCCGTCGTGTGACGTCAGGAGTCCCTGCTCGAGCAGTGCCCGCGCCAGCTCGACCGCATACAGCGGGATACCGGCCGCCCGGTCGACGATGGCTGCGGAGAGCTCTTCCGTGAGCGGGCCGAGCATGCCCTCGATCAGCGCTGCCATGTCGTCGTCCGGCAACGCGGCGAGGCGAAGCATCACCGCCCCGCCACGCGCCGCAACGGAGCTGCGTCGCTCCAGCAGCTCGGGACGGGTCAGCGCGAGCACGAGCATCGGCGTATCGGGCAGCCACGCCGGAAGCTGCTGGACGAAGTCGAGCAGACCTGCATCGGCCCACTGCAGATCCTCGAACACGAGCACGGCGGGGGCCTGGGCCGCCATCGCAGCGAGGTACGTGCGGATTGCCGCGTCGAGCTCGGCGCGCTCACCCTCGGGAGACGGGATGCGGCACAACAGGGCCGCCAGCCACGGCCTGACGCGAGCCCGTGCGTCGGCGTCGGCCAGGAACGTCGCCAGCGAGGCATCGAGCGCCTCCCCGATCACCTCGTCGTCGTCGCTCTCTATGACTCCGATGCGGCGCCGCACCATGTCGGAGACCGCTTGATAGGCGATCCCCTCGTTGCCGAACGACACCGATCGCCCCTGGTTCCAGAACACCGAGTCGGCGAGCCCGTCCGCCCACTTCTTCAACTCCCAGACCAGTCGTGACTTGCCGATGCCGACCTCACCCACGACCCAGACGATGCGGGCACGGCCCTCGCGGACGACACCGGCGAGCAGGTCCTTGAGTAGCGCCAGCTCGTCACGCCGTCCGACGAACGGAGGCTCGATCCCGGCCGCCCTTCCGCGGCCGCCCAGCTCGGCAACCACCCGCAGCGCCCTCCACGTGGGAGTGCCGGTGCGCTTGCCTTTCAGCTCGGGTGTGCCGGCGGGCTCGTAGGCGATCGCCTCGCTGGCGGCACGATACGTGGATTCACCGACGACCACGGTGCCGGGCGCCGCCGTCTGCTGCAGGCGGGAGGCCGAATTCACGAGGTCCCCAACGATCATGCCGGTCGAGTCGTTGCCGCCGGCACGCACGGCGGCCTCTCCGGTGAGCACGGCGACCCGCAGCGCGATTCCGGAGTCACCGGTNNGCCCGGGCGAAGAAGGTGGCGAGGAACGCCGCCGTCTCCTCGGGATCCTGCCGCTCCGCCCTTCCGGTCGAGTCGACCAGGTCGGCGAAGAGCACGGTCACGAGACGACGCTCGGTGAGCAGATCGGCCTCGCCCGGGATCGGCTGCGCGGCGTCGTCCCCCGCACCGAGCTCCGCGCCACAGTGGTGGCAGAAGCGGGCCATCGGTTGCGCCTCCCGGCCGCACACCGGGCATTCCCTGCGAATCGAGGCGCCGCACGCGCTGCAGAATCGATGATCGATCGGGGTCTCGGCCCCACACTGCGCACACGAGATCATCACGACGTCCACCACGCCAGGCTACCGGCCCACCGTCGGAGCAGATGGTGAGGCCTCGTACGCAGCGGCGACCGGTCGACTGCGTCTGGCCGAGGCGAGACCGGCGGCAACGGCTGCAGCGAGCAGCGCCACGGCAGAAGCAGCCGGCAGCCAGTCGCCGAATCGCACGTATGGCGTCGTCGTCTCGCCGAGTGGCACCGCGACCTCCCACGGCCTCACCTCGTCCTGATCCACCCAGAGCAGCCGCCTGCCCTCGGCGTCGAAGGCGGCGCTGACCCCACTCAGCGCTGCGTGGACCACGGGACGGCCGGCCTCAACCGCCCGCACCGCGGCCAGGGACGCGTGCTGTGCCTGCGCCCAGGTGCCCTGGAAGGTGGTCGTCGCGGTCTGGAGGACCACGATGTCGGCGCCGTCGCGAACCAGCGTGCGCACGAGGTCGGGGAAGGCGGATTCGAAGCACACGAGCGGCCCGACGCCGACGCCGCCGACATCCATCACCACCACCCCATGGCCGGGCACCCTGTCCTCGGCAGCGGCATCCGAGACATCCGCGATCCATCCGAGCAGATGACGCAGTGGGATGTACTCCCCAAAGGGCACGAGACGCATCTTGTCGTACCGTGCCTCCACGCCGCCGCCATCGACGAGCACGGCGGCCTTGGCGATCTCTCCGGTTCCGGCGCTTCCCGCATCGATGTTGACGAGCAGCGGCGCCCCAACCCGGCGAGACAGCGCGATGAGCCTTGCGGCATGAGATGGACTGGACTCGAGATCGAACCCGACGCTGCTCTCCGCCCACACGATCAGGTCGAGATCTCGTCCGGCCAGCTCAACGGTCAGCGCCTCGTTGGCGACGAAGCGTTGCTCTTCATCGTGGACGACGCCGGGCTGGGCGCCGCCGACCCGGAACGTCGCACTCGTGGCAACCGGCGACCGGATGACGCCGTAGGTCCCGGCCACGAGCACGACACCGATGGCGACGGCCACCGCGGTGACTCTCGCCCGCTCGCCGGACCGCGCGGTCAGCGCCGCCGCCGCTGCGGTGTTGACCGCCATCAGCACGCCGCTCAACAGCCAGACACCACCCAGGGACGCCAGTGCCAGAATCGGCCCGTTGTTCCATTGCGTCGAGCCGAGCACGCCCCACGGGCCCCCGAGGCGGTCCCACGATCGCACGTACTCGGTGAGCACGAATGCGGCAGGCACGACCACGCCGGCTCCGAGGACCCGGCGGGCGCCGGGCCGGCCGGCCAGGCTCCACCACGCCACGACGCTCCAGGGGACCCACAGCGCACCGAGCAACATCGCCGCCGGGATCGTGAAGAGCCCCGTTGCCGGAATCATCCACGCGTGGGTGGTCGTCATGAAGGCCATCCCCCCGAACCAGCCCCGCCACCCCGCCTCTCTCCGGGTGGGTGCCGCCGCGAGCAAGGAGATGAAGGGCGCCAGACCGATGAAACCGAGCACCCAGATTCCCGGTTCCGGGAAGGCCAGCGCCGGCACGGCGCCCGCGATGCCTGCTGCGAACCGACCCCGCCACCGGTGCGGAGCCGTAGGCGACCGCTCGGCCGCGTCGCCGCCGAAGGGCCACGTGCCCAACCGCGACGCCAGCCACCCGCCCACCACGACGAAGGCCCCGGCCAGGCCGAGCAGCACGGCGCGCTCTCGGCCGGGTGCCCACAGCGGCACCAGGGCCAGCCCCGCCCCCACGAACGCGACGTTGTAGACCATGTCGTACACGGAGAAGACCCGACCGCGCACGCGGTCCGGGCTCGCCTCCTGGACGAGGGCGTCGACGAGGACCTTGATGACCTGGAAGGCCAGCGCCGCGATGCCCACGCCGACGACGAGCACTCCAAGGCTCGGAGAGAAGCCGCCGAGCGCGGCCGCTCCCGCGCCGGCGATGAACGCCAGCGGGAGCAGCGGCCGGCGGTGGTACCGGGCGGCGAGCTGGGGCGCCGCCGCCGTGCCCGCAAATGCGCCGATGCCGGTCACGGCGAGCGCCAGCCCGTAACCGGGGGCCTCGAGCGAGTAGCGCTCGTCGGCCACCAGGACGAGCACGACGAAGCCGACACCGAGGAGCAGGCGATTGGCGGCAACTGCCATCAGCGGGCGCCGCACGGCCGCCGTTCCGGCGGCGAAGCGGAGCCCGTCGTAGAGCTCGCCCGCAACACGGCGCACCCCGGCTCCGATGCGCTCTGCGCCGGCCCCCCCACCAACGTCGGGGAGTCGGGCGAACACGCCCGCCGCGATGCCGTACCCGGTGGCGGCCACGATGAACCCGGCGGCGGGAACGACGGCGACGAAGGTCGCCCCGATCACTGCGCCGAGGAACGTGGCGAGCATCCCTGCGATCGACGACACGGCGTTGGCTGCGACCAGCTCGCGGCCGCCCACGGTGATGGGAAGCGCCGCGCCCTTTGCGGCGAGGATGAACCGGGAGGTCGACAGCAGAACGAGGATGGTCGCGTAGGCGAGCGGCTGGCTGCCCACGGCGACGACCCCGATCGAGGCGATGGCCAGCCCGACGCGGACCATCGAGACGACCACGAGCACTCCGCGGCGCCGGAAGCGATCGATGACGACGCCGGCGAACGGACCCACCAGCGAGTAGGGGACGAGACTGACGAGCAGCAGCTTGGCGATCTCCCACGGGCTGGCGCCGCGCCCGACCTCGAAGAGCACGACCTGAGCGAACGCGATCTGGACGAATCCGTCGGCCGCCTGCCCCAGCGCCTGGCCGACGACCAGGCGACGGAACGGAGGGAGCGCGAGGAGCCTCGCACCGCTGCGCCACGGCGTGTCCACCGCGGCGCCCGGCGTGGTGGGGTCTGGTGCCGCACTGCGGGTCCGGTGTACGCGCTGGTGCATCTCCGCTCACTGGTGGGCGTCGCACCCCCATCAGACTCCATCGCCCGTCAAGCCGACATGGGGGATGTGCCCCTTTTCTCCCGCCTCCCCCGGTCGCCGGCCAGGTACCGTGTCCGCATGACGGCAACGTGCGTCTTCTGTGCGGTCGCTGCGGGCGAGGCGGCACGAAGCCTCGTGTACGAGGACGACCTCGTCGTCGGGTTCATGGATATCTACCCGGTGAACCCCGGCCACCTACTCGTCGCTCCGAAACGGCATGCCACGTCGCTCGGCGATCTCCCGCTGCCGACGGGCTGCCGGATGATGGAAGTCGCCCTGCGGGTGGCCGACGCCATCCAGGCAGGCCCCCTCCGCGCCGAAGGCATCAATCTCTTCCTGGCCGACGGCGAGGCGGCCGGGCAGGAGATCTTCCACATCCACCTTCACGTGATCCCCCGGTTCCGCGGCGACGGGTTCACCCTGCGGATCGACTACGACCGCGCGCCGAGCCGGACGAGGCTCGACGAGCACGCGGGGATCATCTCCGCGTCGCTGAGAGGCGCCGAGGCCTGAACCCAGGGACGCCTCGGCCCCGGCTCACGCCTCCCCGCCGGCGAGCCAGTCGACGAACGCCTCGGCGTGGGTCGCCTCCGCGGTTCCGAGCTTGGCGCGCTGGTGGTACTGGGAGAGGGCGAGGCGCAGATCCTCGAGCGTCCACGGCCCCGGCTCCGGCCGGCCGCTCCGCAACAGCAGGGCGGCGGCGTCCTCCACGGTGAAGCGTCCTGCGGTGACCTCCCGCCCGACGACAACACCGGCGAGGCGTTTCCCGTCGACCTCGAGACCGGTGAGGGTGCGCAGGTCATCGAGGTCGCGGACGCCGCCCGCAGCGATCACCGGCTCGTCGACGATCGACAGCGCCCGGCGGAGCGCCTCGAGGTTCGGCGGCTCGGCGAGCGCATCGCGCCCCACCTCGGCGATCATGAAGCCTGCCGCCCCGGCGGAGGACAGCTCGATGAGCGCCTCCTCCAGGTAGCGGCCGCTGTTCACGGTCCAGCCGCGGATCGCCAGCTCCTCGTCGGAACGCACGTCGAGGCTCACGACGATCCGGCCCGCATGGTCGCGGCACAGGTCCCAGAACAGCACCTGGTCGATGATGGCGACGGTACCCATGACGACCTTGTCGGCGCCCGCTTCGAGCAGCCTGCCGACCTCCTGCGGTGAGCGCACGCCGCCGCCGACCTGGACGGGCACCGACACCTCCTGGATCAGCTCGCGGATGAGCGGCCGGTTGCGGTAGTCGCCGTGGGCGGCGGCGTCGAGATCGACGATGTGGAGATGGTCGGCGCCCTTGGCCACCCAGCCCCTCGCCCGCTGCACCGGGTCGGCGTCGAGGAAGATCGCATCGGCGATGTCGCCGCGGGGGAGGCGTACGGCCTTGCCTTCGAGGATGTTGACTCTGGCGTAGAGATGCATGCCCGAGAGGGTAACGGTCGTCGGGCAACGGCGCGGCTCCCACCAGAATGGTGCCGACGAGAACCCGATGCCCGGGAGGCCCGATGCGCGCCGAGCTGCTCGAAACGCCCCGACCGATCGACGTGCAGCCGCTGCGCACCGCAGACGTCGCGGCGCCGCACCCGGCCCCAGGTGAGCTCACGGTCGACGTTGCGGCATGCGGGGTGTGCCGCACCGACCTCCAGCTCGTCACGGGAGACCTCGAGGCGCACCGTCTGCCGGTGATCCCGGGCCATCAGGCGGTCGGGCGGGTCCGTGCGATCGGCGACGGCGTTCCCGGCTGGCGTATCGGTGACCGAGTGGGGGTGGCCTGGCTGGCCGGGAGTTGCGGCGGGTGCCGTCACTGCGTGGCCGGCCAGGAGAACCTCTGCGAGCAGGCCCAGTTCACCGGATGGGACCGCGACGGCGGGTATGCGGAGCAGATGGCCGTGCGAGCCGACTTCGCCCTCCGTATCCCCGCCAACTTCGACGATCTGGCCGCCGCCCCGCTGCTGTGCGGCGGGGTCATCGGCTACCGGGCGTTGCGTGTCTCAGGCATCCGGCCGGGAGGCCGCCTCGGTCTGTACGGGTTCGGCGCCTCGGCCCTGCTGGCGATCCAGGTGGCGCTCCACTGGGGGTGCGAGGTGTTCGTCGCCACCCGCTCGGTCGCCGAGCAGCAGCGGGCCCTCGAGATGGGGGCGGTGTGGGCCGGTTCCTACCACGACACCCCGCCGGTCCCTCTCGACGCCGCGGTGACGTTCGCCCCGGTCGGCCACGTGGTCGTCGAGGCACTCAAGGCCGTCGATCGCGGCGGGACGGTTGCCATCAACGCCATCCACCTCGACCGCATCCCCGAGTTCCCCTACGACCTCCTGTGGTGGGAGCGGCAGCTGCGCAGCGTCGCCAACTTCACCCGAGCCGATGCGCAGGAGTTCCTCGATCTGGCAGCGACGATCCCGGTGCGGACCATCGTCGACCCGTTCCCGCTCGAGGCGGCGAACGTGGCGCTGTCTCGCCTCCACGGCGGCTCGATCAGCGGAGCGGCGGTGCTCACCACGTGACGGCCGGACCCGAAGGGAGGACCCCGCCGTCTCCGCTCGTCGCCGCCGCGCTGTCTGCCGTGCTGCCCGGGCTCGGCCAGTACCTGATCGGCCACAAACGCCGGGCGCTCGTCTTCGGAGGCCTCAGCCTCGTCGTGGTACTCGGCGGGCTCATCGCCCTGGCGCGGGATCCGCTCGGCGCCGTCAAGCTCGCCTTCGACAAGGAGGTGCTCCTCGCCCTCCACGGCGCCAATGTCATCGCGCTCGGCTGGCGGGCGCTCGCCGCCTTCGACGCCTACAGCCTCGCCTCCCGTCGTCGCCCGCCCGCCACCGGGCCCGGCGCCGTGGCGGGGGCGGCCGGCGTCGCCATCGTCCTGCTCGTGCCCCACGCCGCCTTCGGGTACTACGACTACGTCCAGTACGACCTCATCACCAGCGTCTTCGCCGAGCCGGCCGCCACCACCGTGGCCCCGCCACCGACGACCACCTCGCCGCCGCCCTCGACGACGGCCGGCGGGCCGGGGACCACGGTGCCGGGGGCGACCACGACGACGGCGCCCCCGGAGACCACTACTCCCACCACCCTTCCCCCGCTGTGGGCGGGAGAAGACCGCCTGAACGTCTTACTGCTCGGCAGCGATGCCGGTATCGGTCGCACCGGGGTGCGCACCGACACCATGGTGCTGGTGAGCATCGACCCCGTGTCCGGCGATGCCGCGGTCTTCGGCCTCCCCCGCAACATGGCCCGGGTTCCCCTCCCGGAGAGTGTCGGCATCTGGTCGTGCGACTGCTACCCGGGGATCCTCAACGAGCTGTACGGCTATGCCGAAGCCCACCCGGATGCGTTCCCGGGACCGTCCGGACCGGGACCAACCGCCCTCAAGCAGGCCGTCGGCGAGCTGCTCGGCATCCCGGTGCATTACTACGCGCTCGTCGCCCTCGACGGCTTCGTCGACATCGTCGACGCTCTCGGCGGCGTCACGATCACGGTCACGGAGCGTCTCTACGACCCGGCTTACCCCAACGAGGACGGGACCACCTCTGTGGTGGACCTCGCACCGGGCGAGTACCACTTCGACGGTCACGATGCCCTGGTCTACGCCCGCACCCGCTGGGCGTCCGACGATTACGACCGGATGGCGCGGCAGCGGTGCGTGATCGAGGCGGTCGCTGCGCAGGCCGACCCGATCTCGCTGCTGCGCGGCTTCCCTGCGCTCGCCGAGGCGATCAAGCGCAGCGTCGCCACCGACATCCCCCTCGACCGCATCCCAGACCTCATCGAGCTGGCGACGATCGTCGACACCGACGAGGCGGTGGGGATCGGGTTCGTCCCCCCGACGTACACCGCCGGGCGGACCGCGGAGGGGTATCCCCTTCCCAACGTGGACGTGATCCGCGAACACGTCGCGATCGTCATGGAGCTGCCGGCGGCGGAGGCGATCGAGCTGCTGGGCCTGGAGCCACTCGCCGATGTGTGCGGGTGATCTCGCCGCGGCTCAGCGACCACGGCGTCGCAGCACGGTGCGCACGGTCTGGAACAGGATCCACACGTCGAGCGAGAGGGACCGGTCGGCCACGTACTCGAGATCGAGGGCCGATCGCGCGTCGAGCGCGATGTCGTCGCGCCCCCGCACCTGAGCGAGCCCGGTGACACCCGGGGGCACCGACAGCCGGCCCGCCGCGGCGGCGGATCCGAGCTCGCGGGCGATGAGCGCCGTCTCCTCCGCAACGAGCGGACGCGGGCCGACGAGCGACATCTCACCGCGCACGACGTTCCACAGGTTGGGGATCTCGTCGAGCGACCAGCTACGGAGCCGGCGCCCCAGCGAGGTGACTCGCGGATCGTCATCGATGGCGAGGTGAGGTTGCCCCGGACCGCCGCGCTCTGCGGCCTGTTCGAGGTCGCGGAGGTGCGTCGTGAACACCTCAGGGTCGGCGTCGACCGGCATCGTTCGGAACTTCAGCATCTCGAACCGCCGACCGTCGCGGCCGACTCGTTCCTGACGGAGCAGCGCGGGGCCGGGTGAGCCGCGCCGCACTGCAACGGCGACCACGACGACGACGGGTGCGGCCAGGACGAGTAGCACTACCGACGCAACCACGTCGGTGAACCGCTTCGCAACGGGGTACCAGACCCTCCGGAATGCCCTGGTCTCGGTGCGACCGGTGACGGTTGCGCCCATCGCCACGAGGAGCCCGGCGAGCGCAGCCCCCTCGCCGACGACGAAGGCCATGGCGACGCGGAGCCCGTCGTCGGCAGCAGGCACGGCGAGTGCCAGCGCAGTGACGACGACGGCCAGCAGCCAGGTATCGGCCAGCCGGCCCGCATCGCCCTTCGCCACGTGGATCTGTCCGACGAACAGGGCCCCGCCGGCGAGCATCACGCCGCCCGCCACGAGCGCCGCCAGCGTGGCGTCCGGCCGGAACCCCTCGCCGAACACGAGGGCGACGACGCCCGGGCCGAGCCAGGCGGCTCCGGCAGCCGCCATCGCGGCGAGCACCACTGCGCCGATGGCGATCCTCCGCCCCCATACGACGAGCCGCGCCGTCTGACCGGCTGCGGCCGCCGCCGTCAGTGGGGGGAGGAGCCGCGCCACGAGGTTGTAGCCGAGGGTGAGCGGGGCGCGGAACAACGTGAAGGTGACGAAGACCGTGCTCACCACCGCGGGGCCGGCCCCGAGCAATGCGACCACGACCGGACCACCGAGCAGCAGCGCTTGGGAGGCAGCCGAGGCCAGCATGAGCCCGGCCAGGAGGTGCGACTCGGTGGCAGCGATGTCGACGACGTGCGGCCGGGAGCCGCGTGGATCGGCGTCGACGCTCTCCCGAAACGGCCGCCACGCCAGCACCACCAGAGGGCCGACCACCATCGCCGCGGCGAACGCCACGCCGTTCGGGGCGAGGGCGAGCACGACACCGGCCACCGCAAGTCGCACCATGGCGGCGGCCCCGCTCGCCATCCCGTAGGACCGATACCGCGCCCGCCCGGCGAGATGGCCGCGAGCGACCGCAAACAGCCCGTGCGCCGCCACCGTCCCGGCAACGAGCAGCACGTAGCCCTCGTCGCCGGCGAACAACCGGTTGCGACCCACCCAGGCGAGCACGGCGCCCCCTGCGGCAGCCGTCACCACGACCCCAACGGCGCCCACAGGGACCCCGGGCCGCTTCGCATCCATGGTCAGTCTGCGGATGACGACCTGCTCGACAGGGAGCAGGATCACCACGAACGCAAGGAAGTGGATGGTGAGAAACGCCGACACGGGGGCGAAGCCGTGCGGACCGAGCACCCTCCCCCCGGCGACCTCATAGGCATACGCGGCAATCCCGGCGACGATGCTGCCGACGACGATGTCCACGGTCCCGTCGCCCCGAAACCTGCCGAGCGCGGCACCGTCCGGGGACAGCCGTCTCAGACGCTCCATGATCCAGCCTCCACGCCCGACAGGCTACGCCGCCCGGCCGTATCCCGTAGCCCGTAGAGCAGACCTCAGACCTCAGACCTCAGACGGCAGGGAGCAGGGAGCAGGCAGCAGACCGCGCGGGTTGTCGTTCGAATGGCTCCCCCTCCGGGGGAGCTGGCGTGCCCGCAGGGCACGACTGAGGGGGCTTCTTCAGGACACGAAAGTGGGGCGGAGCGAACGTGAGACCCTCCCCAGCCCGGCCGACTGCCGGTGCAGAGGATCGCCCGACGTCAGTTGACGTAGGACAGCGCCTGGGCGGGGGCCCAGCGGCCTGCGACTTCGGCGTAGGCGAGACCGGCTTCCTCGTAGTCGTAGCGCTCGAGGGCGTCGAGGCTTCGCCCGATCTCGGCTGCCGACTGGTCGACGACGAGCGTCGCCCCATCGAAGAGCTGAGCGACGTCGTGGTAGTCGAGCTCGAGCATGCCGTCCCCGGCGAACTCGCGGAGCCACCGTTCGAGCTCGCGCACGTCGTCGAGGACGCTGTCGTCGAAGCCTGCGTCGTCGAGCACCCGGACGGCCCGGGCGACCCTCCGCACCGCGGCCCGCACCCTGGTGCGGTAACGGATCGACGGCCCCCGCGGCCCCGTGTACATCTCACGCTCCGATGCGTCGAAGGCGACGAACCAGCGCAGCGGGACGTACCAGGCGGCGCTGAGGATGTACGACCTCGCCTCGGGCAGCTCCGCCTGCATCCGGGCGAGCTCNNGGATAGCGGGGGCAGACGTACGTGGCGCCCCGCCACTCCACCGTGAAGGCGTCGTTCGTCGTGGGCTCGGCCCACATCAGCTCGCCGCTGGCACGCACCACGTCGCGCACACCGAAGGGATGCGACGCGAACGCGCCGACCCGCTCGACGGGCATGTAGACGCGGAGCTGCGACGACCTGATCATGCGGTCATGGTAGGTGCGACGCATCCGCTGGCAACGGGCCCGTGCCCGCCGACGCCTCCGCACCCCACCCGGTAGAATCCACGGCAAGCCGGCACGAGATCCGAGGCGTCTCGTGATCGAACCGAAGGAGTGGACCACTTGGGTGTATTCGAGGCAATAGGCGCCGATACGCACGAAGAGGTCGTCTTCGGGTACGACCCGGCATCGGGTCTCCGCACCATCATCGCCATCCACTCCTCTGCTCTGGGTCCCGCTCTCGGCGGGACCCGCTTCTATCCGTACGCCTCC
>DKBA01000174.1 GCA_002450985.1 Acidimicrobiia bacterium UBA6912
CGACACCGACCCCGAGCTCAGCCTGCTCCTCGCCCTCGCATCCGTCGAGGGCGGCGAGCCGATCTTCGAGTCGGTGACGGCCTTGCACCAGGCCGTCCTCGGCCAGCGCGTGGTCACGCGACTGGGGGGACCGAAGGACGCCGCCGCGATACTCACACCCGACGGCTCCGGAGTTCTGCTCAACGCCGCCGGCAGCGGGACGGTGCAGCGGTATGACGCTCTGACCGGAGAACCCGTCTGGAGCGTGGACCTGCTTGGTGGACCGGACGCCGAACTCGGACAGCCGGTATTCGACCCTGCGGGGACGACGCTGGTGTACGGACCCGCGCATCGGACGCGCCTCATCGACGTCACTACAGGAGCAGAGAGCTCCTTGGAGATCGACGTGCCGTGCGAGGACTGGCGCTTCGTCACCGACGGCGCGGGGCGGGTCGATCTCGACCATCCACTCATGGTGGGCCCCATCACCGACGGCTGGACCGAGGGTGCCACCGGGCCGTTGCCCGGGTGCACGTGGTCTCGGGTGGCTCTCGCACGAGTCGATCCGTCCGAAGGGGCGATGGATGTCCTGACCGAGTTCAGCGCCGACGAGGTCTCGGTCAACCACATCGGGGGATGGTCGACGAACGCCGCAGGAGATCTCGTGGCGCTCAGAGGGATCGACGAGGTCCTCGTGCTCGATCTCACGAGCGGAGAGTCGCGGGCGTACGGTTCGTCCGCTGCCGGCAGCTCCTATTACGTGTTGAGCCCCGACGGCGCGCTCCTGGTGACGATCGGCCAGAACCGCAACGACGTCTGGGATCTCTCCAACGGTACCTTCGTCTGGGCATTCCCGGGACGGATGCGTTCGGTGCGCTTCACCGTCGATGGTGCATTGCTCGCCGGCACACCGTACGACGGGTCGTCGCGCATATGGGATCCGTGGTCTGGTGAGGTGCTCGTCGTCCTGCCCGGTGTCAACGACGCGCAGATCAGCGACAGCGGCCATCTCGCGCTGGACCCGAATCAGAAGGCGATCCTCAACACAGGCCCCAATGGTGAGGTTGGCGCAGTCGACCTCCCCCGGCAGAGTCGGTACTGCGCCGAGGACCTCGACCTCACGGCGGAGCGACTTGCCCTGCGCTGGCGATGCGGGGCAAACGGAGGGGTCGCCGGGGTGTTCGATCGCGTCTCGGGTGAGCTGGTGTTCAGTGTGAAGGCAACTGGAGACGACATCGCGCTGTCGCCAGACGGAAGGTTCCTGGCCGTACAGGAATGGCCGGACGCGGATGTGGTCGGCGGCGTACGCGTGTACGACACCACCAGCGGGGAATCGGTCCCCATGGAGGGGCTCTGCGCCTGGAGGGGACTCACCGGCGTTGGTGAACCGGAGTGCACCACCCATCCTGACGTGCCCTTCCCGACGTGGATCAACACGCTCACGTTCTCACCGGACGGGTCGCAATTGGTGGCCGGCTCATTCGAGCCGGACACGCGGGTCTATCCCATGATCGTCTGGGAGGTCGACACCGGGAGGATCGTGTACCTCTCGCCTGAGGGAATGCTGGGTTTCCGACCCGTCATGAGCCCCGAAGGAGATCGAGTGCTTGCCCTCATGGAACACGAGGAGAACCTCGTGGTGTTCGAGACCGCCGGCTGGACGTACGAGAACGGCCCCGTCGTCGAGTGGGCGACCGAGGTCATGGTCTTCACCGCCGATGGTCGCTGGCTCGTCGTTCATTCGGAGTCCGATGCCGGCCTGAGGGTGATCGACGCCAACACCTGGGAGACGATTCGGCGAGCTGATCGCCTCGACGCCGAGGCGCTTCTGGCCGTCGATCCGTCGGGGACCCTCGTCGCCGCCGGCCGTGACTCGGGCATCGTCCAAGTCTTCTCCCTCGAGACGTTGCACCTGCTCCAGCGGATCCCGGTCGGCGAGCCGATCCGCAACCTGGCATGGCTCGACGACCACCACCTCTTGGTGACCCCCATCTCGGGCCCCGGCATCGTGGTGACCACCGACGTCGACGAGTTGCTCGAGGTCGCCCGCTCTCGCATCACCCGCACGTTCACCGCAAGCGAGTGCGCCGCCTATCACATCGATCCGTGCCCGGTGACGTGACGACCCCGGCCCTCAGTCCGTCAGCGGGATCGAGATGTCCGTAGCGGCGGGCACGCCGAGCTGCACATCGGCGGTGAGCGTGAAGGTGGCTGCGACGTTCTGGTCGACCCCGAAACCCGGACCCCACACGTAGTCGATGAACCCACTTCCCGCCTGCGGGTCGAGACTCTCCGCCGCACCCGACTCGTAGTCGCCCAGCACCGAGCCGTCCGGATTGAAGAGCCGCACCCCGAGGGACACGATGCCCAGTGGGGCCTCGTCGAGCGTCCAGCGAGCACGCGCCTGGAAGTTGCCGAGGTCGAGGCGGGTGACCGTCAAGTCCATCCCGTCGCCGAGATCGAGCTCGATGGGCTCGTCGGTGACGTACGGCAACCCGGTGAAGGGCAGCTCGACCGATGCCGTCACCGGTTCCGGGTCCCACCGCTCGACGAGCCGGATCGACTCGGGGAAGGCGAGGGACACCGGGAACACGACCGAGAAGACGCTCGGGCGGATCGGGTCGTAGACCGTCCCCGTCGAGGCGACCACGCCGCCGTCCCCGGTCAGCTCCCAGCGCCCACCCAGCGGCCGGGCCACGGTCATCGGATCCGCGCCACGGCGCACCACCGTCGTGAACGGTACGAGGAGCCGATCTCCGATGCGCATCGGCTCCTCCGGGCGCACCGCGACGTCGGGAGCGATCTGCACGTAGTCGGCAGGGAACGGCGCCGCCTCACCGGCGGCCTCGGCGCCCGTAGTGGTCGCTGCAACCGGCTCATCTGCACCGGGCGCGATGTCCACCTCGCCGCTGCGAGCAGCCACCAGCACCCAACCGAGGACGGCGCCTGCGGCCAATGCGGCCATCACCGGCCACCACGGTCCGCGGCGCTCCCGAGCCTCTCGCTCCGGCTCCAGGGGAGATCGCAGCAACTCGGCGAAGTCGATGCCATCGCCGCTCACGATTCCTCCCCGATCACCACGGTGTTGGCGGCCACCGGCAGCCATCGCGCGTACCCCTGGATGAGCTCGACCTCGTCGGGAGCGTCGGTTCCCGCCCAGATGAGCTGAACGTTGCTCGACTGGTTGAAGCGGAAGCCGAGGCGCCAGCCGGGGTCGAGGACGTCGACCATGGCGAGCGACGAACCGTGGAGCCAGGGGTCATCGGGCAGCCGGCTGTCGAGCTGCACGATGGTCGAGCTGACCTGGGCCAGCACGGTGTCGATCTCGATCCGGGCACCGTCTTCGAACGCCGCCTGCGCCCCGGCCTCGAGCGGAATCGTCACCGCCTCACCGACGGGCACGGCGATCCGCCAGCCGGTGACGGCCACCTCCGCGACGTCGGCAGGCGTCAGGTCATCGGGGACGTCCCACCCCACGACGTCGTCGCCCAGCACGGTGGCGGAGGTGAACACGGCGCCACCACTCGTCGTCAGCGCCCAGCGCTCGGGTTGGACCGGGAGCTCTTCCGGGATCGCCTCGTCGTCGAGCGTCCAGTGCAGCGGCACGAGCTCGTACTCGATCTCAGCTCGACCGGCTTCGACGGTGAGCGACAACGGCACGAGAACGGAGGAGCGGAACCGGGTGCCACCTTCGACCCATGGAGCTTCTGCGAGCGCCNNACGAGACCGACGACCAGTGCGCCTGCGATGCGCGCCGCCACGCCCATGATCAGCGGAGTGCCTCGTTCCGATAGGCCTCCATGCACGTCACGCCGTCTGGTCCGACGGTGGCCGAGTGCGCCGTGCCGGCCGGCAGGTCGAGCCGGTCGCCCGGCCCCAGCGTGAAGTCCCGGTCCTCGGTGTGGAACGTGATCGAGCCGGCAACGCAGAAGAGCACCTTGTGGTGGGCGTGTTGGTGCACCTCGTACCTGACGCCGGGACCGTTCGACCAGGCGTGCGGCACGAGGCCCTCCGCGGCGAACCCCGTGGCCGCAACGGTCCGGGCCGCCCCGGCGCGCCGGGTCGACTCGAGGTGCGGGGAATCGTGAGCCATGGCCCCCACCCTACGACGGAGACCGGGGGAGTGATCCGGCGGAGCCGGCCCGCGGCTCATCTCGGTTGCGCCACAACTTTCCAGGACCGACAATCGTGACCCTTGGCCCTCCACGGACAGCCCAGCCGGACGACAATCAGTCATGAGGGAGGCCTCATGGATTTCCGTGTGCTCGGCCCCCTGACGGTGCACACCGAGAGCGGACCGATCGAGATTGGCTCCGGAAAGCAGCGGGCGATCCTCGCCGTCCTGATTCTCAACTCCGGTCAGGTGGTGTCCACGGACCGATTGCTCGATCTCGTCTGGGGCGAGGAGCAACCTGCCGGCGGCGTGCAGGCGGTGCGTTTCCACATCTGGAAGCTGCGGAGTCTCCTCGACCCCGACCGCACGAAGGGCGACGACGGGGTCATCGCGACTCGCGCTCCCGGGTACGTGCTGCTCGCGGCTCCTGATCGAGTGGACGCCAACCGGTTCGTCGCGCTCGCCGCCGAGGCACACACGATGCTGGCCGCCTCGGATCCGGCGCAGGCGCGTCGCCTCTGCGACGACGCGCTGCGCCTGTAGCGCGGTCCGGCGCTGGCCGACGTGGCGTACGAGGAGTTCGCTCGCGCCGAGATCGTACGTCTCGAGGAGTTGCGCCTGCGCACGATCGAGGACCGCATCGAGGCATCGCTCGCCCTCGGCGACCACCACCAGGTGATCGGGGAGCTCACCGCCCTCGCCGACGAGCACCCGGAGCGGGAACGGCTGTGGGGCCAGTTGATGCTCGCGCTCTACCGGTCAGGCCGCCAAACCGAGGCGTTGGAT
>DKBA01000175.1:0-8566 GCA_002450985.1 Acidimicrobiia bacterium UBA6912
TGCGAAAGGGCCGTAGGGTGGGGACGTGCCCATGCTCGAACCGCTCTGCGACGCCACGCTGGCCGAGGTCGTCGAGTTCGTGCATCGGTCGAATCCGTTTGCGCAGAAGACGTGGGGATGGGACTCCGGCCGCTTGATGGATTGGCGGTGGGGTTCCAATACCCGGCGCGAGGCCGAGTCTCCCGGCTGGTTCGCCGCCAACGGCCGGCTCTTCCGGGACGGGGGGCGAATCCGGGCGCTGTGGATCGCCGAGGAGGGCGGCGCAGACATGTGCATCCTCACGCCCGGCGAAGATCCCGAAGCGGTTCGCCTCGTCCTCGACCGGGTCCGCGACCTGCGGACGGGCGCCGGGGCGGGGCTGAGCTTCGAGATCTCCGACGCCGCCACATGGCTGCACGACCTGTTCCGCGACGCCGGACTGCGAGAGGAGAGGGCGACCGGCCACGANNAGTCGCTGACCGACGAGAGGGACAGGGATCGCGCCGGCATCGCCGCGTGCATCAATGCGGCGTTCGGCGGGGAACGTGACCTGGTGCCGACGCTGCGCAGCATCGAGCGCAACCCGATGTTCCGACCCGAGCTGAGCGTCTTCGTGCGCAGTGCGGAGGCAACGATCGCTGCGTACTGTCGCGGCACGGTGAATCCGGAGAACGGTGTGTGCGGGATCGACCCCGTGTGCACGCACCCCGACTTCCAGCGGATGGGGCTCGCCACGGCCGTCGTCCGGACGTGTTTCGCCCGGCAGCGCGAGCTCGGGGGCCGCTTCAGCTACATCGGCTCTGCCCCGGAACCCGCCCCCTCGACGTTCCTCTACCGCTCGCTCGGCCCCAGCAGCCGCACGGTGAACAGCACGTGGACCCGGCCGTAGCGTTCTGAGCCGGACCGGCAGCTCCGCATTTCGGGCGTGTGATGAGTCCGTTTGCCCCTGTTCTCCGATGGGCGGTACTCGGACGATGGGGTTCGCCAACTGCCGAGCGCGGAGGTACGGCGATGAAGGCTGTGACCGAGGGAAGCTTCGTGTGGACCGACTTGTCGACGCCGGACGCCGAAGCGGCATCCATGTTCTACGCACGGTTGCTGGGGTGGACCATCCACCGGGACGAGTCCGAGATGGGCGTGTACCTCATCGGCGAGGTCGCAGGCCGCGACGTCGCGGGCATGATGGCGCAGAGTCCGGAGCCGGCCGGCATGCCCCCGATGTGGACCATCTACCTCGCATCCGAGAAACTCGAAACCACGATCGACCGGGTCGCCCACCACGGCGGCACCGTCGTTGCGCCGCCATTCTCCATCCCGGGCGGTCGGATCGCCATCGTGGCGGACCCTACGGGCGGTACGTTTGCGATCGCGGAGTGGCCGGGCGAAGGCGGCTTCGAGACGTACGGCGAGCCTGGCGCGGTGTGCTGGGCCGAGCTCCTCACCCCGGACGTCCCGAAGGCGGTCGAGTTCTACACCGCCGTGTTCGGGTGGGTGGCGAAGACAGAACCGAGCCAGACGGCGGGCTCGTACACGGTGTTCCACCACCATGGCGAGCAGATGCTCGGTGTGATGCCGATGCCTGAGATGGTCCCTTCCGGAGCACCCGCCTTCTGGCAGATCTACTTTGCGGCGGCCGATCTCGACGCGACCGTGGCGGCCGCCACGAGCGCGCACGCCAAGATCCTCGTGCCGAAGATGCAGGTGGGCGAGCACTCCTGGTTCGCAACGATGGAGGACCCGCAGGGAGCCACGTTCTCGCTGTTCGCCGGCGAGATGTAGCGCCGACTCAGGGGGAGGACGCCCCGCGATCCTCTGGGTTCGGAGGCGTCGGCGGCGCCTGTGGCGTCTGGGGCGGCGGGGGTGCCTGCGGCGTCTGCGGGGTCTGCGGCGTTGCTCCGATCGGCGCCCACATCGCCAGGGCGAAGGCGACGAACATCGCGGCGACCGGCAGGATCGTGACGAGGATGCTCTCGAGGGGGATGATCCCGAACGCAAGCAACGACACGGCTGCGAAGAGCCCGGCGAGGAATCCGAAGATCGCCGCCATGATGGGCCTGCCTCGTCGTTTCATCACGCACTCCCTCCTGCTGCGGGACCCTTGACGCGGATGGCGAGGTAGGCCCCCATGATGCAGACGAGCGACAGGCCGCCGGCGACGAACCCGACAGGGTTGGTGCCTTCCAGCGAGAGGGTCACCTCGGCCGAGCACGTCGGGTCACCGCTGGGAGTGAGCGTTCCCTCCCAGTGCTCGCCCTGCACGGTCACCTCGAAACCCGACAGGAGCGCAGGGAAGTCGTAGGTGTAGGTGCCCGAGTTGGCGATGAGTGTGCCGCTGGTGGACCACGTGCCCACCTGGACGAGTCCGAACGGAGACGGCAGCTTCACGTCGACGTGGCCACTTGCGTCGCGCGGCGAAGATGGTTCGGGGATGTCGATGACGCCCGTCCACTCGATGGTGCCTGAACGCGGGATGACCACGACCTCCCCCGGTTCGACGTCGCTGGCAACGACCTCGAGGGGTGGGGTCACCCCCATCCACTCCGCAGAGCCGTCGCATGGTCCCGACACGACCGCCGCCGCTGGGGTCGCGGCGAGCGCCAGTGCGGCCACGACTCCAACTGCTGCCACCACTCTGTGCACGCGTCACCCCCTCGTGATCGTCCGGANNGGCGCTCGCTAGTGTGCGACCGCGTGAGACACTCGACGGACGGAGGAAACGACAATGGCACGCGTCCGCGCTGATGCGACGGTCGCCACCGGCGTGACGCCGGAGCGGCTCACTGGTCTACGCACCTGGAACCTCGGTCTGACCCTGCTCCACCTCGCCCAGGCGATCATCGTCGTCGTCCTCGCGGGCGACTTCGCCATCACCGTGACGTCGAACTTCCCCGAAGGTCCCCCCGGGACCTCAGCTCCGGCGCCCAACTCCCTGTTCGACGTGCCCATCGGTTGGGCGACGGCGGTGTTCCTCGGTCTCGCCGCACTCGACCACCTCGTCACCGCCACCGTGTTCCGCGGGGTGTACGAGCAGGATCTGCGCCGCGGCATCAACCGCTTCCGCTGGGTCGAGTACTCCTTCAGCGCCACCCTGATGGTGATCCTGATCAGCTTCTATTCGGGCATCACCGGCATCAGCGCCATCGTGGCCATCGCCGGCGCCAACGTGGCGATGATCTTGTTCGGCTGGATCCAGGAGCTGATGAACCCGCCGGGCAGGACCGAGACGACCATGCTGCCGTTCTGGTTCGGCACCCTGGTCGGCCTGGCCCCGTGGGTTGCCATCGTCATCAACATCGCCGGCTCGGAGACCGTGCCGGGGTTCGTGTACGGGATCGTGGTCGCTCAGTTCGTGTTCTTCTTCAGCTTCGGCCTCAACCAGTGGCTGCAGTACCGGCAGATCGGCCGCTGGGCCGACTACGCGTACGGCGAGAAGACGTATCTCGTGCTGAGCCTCGTCGCCAAGTCGGTGCTGGCGTGGCAGATCTTCGCCGGGTCGCTGGCCACCTGAGAAGGGTCACGAGCCGCGCTCGGCGTCATCGACCTGCGATCGGCGGGCCTCGGCCCGCTCCATGATCTCGGCGATGACTGCCCTCTTGGCGTCGGCGTACTCCTGGACGTACCTCCANNCGAACCATCCGATCGATCTCGCTCGCCCCATCCGTGAAGACGTGGAGGTTGATGTCCGTATCCGGCCCCTTGAACACCCGGTGCTCGAACCAGTCGGGCTCACGGATGCGCAGCACGTATCCCGCCGCCTCCAGCGGCGGTGCATAGGAGTCCTCGTCGGCGGAGTCGGGGACGGCCAGCACCAGGTCGATGATCGGCTTCGCCGTGAGCCCTGGGACCGATGTCGACCCGACATGGTCCAGCCGGCGCACCCGGGTTCCGAGGAGAGACCGGATGCGCGCCGCCTCCCTCGCCGCGAGGAGGGGCCACGCGGGATCCGGTTCGGCGAGATGGATCGGGCCGTCGATCCTGGTCGGCGTACCCACCGTCGCTGCAGCGATACGGGCCTCGGCCGCCGGGTCCGGGGTCTGCTCGTCGGTCACCGGTTCACGCTGGGCGGCCGCATCGCTCGTCAGAACTCGGCGATGACGTCGAGGTTCTCGGACTGGGGATCGCCGTCGATGATCTCGCCCAGGCGTGCCGCCCAGCGCTGGGTCTCCTCACGATGCTGCACCTCCCACCTTGCGAGGTTACGCGCCGCCATCGCCTGCTGGGTCGAGGTTCGGAAGCCCGATAGGCTGGCCCGCGGGATGTCGGCACCGACACGAAACACCCGCAGGTGAGACGCCTCGTGCGTGCGGTCTTGGTCGTCGCCCTCGCCACGCTTCTCGCCGGAGCGGCGCTGTGGCTCTTCCAGCGCAAGCTCATCTACCTTCCCGGTGGCCCTCCCGGAGCTCCGCCGACGGCGTGGCAGGCGATCTCGTTCACTACCGCAGATGGTCTGATGCTCGGCGCATGGTTCGCTCCACCCCGGGGCGATGCGGCGATCGTCATCGTCTTCAACGGGAATGCCGGAAACAGAGCCGACCGCATCGGTCTCGGATCTCGACTCGCGGGCGCAGGAGCGGGGGTCGTCTTGCTCGACTACCGCGGCTACGGGGGCAATCCGGGCTCGCCCTCGGAGGAAGGTCTGGCGATGGACGCTACGGCGGCGGTCGAGTGGGTCGCCGCCCAGTATCCCGACCGCAGGGTCGTCTACTTCGGCGAGTCGCTCGGCGCCGCAGTCGCCATCCGACTTGCCGCTGAGCGGCCGCCGCACGCCCTCGTGCTGCGGTCGCCCTTCACGTCGCTCCCCGACGCCGCTGCCGTCCACTACCCGTACCTCCCGGTCGCGCGGCTCCTCTGGGACGTGTATCCCTCGATCGATCGGATCGGTGCCGTCGCCGTGCCGGTCACGGTGATCGCCGGGTCGGATGATGCGATCGTGCCCATCGACCAGTCACGGGCCATATTCGATGCGGCGCCCGAGCCGAAGTCGTGGCTCGTGATCGAGAGCGCAGACCACAACGACCCCGAGCTGACCGGCGGCGAGCAGATCGCTGAGGCGATCCTCGACGTCATCGGGTGAGGGCGCGGCTGGCCCCCCGCCGGAGGTCCTCAGGCCCCTTGACCGGTGTCGGTGGGTTGCGTGACCCTGGGGTATGGCGCGGGAGGACGGCGCACGCCTGGATGGGGAGCGCACGGGCACCCACCGATTCGTTGCGCGCCGTGAGCAGCTGGCCGAGCTCGCCCGGGCGCTCGACCGCATGCTGGCGGGCCGCGGCGGGGTGCGATTCGTCGTCGGTGATGCCGGCAGCGGCAAGACGGCGCTTGTCAGCGAGTTTGCCAGAGCGGCGTCGGTCCACTCCGCGGACGTGATCGTTGCCGTCGGCCAGAGTGATGCGGAGACCGGGATCGGCGACCCGTACCTGCCTTTCCGCGAGCTTCTCGCCCAACTCACCGGCGACGTCGAGTCGAAGCTGGAGCACGGTCGCATCACGGAGGAGAACGCAGACCGCCTCAGGCGATTCCTCGCCCATTCGGCCGAAGCGATCGTCGATCTCGGCCCTGATCTCGTCGGCACGTTCATTCCTGGCGCCGGACTGGCAACACGCGTGGCGGCCTTCCTCGCCAAGAAGTCGGGCCGATTCGAGAAGCTCGAGGCGCTGACGACGCGGGGCGACGAGGGCTCTCACAGCGGCGGCATCGAGCAGCACCACATCCTCGAGCAGTACACGAACGTCATCACCCGCCTGTCCGAACGCCGGCCCTTGCTCCTCGTGCTGGACGACCTGCAGTGGGCCGATATGGCGTCCACGGGGCTCCTGTTCCGCCTGGGACGAAACGTGGCGGACAGCCGAGTCCTCGTTGTGGGCACCTATCGGCCGGCGGAGGTTGCGATGGGCAGGAATGGGCAACGCCATCCGCTGCAGAAGGTGGTGGCGGAGTTCAAGCGCTACTTCGGCGACATCACCGTGGATCTCGGAGAGGCGACCGGCGAGGAGAACCGGGCTCTGATGGACGCGCTCCTCGACTCGGAGCGCAATGCGCTGAGCGAGGAGTTCCGACGTGCCCTGTTTGCCCACACCGGTGGTCATCCGCTCTTCACCATCGAGTTGCTGCGAGCCCTCCAGGAGCGTGGCGATCTCGCCCAGGACGAGGCGGCCGGCTGGATCGAGAACGGAACCGTGCACTGGGACGCACTGCCCCCTCGCGTGGAGGGCGTGATCGAGGAGCGAATCGGTCGCCTCGACGATGACCTGCACGACACCCTGGCGGTCGCAAGTGTCGAAGGTGAGGAGTTCACTGCCGAGGTGATCGCCACCGTGCGATCGGCAGAGCCGCGACACGTCGTCCGTAGCCTTGGTCGCGATCTCGAACACCAGCATCGTCTCGTGAAGTCGCGAGGTGTGCGTCGCAAGGACGGGCAGCGACTGTCGCGCTATGCGTTCCACCACAACCTCTTTCAGCGGTATCTCTACAACGAGCTGAACGACTCGGAGCGTGCGTACCTCCACGAGGATGTCGGCGCTGCCATCGAGGCCCTGTATGGGGACGGCGACGAGTACGTGGTGGGGCTCGCCCGCCACTTCGTCGAGGCGGGAGATGCGGAGAAGGCCATCTCGTACGTACGCCGCGCCGGCGAGCTGGCGTTTGCCCGCTACGCGAACGATGAAGCAGTCGCGTACTTCACTCGGGCGCTCGAGCTGATTCGACACGACGATCTCGCAGGGCAGTGGGACGTGCTCGCAGCCAGGGAAAGGGTGTACCGACTACAGGCGCGCAGGGAGCCCCAGGCCAGAGACCTCGAAGCATTGCGCCTGTTGGCCGATCGTCTCGGCGAGGACTGGCGGCGTGCCGAGGCGGCGGTACGGACGGCGGCACTCGCCGTCGACGCCGGCGACTACGCGGAGGCGCTTGCTGCCGCAGAGGCGGCGATCGATATCGCAACGCGCGACAGGGACGTAGCACGAGAAGCCGGTGCGAGGGTAGAGGCGGGCTACGCGCTCCTCGAGCAAGGCCGGCTCGACGCTGCCGAAGCTCGATTCCGTCATGCACTGGGCCTCGCCGAAGGTGCGGCACTCCATCGTCTGGAATGCAAGAGCGTCGAAGCGCTTGCCCGAATCCACTCCGAACGGGGCGATCAGATGAGGGCGGCCGCCGGTTTCCGAGAGGCGCTGCGCATCAGCGAACGGCTCGGAGATGCCGGCGGGATCGCCTCCGCCCTCAACAACCTCGGCGTGGCGTGCGCCCTCGCCGGCGAGCTCGACCGGGCGACGGCGTACTTCGACGATGCCGTCGCTCGCGCACGGCGAGTCGGCGATCCGTGGCGCGAGGGCAACGCGCTGAACAACCTCGGGGAGGTCGCAGCCGAGCGTCACGACCTCCCGGCCGCGCGTCTGGCATATCGGCGGGCGATGCAGCCCAGACATGTGACCGGCGACAAGGCGGGACAGTCCTCCACGCTCGCGAGCCTCGGCGCCGCTGCTGCCAGGCTCGGGCTGCTCGACGAGGCAGAAGGGCAGTTGGAGGTGTCTCTCGACATCTCGTTGCAGATCGAGAGGAGGCCCATCACCGCCTCGGGCTTGATCGGGCTGGCGAGCGTGGCCATCGCTCGTGGTGACTGCGAACGAGGGCGCCGGCTGGCCGCACGGGCTGTCGACGTGGCGGAGGAGATAGGCTCGAGTCGTCTCGCATCGCGGGCGCTCACGGTGCTCGGCGCCGCACTCCTGGCGCTGGGCCGGGTCCCCGAGGCCGCAGCCGCCTACACACGAGCTGCGGCGTTCCATCGGGAGTTGGGGCTCACCAACGCGGCCATCGAGTCCATCGCTGGACTCGCCGGCGCGATGCTCTCCGGCGGAGACCTGGAGGGGGCACTCGCCCACGTCGACGAGATCCTGACTCACCTCGAGACGGGAAACCTGGACACCACCGGGGATCCCGTTGCGGTCTTCGTCACGTGCTACCGGGTGCTTGCTGCAGCCGGCGATCCGCGTGCCGGATCGGTGCTCATGGAGGGCTACGACTTCATGATGCGGCTCGCCGGCCGCATCCAGGACCTCGAGGTGCGGCGCTCGTTCCTGGAGGACGTGCCGTCGAATCGTGGGATCACCCGGCTCGTGACCGAGGCCGGCTGTGCGCCGACGACCTGATCGTGCCGGGTGGGGCGGCGGCTTCGCAGGTGAAGATCTCGTGCCACACGGCGATGCGACCCGGCACGCCTCGTGCGTCCAGCCACACCCGATGGTCGCTTCCGGCTCATGCGCACGGCGCTTCGTCTGCGTAGGTCGAGGTGAGGATCCCGCCGGCAGCCATTGATGCGGTGTTGCCTGTTCCGCACCATTCCTGGCCCGCAGCGTCGACCCACGTGTGGTCANNGCCGCGAACCCCTCGAGCGTCGCCACCGTTGCGCACGGCATGTCGTCGAAGGCGCACTCGATCTCTGCGAGATAGGCGGTCCACTCGGCGAACAGCTTCCCGGTGCGCTCACCTCTGGCCCGGGCGCCGCCGACCGACGTCCCTTCACAGCAGTCGATGACGGCTCGGTCGTCCGGACGGTTGCGGCTCACCCAGACGGTGAAGGGATCGTGGACGAGGAGGA
>DKBA01000175.1:8582-11982 GCA_002450985.1 Acidimicrobiia bacterium UBA6912
TCGGCGAGTAGGCGGCGTCGCCCATCACACGCGGCCAACTGCGCTCGACGTCCCAGCCGGCCAGCCACTCACAGAGGGCGTCGGGCCACGTCTGCCATGCGGCGTCCCACACCACCGCCCCGCCGCTGTTGTCGACGGCCAGGATCTGCGTGCCCCCGTCCAGGTAGACGAGCGACCGCACCGCCCCGCCGTGCGAGAAGACACCGACTTCGCTGAAGTCGTCGAGGGTCCACAACCGCACCGCATCGTCGGCGCCACCCCCTGCCAGGGTCTCACCGTCGGGACTGAGCGCAAGCGTTCGTATCGCACCGACCGTCTCGTCGACGGCATCGAGGACCTCGCCGGTGTCGACGTCGACGATGCTGATGACGCCCAACTCGTTGCCGACGGCGACGCGACGCCCGGGAAGGGTGACGACCGCGTTGAGCTCCTCCGGCCCGATCTCCACGTCCTCGATCTGCTCCCCCGATCGTGTGTCCCAGATCCTGAGGTGTCCGTCGAAGCCGGCGGTGACGACGGTGGTGTCGTCGACGAACACCATGTCCTTCAGTCCCTTGGCGCCCGGGTTCGGTGGCGGGCCGAAGGGGGGCCGCACGGGCTCGAGTGTCGCTGGGTCACGGAGGACGACCGTGTCGTCGGCGCTCGCCGTCGCCACGATGTCCCGGGCCGGACTCCACTCGATCGCCCACACCAGGGCGGCGTGTGCGGCGAGGGCCGTGGCACCGTCGGCGTCGACGCGCCCGAGGGTCCCGTTCCTCGTGCCGAAGAGCACGCCGCCGGTGGCGGGGTCGACGGCGAGGGCCGTCACCGGGCTGCCGTCGCCCTCGACCGACGTCACTGCACCCGTCTCCATGTCCCACCGGTGAATGCTCCCGGCGTCGCCACCCAGCCACGCCACCCGGCCGTCGAGCGCCACGGCGCGATAACGGTCGCGTACCCCGTTGGGGCCTGGGATCGAGCCCGCATCGATGGTGAACATCCTCACCCGATCGCTCACGGCCACCAACACCCGCCGCCCGTCGGGCGACAGTGCGTGGTGGCGGGTGATGAGGACATCCGTTGCACCGAGCACGCTGGGAACTGCGCCGAGCACGCCGTCACCCGACACCGACCAGACGAGGATGCCCGTTTGACCGGAGGTCACGAGCTCGCCGGTCCCGGGGCGGAACGACACCGAGCGCTGAATCGAGGCGAGCGGTCCGACCGGCTCGCTCACCGGCTCCAGGGTGGCGCCGTCGTGCAAGAGGAGCGTGCGGTCCTGATAGCCGGCGGCGACGAACCGCCCGTCGGCCGACAACGCCGAGCCCCATATGGCGCCGTTGCCGTTTCCATAATGGTGGGCCAGCAGTGCGCCCGTGGCGAGGTCCCACGTCGCCAGAAACGTCGGGCCGCCTGCGGTGATGAGGCGGGTCTCGTCGGCGCTCAGGGCCAGATCCTGAACGTCGATCGGGGTGTCGGTGGGTACCGATGCGAAGCTCTCCGACGCCGGGAACGCGTCCATGTCCAACTCGAGGGTGTTCGTCCAGCCGCCGTCTCGATTCCGTCGAAGTGCCTTGACGATGCTCCCTCCATCGTCGTTCTCATCGGCGGCACTCACGACGACCAACCCGTCGGTGGTCACCACGATGTCGCTGATGCGGGTACCGAGCTCGAAGGCGGGAGGTCCGATCTGGGCTCCGGTCGTCACCGACCACGCAACGAGCCGGCCGTCCTCGTCGCCTGTGAGCACCTCGTTGCGGAGAGTGTCGAAGCCGACCGCGGTGAAGGTCGCGTTGGCAGGCGCGATGGAGGTGATCAGGCGGGCGGAGGCCATGTCGATCACGTTCGCCCACGGCGGCGGCGGGCCGGCTGACGGCTTGCGCCAGCGAAGCCGGTGACGGGGCGGCGATCGACACGAGTCCCTGGCGCACCACATCGCCGAAACGGGCGAACTCGAGGGGCCGGTCGTAGAAGTCGGCGCGCAGGGTGGCTACGGCGCGGATGCGGTGCCGGGGATCCTTGACGAGCTGCGTCAGGAGGTCGAGGAAACGCTTGCGCTCGCCGGGATCGGGCGTGAGGGTGAACACCTCCTCGAGCTGATCGACGATGAGCAGCAGCTCACCGGTATCGGGGAGCAGCAGCCTGCACAGCGCGTCGAGATCTGGCTCATCGGCGGTGAGCAGCGCACCGAGGTCGCCTGGGCGGCTGACGGCAACCGACAGCAAGGCCGTTTCGAGCTCGGCCATGGGCCGCTGTCCGGGCGTCATCTCGGTGACGAGCCAGGCTTCCGAGCCCGACAGGGCCCCGCGACGCAGCTCGGGGACCAGGCCGGCGTGGACGAGGCTCGACTTGCCACACCCCGACGGGCCGACCACCGCAACCAGGCGGTGCTGGTCCAGCGTCCCCACCAACTCGGTGATCAGCTCATCGCGACCGAAGAAGTCGGCTGCATCCGCCTCGGTGAACGCCCGCAGCCCCTTGTACGGGTTGCGCACGTCGGCGGTGCGCACAACGGTCCTCGTCGCCCCGAGCGCCGACCCGAGCGCGTCGACGAACTCCACCGGACTCGTGTAGCGGTCGGCCGGCCCGGGGGCGGTCGCCTTTGCGAGCACGGCGTCGACCCCGCGGAGAGGCCGGGAACGAGCTCGGCGACGGAGGGCAGCGGCTCACCGGGGAGCGGCTCCTGCCCCGTCAGCACGCGAAAGGAGAGCGCCCCCAGCCCGAACACATCGGCGTAGGACGTCAACGGCTCGCCGCGCACCCGTTCTGGCGATGTGTACGCGGGCGAGGTCGTGACCGGCACCTTGTCGCCGATCAGTGAGGCGACGCCGAAATCCGCGAGGTAGGGGTGGCCCTCGTCGTCGAGCAACACGTTGCCGGGCGAGACGTCGCCGTGCACGACGCCCCGGCGGTGGGCGTAACTCAGCGCTCCCGCGATCGTTTGGAGCAGCATCAGCGCCTGCCCAGGCGACTGCGGCGTCGAGTCCGCCGTCGCCAGGCTCCGCTGCAGCAGCGGCATGACGAGATAGGCGCCGTCGGGGTCACGCCAGAAGTCGAAGAGCGGCACGATGTGGGGGTGCTCGAGGGAGGCGAGCAGGCGCGCCTCGGACTCGAACCCCCGAACGAATTCCGGGCGATTGGCGAGATCCGACCGGATCACCTTGACGGCGACATCGCGGTCGATGCCGGGCTGGACTGCTCGCCACACGACGCCGAAGGCGCCCCGGCCGAGCTGCTCGCGCAGCGTGTAGCCGCGCAGCTTGTCCGTCGCACGAGCGAGGCCCGGCTGCATCAGCTCCGGGTCTTGGAGCAGGATTCGTTCCTCGAGTCCCTGGATCTGTGGAGTCGGATCGATCCCCAGCTCCTCGGCGAGCCGGGTGCGAAGCCGCCGGTAGGCATCCAACGCCTCGGTTTGGCGGCC
>DKBA01000246.1 GCA_002450985.1 Acidimicrobiia bacterium UBA6912
TACTTGGTACTTGGTACTTGGTACCTTTCCTCACAACGCCGTTGCGGCGAACTCTGCCAGGGGGCTGCGTACCGAGCGGTCGAGAGTGACGTGGCCGAAGAGCGGATTGCCCTTGAACTTCTCGATGAGGGCGGCGAGCCCTCCAAACGGCGATACGTACGGGTTGTCGACCTGGGTGAGGTCGCCGCAGAACACGACCTTCGAGTCGGCGCCGATGCGGGTGAGGATCACCTTGAGCGTCGGCAGCTCCAGATTCTGCGCCTCGTCGATGATGACGAGCTCGCCGGTGATCGAGCGGCCCCGCAGGTAGGTGACGGCGGCCATCTCCAGCACATCCTGGTCGAGGAGGCCGTCGACCGCGGCGCGCGCCGAGTACGGGTCGCCGTCGGAGAACAGGGCGTACAGGTTGTCGTACACCGCCGCCATCCACGGCGCCAGCTTCTCGTCGAGATCGCCGGGCAGGAAGCCCACCTCCTGGCGACCGACGGCGATGAGCGGCCGGTAGACGGAGATGCGTCGGTAGCGCTGGGCCTCGACGGTCTGCTCCAGCGCCGCCGCCAGCGCCAGGAACGTCTTGCCGGTGCCGGCCATGCCCATGAGGGAGACGGCCGGGATGGCAGGGTCCATGAGCAGGTCGAGGGCGAAGGCCTGCCTGACGTTCTTCGCCTCGACTCCGAAGGCGTGGCGAGACCCGTTCACCTTGACGAGGGTGGCCTCGGGCCCGGCGTCCGCCACCCGGGCGAGCGCCGAGTGCGACTCGGCGGCCCGCAGGATGCAGTACTGGTTGAGCAGCAGGTCGCGGTCCTCGAGCTTCACCTTTCCGTCGGCGTAGAGGCGGTCGATCGTGTCGTGGTCGACGCCGAGCTCGGACACCCCGGAGTAGGCCTCGTCGACCTGGACGGTGTCGGCCCGGTAATCCTCCACGGTGACCCCGAGCTGGGCGCCCTTGATGCGGAGCGCGGCGTCGCGGGTGACGAGGACGGCGGGGTGGCCCTCGTCGATGAGATTGAGGCAGGTCGACAGGATGCGGTGGTCGGAGGTCTTCGGGTCGAGGATCTCGGGAAGGCGCGCGGAGTAGATGCCGTTGAGCTCGATGCGCAGGGTGCCACCACCGTCGAGCCGTCTCGGGTCGGCGAGCCCGCCCGCCTCGGAGGCGCCGAGGCGCTCGAGCAGGCGGATGGCGGAGCGGGCGTTGGCGCCGACCTCGTCGATGCGGGTCTTCTGGCGGTCGAGCTCCTCGATCACCACGAGCGGCAGCACGACATCGTGCTCATCGAAACGCATGACGGCGTGGGGATCGGCGAGAAGGACACAGGTGTCGAGGACGTACGTCGTGTTCCCCACCGCAGCATGCTCCCTTCTGACGGTCCCGCCAGCCTCACCGGGGTGGGGCTGAATTGCAAGGACCCTGCGACTCATTCCCCTCCCGTCGGCAGTCCGGCGCGGGCGGTTAGCGCGGCCTACGCTCATCCCCACGTCGAGAGGGAGTTGCACATGCCGGTCGCCATCATCGGAGCAGGCTCGTGGGGCACGACGGTGGCCGCCATCGCCGCGACCCATGGACCGACGGTGCTGTGGGCCCGCCGCCCCGAGCTGGCCCAGGCGATCGACGCCGGGCACGAGAACCCCGACTACCTCGCCGGGCAGCCGCTTCCCGAGACGCTGCACGCCACGTCGGATCTCGGCGAGGCGCTCGACGGCGCCGACGCCGTCGTGATGGGGGTGCCCTCCCACGGCTACCGGGCCGTGCTCACCGAGGCCGCGGCGCTGATCGGGCGGGACGTCCCGATCCTGAGCCTCTCGAAGGGCATCGAGCAGGAGACGCTGATGCGCATGACCGAGGTCACGCACGACGTGCTCCCCGATCACCCGGCAGGTCTCATCGGGGTGCTCTCCGGCCCCAACCTCGCCAAGGAGGTGATCGCCGGCCAGCCAGCCGCCACCGTCATCGCCATGACCGACGACGACGCCGCCCAACGTCTCCAGCAGGTCTTCATGACGCCGACCTTCCGGGTCTACACCAACCGCGACGTCATCGGCTGCGAGGCGGCGGGGGCGCTCAAGAACGTCATGGCGATCGCCGCCGGCATGGCGCACGGACTCGGCTTCGGGGACAACACGCTGGCGACGCTCATCACCCGGGCGCTCGCCGAGCTCACCAGGCTCGGCGAGGCGATGGGGGGCGAGCCGCTGACGTTCGCCGGGCTCGCCGGGATGGGCGACCTCATCGCCACGTGCATGAGCTCGCAGTCGCGCAACCATCGGGTCGGCTACGGGCTCGGTCAAGGCCGCAAGCTCGACGACATCGTGAACGAGATGAACATGGTCGCCGAGGGGGTCAAGTCCACCCGCGGCGTCCTCGCTCTCGCCGCCCGTCACGGCGTCGAGATGCCGATCGCCGAGCAGGTCGGCAAGGTGCTCTACGAGGGCAAGCACCCGAAGATCGCCGTCGGCGAGCTGATGACGCGCGAGGCCAAGTCGGAGCGGTGATCCGGGCTCCGGACACGCGACACGGGGGTGGTCGGATCCGACCACCCCCGCATCGTCACCTCTTTGCGATCAGTCCAGGAAGGTTGCGAGCCAGCCGAGGTCGTCTGCTTGGTCCACGCGGTAGCCACCACCCGTGCCGGCGCAGTTGCCGTTGAGCCCGAACGACGTGACCGCTACCACGGTGTTCGTGCCGGCCAGGAACTGCGGGCCGCCGGAGTCTCCGAAGCACGTCCCGCCCGAGCCCGAGTTGTCGCCACCCACGCCCGAGCCCGAGACTGCGACCGACGTCCCCTTGGGTACGCCGAACACGCCCTGCGTGTTGAGGACGTCCAGTGTCGCCACCAACCGATCCCGCTCGCCAGTGACCCTCACCGGGTTGATCTCCTGCAGGCCGTATCCGACCGCAGTGAGCGCACCCTTCTTGTTGTTGCCCTTGATGCTGTCGAGCACCCCGAGCTCCGGCAAGGCGCCGTACTCGTCCATGTACACCGGCTCATCGAGGACGACGACACCGAGGTCGTAGAGGTAGAAGGCCGCCGGGTCGTAGTCGGGATGGGTGAACGTCGTGCCGTCGACGTCACCCTCGAAGGGGTAGCCGGCCGGAGTCCCGAAGTCCGGGGTTGCTTCCACGTCTTCGGCGAACCAGATGGTCGCGCGCGCGGCCGGCGCCTCCGTGCAGTGCCCCGCCGTCAGGAACACCGTCTCCGAGAGCATCGTGCCGGAGCATCGCCACAGCGGATTTCCGTCGGCGTCGTCGGCGACCATCAACCCGACGAACGGATGCCTTCCGTCGTCTGGTTCACCGTTGGTGATGGCCGCTGCCGGGACGGCGACCGCCGCGAGCAGGCCGACCGCCATCAGCAGTCCCAGGAGCGTACGTCTCATTCCTCCTCCTTCGAGGTCCGTCTGACCTCTCCCTGCGCCCCACCTTAGAGCCACGGTGCCGGACGGGAAACTCAGATCCGCGAGAACGACGACGAGCTCAAACCGGCGTAGTGAACGAAACACGAGCGGCGGCACACCGTTGTCTCGCCTCGCAGCCCTCGAGGTGGTCGTTGACGATGCCCATCGCCTGCATGAAGGCGTAGGCGGTGGTCGGGCCGACGAACGTGAAGCCACGACGTTTCAGCTCCTTCGCCATCGCCCAGCTCTCGGGTGTCTCCGCCGCGAGGACGGGAGCGTCGGTGACTGGCTCGAACTGCCAGAAGAACGCTCCCAGCGAGCCGTGCTCTGCGGCCAGATCCACCGCCTTGCGGGCGTTGTTGATCGTCGACTCGATCTTGCGGCGGTGGCGCACGATGGTGGCGTCCTGGAGCAGCCGCTCGACGTCCCGCTGCCCCATCGCGGCGACCCGCCGGTAGTCGAAGCCGTGGAACACCCGGCGGAAGTCGGGGCGCTTGCGGAGGATGGTCAGCCACGAGAGACCCGACTGGAAGCCCTCGAGGCACAGCTTCTCGAAGAGCAGGTCGTCGTCGTCGACCGGCATGCCCCACTCGTCGTCGTGGTAGGGCCGGTAGTCGGGCGTCGAGTCGCCCCACCAGCAGCGGGCGACACCGTCATCCCCGACGACGACTTCGAACGCCACCGCAGGTCTACTCGGCGCCGCCGAGGGCGGCGTGCTGGGCGCGGCGAGAGTGCTCCAACACGACCCGCATCAGGTCGGCGGCGTACTCAGGGTCGAAGCCGAGCCGGCGCGCATCGTCGCGCGCCTCGTCGATCAACTCCTCCTCCCGGTCGGGCGAGCGCATGGGAATACCCTTCACCGCCTTGATCTTGGCGATCTCGACCGAGCTGCGGAGGCGGCGCCCGACGAGCTTGATGAGCTCGCGATCGATGCGGTCGATCTCGTCACGCAGCGACGGGATGCCGAGGCGGTCCATCAGCGTGGCGAACGCCACGAGGTCGATCTGGCTGCCATTGCCGGCGAGCGACGACGACGGGTCGGGGTGGACGAGCACGTTGAGCCCGTCCGCCCCGACCGACCGGCCCGCGAGGGCCAGGGGGGCGATGAGGTCCTCGCCCCCGCGAGCCGGCGCCGGATCGATGATCACGGGAAGGTGCGACATCCGCTGCACGACAGGCACCGCGGAGATGTCCATCGTATCGGTGGTGCGGGGATCGAAGGTGCGGCTGCCCCGCTCGCAGAGCACGACGTCCGAGTTGCTCTCGGCGAGGATGTACTCGGCGGCCATCAGCCACTCGTCGATGGTCGCCGAGGGACCGCGGTGGAGGAGCACCGGACGCCCCGCCTTGCCGACGTCGGTGAGCAGCGAGAAGTTCTGCATGTTGTCGGGGCCGATCTCGAGCATGTCGACGTGATCGGCCGCCTCGGCGATGTGGCCGGGCTCGTTCACCTCGGTCACGGTTGGCAGCCCTGACTCGTGCCCCGCCTTCTCGAGCAGCCAGAGACCCTCCTCGCCGAGGCCGCGGAAGGCATACGGCGAGTTCTCGGCACGGAAGGTGCCGCCGCGCAGCAAGGACGCTCCGGACTCGGCGGCGCTCGCCGCGACGGTGAGGATCTGCTCTTCGCTCTCGATCGCCACCGGGCCTGCGATCACCGGGTACGACCCATCGCCGAACCGTACGTTGCCGACCTCGACGACCGTGGTCGACACGTCCTCGGGACGGCGGTGGCTCTTGAGGACCGGCTCGTTGGCGTTGCTCATCGTTCGTGCTCCTGGGGAGGGGTGGCCCCGGGACGACAAAAACCCGAAGCCACCTTCCGGCTTCGGGCTGTGAGGTCTGGTGTGCGGCGTCGTGTCAGCGCGCAGCCTCGGCCCGGGCCGGAGGCCCGGTAAAGGCATACGCAAAGAAGTCCACGTTCCGCATCGGCACGGAATGTACCGATGGCAGGCGGCCGGCGCAAGAGGGCGATCCCAGGATCACGCCTCCGGCCCGCGCTGGCGCACCTCCTCGACATGTACGAGCGCGTCACGCAGCTCCTGGAGCCAGTCGTCGAGGTGTTTGCCGACGAGCCGGACGCACCACGCCAGCGCATCGCTGCGGCTGCGGGCGACCCCGGCGTCGATGAGAGTGTCGAGCACCACCCGCTCCCGCACACGCAGCCGGGTCATCGCAGGAACCGAGAGGTGGGTGAACAGCAGGCCGACATCGCCGCAGCGCACGCCCCACGACACCTTGCGGGCGAAGCGCACCTCGGCGGCGGCGGCGATCTCCATCCTGCGGCCCCGGGTCTCCTCCCGGAAGTTGCCGATCTTGGCGCGACGCGCCGCAGCGCGCTCCTCCTCCGTCGGCTCCCCGGCGAGCTCGGCGTCGGGGATGGTGAGGACGACGAGGATCTCGTCGCCGTCGATGGTCAGCTCGGGCTCGGCATCGATCCACTCGGACGGGACCTGCTCGGTGAACCAGGCGGCGACCGCGGCGTCGTCGATGGCGGGAGAGGCGTGTGAAGATTTCATGATTACATCATTACACCATAGCTCGCCCCCCGTCAAGCCTCAATCCACGGAGTCGCATGGCGGTGCGCTCCGAATGGCTCCCCCACCGGGGGAGCTGGCAGACCCGGAGGGTCCGGCTGAGCCACGTTCGATGGCTCTCCCACCGGGGGAGCTGGNNTCTTCGACCGAAGACGCCGGCTTCACGATTCCGGTGACAGGCCGCAACGACGCACACCCAGCCACGCCACGGCACGGGGTCGACGACAGCGCACCCGCGGATCCAGGTCAAGGGGTAGGACGGTCGACCACGGACATGGTGCCGAGGTACCGAGCACAGTGCGCCTCGCCTGCCCAGACGTCTGCCTGGACCACGACCAAGCGACGACCCGACTTCACGACCTCACCCCGGCAGCGGAGGAGGTCGCCGCCGGCGGGCCGGAGGAGCTGGATCGTGTAGTCGGCCGTGAGCACCGCAGCCCCGGGGGCGACAACGGTGCTAGCCGCACCACCTGCCGTGTGGTCGGCGAGCGTGGCCACGACGCCCGCATGGACGAACCCGTGCTGCTGACGCAGGTGATCGGCCAGCGGCAGCTCGGTCTCGAGCCAGCCCTCTCCCATGTCCACCAGACGCATGCCCAGGTGGCGAATGAATGCTGCCTCGGAGAACACCGCCTCGGCCTCGGCCCGGTTCATGAATCGAGGCTAGCGGCGCAGGGCGAAGCCGCTCGTGCAAACCGAAGGGAACGGCACCGACGTCGTTGCGAGCCTGATCGAGCCTCAGCCGCGCAGAACATCGACCGCAGCCTCGGCGAGCAACGGGGCGAGCGGCTCGAACCGGGCGAACCGACGGTCCGACGTCTGCCCCGCCACGAAGCGGGCGTAGATCTGCTCGATGATGACGGCGATGCGATACAGGGCGAGACCCTCGTAGTAGCGGATGCCCGCGACGTCGAGCCCGGTGTGGCCGGCGTAGATCGCGACGAGCTCCGGCTTCGCCAGATACGGGGCGAGCGTCACCGCCCGCTCCCCGAACACCGGATAGGTCGGGCCGTCGGGATCGGCCCAGTAGGCGAGCAGCGTGCCGAGGTCGACGAGCGGGTCGCCCCGGGTGGCCATGTCCCAGTCGAACACGGCGACCACGTCGCCCTCCGCCGACACCATGGTGTTGTCGAGCTTGTAGTCGTTGTGGAGGATGGCGACGCCCTGCGGCTCGGGGATGTCGCGGTCGAGCAGTCGCATGGCCTCGTCCATGGCGGCGACCTCTCGCGTCTTCGCCCGCTCCCAACGGCGGGCCCACCCGTCGATCTGCCTCCGCACGAACCCGTCGGGGCGCCCGAGATCGTCGAGGTCGACGGCGGCCGGCTCCACCATGTGCAGCTCGGCGAGCGTGACGACGAGCTGGCGGGCGAGGTGACGCCGCACCGCTTCGTCGTCGCCGAACCCGGGGGGCCACGCGGCGCGGATCACCCAGCCGCGGCGGCGCTCCATCACGAAGAACGGTTTGCCCAGGATGGAGGGATCGGCGCAGTAGATGTAGGCGCGGGGCGCCTTCGGAAACGCCCGCCACAGCCGGGACAGCACCCGGTGCTCTCGCTCCATGTCGTGGCTGCCGGGTGCCACCTCACCGAGCGGCGCCCGGCGCACGACGAGCTCGACATTGCCCGCCACGGCACGGTAGGTGAGGTTGGCGGCGCCGCCCGGGAACTGGTCGAAGACGATCTCGGCGTCACCGACGACGTCGGGCAGGTGCTTCCGCAGGTAGGCGGCGAGACCGGCCTCGTCGAAGGCCTCCTCGGGACGGATCGGGGCCGTGTCGTGCGCCACGGCGCAACCCTACAGCGCCCGCCACGACCACCACAGGAGCACGGCGACGCCGGCGAGCGGGACCACGGCCTCGGCAACCGCCCGCACCCGCGACCGGGCGTCGAGCCTCACGTCGCGCACGAAGATCTGCACCGCCCCGAACCCCACGAGCACGGAGGCGACGGCGAGCAGCACGGTGGCGTCGCTCACGTGTCGCCGATCCTGCGCCAACGGAGCCGGTTGACCACGGTACGCCCGTCCCGGGTCGGCTCAGGAGGGGTCGACAGCTCGAGGTCGGGTCTGCCCCGCTCGGTGGCGATCCACCGCACCAGCCGCCGCTGCTCCCCGCCGACCCAGTCGGGGAAGAGGCTGACCTCCACGTGGTGGGTCACCCCTTCGTCATCGGCCTCGAAGGTGCCTGCGTACCCGACATAGCCCGCGGCGGCCTCGGCCCGCCCGGCGGGAGAGGCACCGGCCAGCGTGTGCGTCCCGAGGCGGGGACGCGTGCGCCGCATGAGCGTGGCCCACATCCGACCTTCGGGCGTGTAGGTGAGCAGACCCACGGGGTCGCCGCCGAAGGGACGTTGCGACGGGGCGTCGCCGATCTGCACCGTCCACTCGACGAGGCGCCACGTCCCGATGAGATCGTCCATGTCCTGGACGGTACCGCACCGGCGGGGGGCTACTTCTCTGCGGCGATGGCCCGCAGCCGGCGCACGGCCTTCGCCACGACGAGGGCGTAGGGGGCGACGGTCCACGGGACGGTGAACGTGACCCGGCACCGATCCCCGCCCAGGGGGACGACCTCGTGGCCGGTGGCGGCGACCCCGGCCACCTTCCAGTCCCACGAGCGACCCTCTTCGAAGCTCGTCACCTCGAACGGGAGCCACGGCCCGAGCACGGTCTGCACCCGCCCCACGGAGCCGGCGTGGATCCGCCGAGGCCGGGTCTCGACCTCGCGAACCGACGGGCCCCAATCCGGCCAGTGACGGGTGTCGACGAGCAGCTCCCACACTTCCGCGACGGGGGCGGCGATCTCGCCCGAGATGCGTAGGTTCTTCACCGGCCGCGCCGAGCGAGACGGATCCGGATGGGGCCCCGGGCGGTCGACGGATCGACGACCCTCCCTTGCTGGGTGATCTCTACGCTCCCGACGGCGACGAGACGGCGGGCGGCACGCCGGCTGCGTTCCATCAGCAGCCGCCACCCGTCGCCCCCAACGACTTGCGCGGCCTCGGACGGGCAGATCGAGGCGCCCCGACCGCGGCGGGCGAGGAGGTCGAGGATCGTCGCCTCCAACGTGCGATCGACCGCGGTAGGCCGCTCCCGCCTGCAGGCCTGCGAGCAGTAGCGGACCTCGTCCCAGTTCTCCGCCCAGCTACGGCGCCATGCGAACGTCCGGCCGCACGTTGCACAGGTCCTGTGGCTCGTCGGCCGCCCTGCGGGACGGGTCGTAGGGGTCTGGAGGTTCTGGGTCATGCGTAATGCCTCGCCGTTCCCCCATGGTTCGGGCCGAGCGGCATCACCGGATGAGGCCATCCCGGGCGACCCGGCTGTCGGGGAAGTTCGGCACGAGAACCGCCGAGCCGCGCAGGCGTATCCTCGACGCCAGACCACAGGGAGGGCTGGTGGACATCGATGTCCGGAACGAGTACCCGGCGCCCGTCGACGCCGTCATCACCCTCTTCGCCGACCCCGAGTTCGTCGCCGCCCGCGCCGCCGCGCTCGATCACACCCACCTCGAGATCCTCGAGTGCGGCCGGAGCGGTGCCGGGTACCGCATCCACTACCGTCGCGAGGTCCCGGTCACCGTTCCCGCTTTCGCGGCGAAGGTCCTGACCCCGCGCACCACCGTCGAGCAGGACGACACGTGGACGGAGCACGATGCGGAGCGCGGGACCTGGTCGGGAACGTGGCGGGTCACGGCCCGCGGCCTCCCGATCGACCTTGGCGGCGCCATCACCCTCGCCCCCGGCGACCCGGCGGCGGTGCACCACATCACCGGCTCGCTCGACGTGCGCATTCCCCTGATCGGCAAGAGGCTGCACGGCTTCCTCCTCGCCGACGCGCTGCGCACCATCGCCGCCGAGCACGAGTATGGGGTCGCCACCTTGGAGCGCAGGTCGTGAAGCCGGCGAGCGAGCACTTCTCAGCGGTCGACACCGCATGGCTGCACATGGAGACGGCCACGAACCTGATGGTGATCGCCGGGTTCTTCGTCCTCGACGACGCCATCGACCGCGAGGAGTTGACCTCCGTGCTGGAGCAGCGGCTGCTCACCCACGCCCGATTTCGCCAGCGGGTGGTCGAGCCCGCGCTCTTCCGCACGCCGCGCTGGGACCCCGATCCCGAGTTCGCCATCGAGCACCACATCGACGAAGTGACGCTCCCCGGCCGTGGCGGCGAGCGGGTCTTCCGGGAGCTGGTGGACCGGCTGGTGGCCACACCGCTCGACTTCAGCAGGCCGCTGTGGCACGGCACGCTGATCCACAACTACCGGGGCGGCTCGGCGGTGTTCTTCCGGCTCCACCACGCCATCGCCGACGGCATCGCCCTCCTCCGCGTGCTGCTGTCGGTCTGCGATCCCGACGAGACGAGCGACCCGGCACCCGAGCCCACCGGACCCGCACCGGGCAGCTTCCTGCACCCGGCGGCGAGCGCGGTGGCCGCCGCCGGTCGGTTTGCCGCGGCGTCGTTGAAGGAGGGCTTCGACGTGCTGCGCAACCCGGGACGCGCCATGGAGATGGCCGAAGCGGGCACCTCGTACGCCAAAGCCCTGGCCCGTCTCACGCTGTTGCCACCCGACACGAGGACGCCGCTGCGCGGTCCGCTGGGCGTCACCAAGCGGGCGGCGTGGAGCGCACCGCTGCCGCTGACGGAGGTCAAGGGCATCGCCCGAGCCGCGGGTGCCACCGTCAACGACGTGCTGGTCGCCGACGTCAGCGGGGCGCTCGGGCGCTACCTCGCCAAACGGGGCCACGACGTCGCCGGCCTCGCGGTGCGGGCCATGGTCCCCGTGAACATCCGTCCGCTCGACGAGGCGCCCGAGCTGGGCAACCGGTTCGGGCTCGTGCTCCCGGCGCTGCCCATCGGGNNTCCGAGGTCCAGCGCCTGATCGTCAACTTCTTCGGGGCCAAGGCATCGGCGGTGCTCACCAATGTCCCCGGCCCGCAGCACCGCCTCCGCATCGCCGGTCACGAGATCCGGGAGATGATGTTCTGGGTGCCGCAGTCGGGCCGACTGGGCATGGGGATCAGCATCCTCAGCTACGCAGGCGAGGTCGTGGTCGGCATCGTCACCGACGAGGGCCTCGTCCCAGACCCGCAGGCGATCATCGAAGAATTGCACACCATCCATCTCGAGTCGGCGCGGGCG
>DKBA01000334.1 GCA_002450985.1 Acidimicrobiia bacterium UBA6912
GGCTGATAGCCAATGCCAACCAGGTCGTGTCGACCGACCGGCTGATCGACATCGTCTTCGAAGGCGAACCGCCGGCCGGAGCGTCGACGACGATCCGGACGTACGTCGCCCGCCTGCGTCGCGCCCTCGCCGACGGGGCCGCGGAGCCGGTCATCGCGACAGAGACGCCCGGATACGTGCTGAGGATCGCTCCGGACGTCATCGACGCGGAGCGATTCGCCGCTGCAGTCGAGACCGGGCGGCGGCGACTCACCGAGAACGATGCCGTCACCGCAACGGCAGTTCTGCGCGAAGGCCTGGCGATGTGGCGTGGCGAGGCGTACGACGAGTTCGCCTACGAAGACTGGGCCAGGGCCGAGGCCCTTCGCCTCGACGAGATGCGGGCGGTCGCGGAAGAGGAATTGAACGACGCGCTGCTCGCCTGCGGCCTGGCCCATGACGTGATCTCACGTACGCGGGGGCTGATCGAGACATATCCGACGCGGGAACGCCTCCGTGTCCAGCGGGCCTTGGCGCTCCACAGGGCCGGACGTCAGGTCGAGGCGCTCAGGGGGCTTGACGAGTTTGGCGCGGCCCTCGTCGACGTGGGTCTCGAGCCGTCGGAGCAGGTGATGGCGCTGGAGAGGAGCATCGCGGCTCACGATCCGGCGCTCAGGCTGGAAGCGCCGGCTGGTCAGCCGCTGCGCGGGTACCGGATCGGTGCCCCGCTCGGCAAGGGCCGGCACGGCGTGGTGTACCGGGCGGTCCAGCCCGGCGTCGGTCGCGAAGTCGCGGTGAAGACGATTCGGGCGGAACTGGCCAACGATCCCGGTTTCGTTCGCCGTTTCGACGCCGAGGCCCAGCTCGTGGCGCACCTGGAGCACCCCCACATCGTCCCGATCTACGACTACTGGCGAGAGCCGGGCGGTGCGTACATCGTGATGCGTCTGCTCGGCGGAAGCCTCGCCGATCGCTTGGAGCACGGCCCGCTGGCTCTCTCCGAGGTCGGCGAGATGTCCCGTCAACTCGGTGGTGCGCTGGCCGCAACCCACGCCGTCGGCGTGGTGCACGGGGACATCAAGCCGAGCAACGTGCTCGTCGACGGTTCGCACGCCTACCTCGCGGACTTCGGCGTCGCCAACCTCGCAGGTGATCTGGAAGGGTCCCCGCCCACGTCGTCGGGCTACGAGTCTCCCGAAACCATCGCAGGAGGTCCCGTTCAGCCGGCGAGCGACCAGTTCGCGCTCGCAGTGCTCCTGGCCCGGATGCTGACGGGCACACTTCCGTTCGGCGCCCGGGCGATCGCCACACGTCACGACCGGATGCCATCGATCCACGTGCAACGCCCCAGCGTGCCCGCCGGCCTGGACGACGTTCTGTGGAAGGCCACCGCCTGGGAACCAGAGGATCGCTACCCGGACGTCGCAACATTCGTCTCGGAATTCGATGCGGCCTTGTCGGGCACGAGTGCGGCGCCGCGTTTACACGTCGAAGCTCCAAATCCATACAAGGGGCTGCGCGCGTTCGGCGAGGCTGATCGTGGCGATTTCTTCGGTCGCTCGGCGCTCCTCGATCAGCTCATGCTCCATTTCGAAGGCGACGGCGATGAGAGCCGTTTCCTCGCGGTCGTGGGAGCTTCCGGGAGCGGCAAGACGAGCTTGGTCTATGCCGGACTCGTCCCCCGGCTCCGTGATGGTGCCGTGGCCGGCTCGGAGGGTTGGTACATCGCAACGATGGTCCCCGGCTCACAGCCGTTCTCGGAGCTCCAGGTGGCGCTCCAATCGGTGTCGCTCGGTGAAGGCCGCTCCGGGAGCGTGCCCGGGGCGCCCCGATTCGAGCAGGTTCTGCACTCTGCCGTACCGGCCACGCAGCCGGTCTTGCTGGTTATCGACCAGCTCGAGGAGCTGTTCACCCAAGTTGCGGACGAGAACGTCACGCGGGACTTCCTCGATGGACTGGCCGCGGCGGTGGAGAACCCGGCACAGAATCTGAGGGTCGTGGCGACTCTGAGAGCTGACTTCTACGACCGGCCGCTGCACCATCACCGCTTCGGGAGGTTGATCCAGCAGGGGACCGTCGCGATGGTCGGCATGTCCGTCGCCGAACTCGAGGCGGCCATTGCGGAGCCGGTGGCACGAGCCGGCGTGGAGATCGAACCGGCCCTCGCGACCAGGCTCGTGACCGACGTCATCGACCAGCCGGCGGCGTTGCCGTTGCTCCAGTTCACGTTGACGGAGCTCTTCGACCATCGCTCGGGCCGCGTCATCGGCCTCGAGGAGTACGAGAGCATCGGCGGCATCGATGCAGCCGTGGCGAGCCGCGCCGAATCCGTGTTCCAGCGGCTTCCCGAGATCCATCGGGACCGGGCGCGGGCCATGTTTCTGCGTCTCGTCAACGTCGACGAATCGAGCACTCTCACACGGCGCCGCGCCCTCCGATCCGAGATCCTCTCACTCACGGACGATCCGGACGGCATGGAGAGCATCATCGACGCGTTCGCCGGTGCACGGCTGCTGGCTCTCGACCGCGATCCGGCCAGCCGTGAGCCGACCGTCGACGTGGCCCACGAGGCGCTCATCGCCCACTGGCCGCGCCTCCGGGAATGGATCGCCGACTTCGGCGACGGCATGCGGATTCAGGGACACCTGATCCACGCGGCGCAGGAATGGGAGGCGCACCAGCGGGAACCCGGATACCTCTATCGGGGGGTCCGGCTGGGGAGCGCCGCCGAGTGGGCAGACCACCACCCGCAGAACCTGAGCCCGCTCGAGCACGCGTTCATCGCAGCGAGCGTCGAGTCGGTGGACGCGGAGCGCGCCCGGCAGCGGCAAACCAACCGGCGCTTGCGCGGCCTCCTCGCCGCGGCCTCGCTCGCTCTGGTGGTGGGCCTCATCGCCGGCTTCGTTGCCGTCGCGCAAGGGGACGCGGCGCGCCGCCAGGCGCAGGTCGCCACCGTCCGCGAGCTGGCGGCCGCGTCGGCGGCCAATCTCACCGTC
>DKBA01000193.1 GCA_002450985.1 Acidimicrobiia bacterium UBA6912
ATTGACGCGCTTCGGCGAGGGCCGACTGCTCACGTTCGATCGCGACAGCTCCACCCGTGGACCAACCGTCGAGGTCGCCCACGAGGCGCTGCTCGCAGAGTGGCCGCGGATGCGGGAATGGCTCGACACCCATCGTGAGGAACTGCTGTTGCGCAGCCGTCTGGGAGCCGCCGTCGCCGACTGGCAGCGGTCATACCGATCGGCCGACTATCTCCTCCGGAGCGGCCGGCTGGCCCAGCACGAAGCATGGGCGGCTGTGACGCAGCTTCCGCTGTCGAGCGACGAGAAGGAGCTCTTGGAGGCCAGCCGCCGCGCCGCCGACGAAGCGACGGCCCGGCGCAGGCGGATGCGCCGCCGGATCACCGGCGGCTTCGCCGCAGCGGCAGTGGTGGCGTTCGTGCTGGCGGCATTTGCATTCAACTCCAGCCGTGAGGCCAACCGGCAGGCGCAACAGGCGGAAGCGGCCGAAGCCTTCGCCGAACAGGAAGCGGCGGCGGCAGCGGCGGAACGGGATCGCGCTCAGGCAAACGCCGAGCGAGCCGATGCGGCGGCAGCGGAAGCCACGGCGGAGAGAGCGCGCGCCGAGGGCCGGGCGCTGTTGGCCGCCGCTCGGGAGGCGCTGGAGACCGATGCCCAGGCCGCCCTGCTTCTGGCGCTCGAGGCGAGCAAGCGTCTCGAAGGGGATACGGCGGCCATCGCCGCACTGCACGACAGCATCGCCGCGGCACGGACAGTCTTCGAGACGACGTGGCCAGTTGATATGCCAACTGCGGGGGACCTGAGCCCCGATGGCACCTTGCTCGCCGTCGCCGGCCGGTTGGGCAACAGCTTCGAGGTGCATGACATCGATGCCGGCGGCCTGGCGTGGCGGCACGAGTTCGACTCGACCGATCTGGTGATCGTGCCCAAGTTCGTCAACGCCGGCACCGAACTACTCGTCTCGGTGGGGTGGACACCACCTTTGGAGCAGGCCCTCGACAGCCCGCCCTCGGATGTAGGGTTCCACGTGTTCGATGCGACGACGGGTGCGCCGCTGCGCCGCATCGACAGCAGCCGCTGCGGCCCGATCGGCGAGGAGCGGTTCGTGACTGCCGTGTACGAGGCGAGCGATCGCTATGCCCTGGTGCACGAGATCGCCCCCGCAACGTATGACGAGTTCGGATGCCGGCACCCCGAGAGCGCTCCGGTCCTCGACGCGTTCCGCATCGACTCGGTGACCGGAGAACGCATCCAGGTCGTGGATGGGTGGGAGGTCGAACCCGACCGTCCGTCGGCGCTCCTCACCGGCATGAGCGCCGACGGACGGTTCGTCATCGTCGCACCTGGAGGGTTTCCTCCTCCCGACCCGCAGGGCGATGCGCTGGTGATCGAGGTGGACTCAGGGGCGACCGTCGGGCTCATCGATGCAACGGTGCATGGACCCCTCGCCCTCAGCCCAGACGGGAGCGTCGCCGCTGCAAGAAATCTGGCCGCGCAAGGTGACTTCAACACGACAAACGGGCTGCTGCGCTTCAACGACGTCGCCGCCGGGTTGCCGCTCGTCGAGACGGTGACGCCCGAGGCCGATGTCGGTCTCATTCACCCGGCCTTCACCGCCGACGGGCGCCGCATGCTGGCGACCTACGAAGACGGTGCGGTGAGGTTCTTCGACGTATCCACCGGGCAGCAGGTCGATGTCGTCGCCGGGCCGGGTCCCGCCGTCTTGTTCGCTCGCCTCTCCCCAGATGGGCGGAGGATGGCAATGTTCACCGCCGGCCCCACTGTGCGGGTCGTGACCCTCGATCCCGCGGAAGTGGCTGAAGCCGGCATCTTCGAGCATTGTGGCGATGCTCCCACCCGAGATAACTTCTATCTCAACCGGGCCATCGTTGCTCACGATCCCTACGTCACGATCAATGCGACGTGCGACGGTCAGGCGACCCCAACTCAGTCGCAGACCTACGACCTCGAGTCCGGTGAACTGATTTCTACCCGGCCCACGACCGGCCAGGCCTGGGCCGTCGGCGCCGGCCACATCGCCGCGATGCAGACGTGGCGCCAGGACGGCGACGAATTCGTCGTCGGGGAAATGGTCGTCCAGGACCTGATCTCCGGTGAGGTGCTCACCACCCTCGACGGGGTGTGCGCCTGGCTGTGGCCGGACGGCGAATCCTGCGTCAGCGGGCAGCAGAGCCTCGTCATCTTCAACAGCGACCTGGCGATGAGCAACGACGGGAACGTTGTCGCCCTCGTGGGCGGGGGGAGGCCCGGACGAGCGTGGAATCTCCGCAACGGCGCCCGCGGCGAGCTTGCCGGTGAGAACGATGCCGTCGCCATATCGCCCGACGGGAACCGATTGGTGACGTCCGACGGCGAAACTGGTGTCATGCGGCTGTACTCCACCGACGACTTCGGCCTCGCCGGCGAGATGACCTTTGCCGAGCCGTTTGCCGTACGGGCCCTGCAGTTCAACCCAGACGGGACCGAGCTCGTCGGTGCTGATGAGGACGTGTTCTTCCATGACCCGGAGACCCTCGAGATCACCCGGAGGTTCATCGCCCCGCACGACAACGTCAGAGACATCGACTTCAACGACGACGGCTCGCTCATGGCAACGGGAGGAGCTGACGGATTCGCCAGAGTGTGGGACGTGGCCAGCGGTGACCTCGTCCACGAGATCGCACTGGACGATCGCATCCAGGCCGTGGCCTTCGTCGGGGATGACACCCGGTTGGCCGTTTCCACCGTGCCGGGGCCCGTACGCGTCTTCCTCGTCGATGTCGACGAATTGCGGCAGCTGGCAGGCGAGCGCCTGATCCGCGGCTTCACCGAGACCGAGTGCCGCATCTACTTCCCCGACGGAGAATGCCCCAGCCTCGAGGACATGCGAGCGCCCTGAAGACAGAGACGCGACCGTTACGACAGCCGCACGTTGCAGTTCGTCGGCTCGACGCTGCTTCCTCAGCGTCTCGACGTTCCTGGATCTCCCATGGCGGCGGCGTCTTGAAACTGCATGAGGCAGCACCGCACCTCGACGGCCGCCCCGGTGGTGCGGCGCTCGAACTCGCCGAGGCCGCCCTGGATCAAGCAGATCTGAGGACACAGCCAAATAGCGCCGCGCACCGGCAGCCAGTCTGCCGCTGTGGCCCTCAGAGTATCCGCCTCATCTACCGTCTCCACCATCGCCGGCCATGAAGCGGTGGAGTCCCGGGTGAGAGTTCGATGGGCGCCGATATCGGGCGGTCAGCGGACCTGCGCGTTCCTGCTCACGACCAGGGCTCCGTGCACGGGCATGTGGAACCCATGTGCCGCTGCGCCCGTGGGATGGGTCCGGTCTGGAAGTCGAACGGGACCCCGGCCGAAGCGAGGGTCCCGTTCGATGGCTCGTTGCACACTGTCGGGTCATCGCACGATGGCCCCGCCGTCTGTGCTCAGACGTCCCGCACGCAGGTCAGCGTGAAATTGTCGACGACCGCCTCGCCCTGCACGATCTTGAGGTTGCCTTGGACCTTGGCCTTGGCTCCAGTGTCAAGGTTCGTGGTCATGATGTTGAAGGTGAACAGCTGATTGTTGCTCGTGACGACCGTTGTCTCGTGACCGGTGCCCACGTACCCGTTGGCCGTGGTGACGGTGGTGTCGAAGATGAAGACCGTGTTGTTCCCGTGTTCGTGGAGCTTGAGGGTCCATGAAAGCGTGACGATGTCCCCACCTGACGGATCGCACGGATCCACGTCCGCAAATGTCCTCGAGTCCGTGATCTCGACCGGCGGATCGGCCGCCGCCGGGGCAACGGTGATCATCGTCGCCAGCATGGCGACTCCGAGGAGGATCCCCGCTCTGCGCATGTGCTGCATGTGCTATTCCCTTCCGTCGGGCAACCTGTTGGCTGCTCATCGTTGGCGCCCGTTCGGACGCTTGATCGAAACATACGGAGAGGATGTCGATGGATTGTCGACACGGCGCTCACGCCTATGCGAAGCTGCGGGAGGGCCCGGCCATGTCGTGCGGTTGGCCCTCATTCGAGCTCTCCCCGGACACCTAGCGTGTGGGCCGCCCAGCTCGTCCGGAGTCATGAGGGCGCGCCGCTTGTACGGACCCCGACAAACTCGCGGAAGCACACGCTCGCTGTCCTGCGATCGGAGGGCCAAATCGGCTGAATTCGTCAACTGGCGCCGGCTCATCATCGGCGCCGCCGTCGGAACCGCACGACCGCTCAGAACACCAGTACGGCCGCG
>DKBA01000042.1 GCA_002450985.1 Acidimicrobiia bacterium UBA6912
CTCGATGCCCTCCAGGAACCGGTCCTGGCGCTCGGTGACCACGCTCAGGGTCAGGTGCACCGTGTCGAGCTCACGCAGGAACGTCTCGGCGCGCTCGAGATCGGGGATCGGCTCGCCGGTGAGGTCGGTGGTGGAGAAGGCGTTGTTCGGATCGAGGGCCAGCCCGTACAGATCGGGCACGCTGGGGTCGGGGACCAACTCGACCACCGGGATGCGGTTGCCCTCGGCGTCGAGCACGGGGGCCCCCTCGGCGTCGACCTCGTCGACCACCCGGCGTACCAGGACCACGTCGTCGACGACGGCGCCGATCTCGTCGAGCCGCAGCTCGACGGTGTCGGTGATGCCGTCACGGTCGCTGTCGGTGCCGGCCTGATCACACGTCGAGCCGACGGCGGCCGCCGATGCGTTCGTGCAGGTGCCGTCGCCCGCCATGAGGAAGCGGATCTCGGCGGGAAACTCCTCGATCGCGGCAAAACGTTCGGGTGCCGTCTGGGTGTCGGCGAGCTCGGCCTCTTGCTCGGCGATCCGCCGCTCCACCGTCGTCGCACCGGACGCCATACGGTCGAGGGCATCCTGGACGGTCTTCTCGACCTCGTCGACGGCCTCGCCCTGGGGGATCTCGATGCTGTGCAGGTAGTCGATCACCTGGTCGATCTCTTGCACGGTCATGGCGCCGCCGCTGTCGAGACCGCCGGCGGGCATCGGCGTTCCCGACCGCCCGTTGACGATCCAGTACCGGACCTCGCTCTCGTCGTAGCGAAGGAAGACGTCGTTGATCGACGGAGCGGTCCACGACACGTCGAGCCCGCTGCGCGCCTCGACGAAGGGTGCGGCACCGCCTCCGCCCTCCGGGCCGTGGCAGTTGATGCACGAGAACTGGCTGTACCACTTCTCGCCCTCTTCGATGTTCTTCTCGTGGATCTTGTCGGCCGCCGCGGCCTGGCGGTCGCCCTCGTTGATGTAATAGACCGGCAGGGCGATGGCGAGAACGGCGGCGGCGACCACCGCCGAGTTGAGCACCCGGGTGACTCGCTTGTTCTCCAACTCGTCGTCGGAGAGGTAGGGCTGCAGGTTGGCGGGCGTCTCCTCGGGCCGCTTGGCGCGGCGGCGGCTGTTGATGACGAGATAACCGACCCAGGCGAGGAACACCGCCGCGGCCACCGTGAGCACGACCGAGCCGACGCCGACGTTGGACGGCTCGACCGGTGCCTCCTCGGTCACGGCCAGGAGCGGCCGGAGCAGGTCGATCATGCAGCACTCACACGCAAGATGGCCCCTGCGGGTAACGGATGGTCTTCGTCTTGGCGCGCGGCGTCTGGATCACCTGGCCGGTCTGCACGATCAGCGCACCCGTATCGCCATCCACCTCGACGGCGAATCGGTCCATGTTGCGGGGGGCCGGCCCGGCCTCGTACTCGCCGTGGAAGTTGTACCGGGATCCATGGCACGGGCACTCGAACCCCTGGGAGGGAACGCACGACGGCACGCGGCAGCCGAGGTGCACACACCGTTGCCACAGCGCCATCAGCTCGGGCTCACCGCCCCCGCCACCCGCGAAGACCGGCAGCCCTTCGAAGGAGCTCCCCGGGATGGCGTTGTCGGGGATCGGCACGATCCAGCTCTGGGCGGCGGCGACGAACTTCGGCACGATGCTGCCATCGCCCTGGAGGATCTCGGCACGCAGATCGTCGACGTTGCCAACGTTGATGGGCGTCCCGAATCCGCCCTTCAGCTTCGGCCACAAGAAGGCGAGGCTGGCGATGGCGAACTGCCCGAGGAAGATCCCGAAGATCACGAGCAGCGAGCGGTTGAAGAACGAGCGGCGGGTCACGCCCATCTCGGAGCTGGACACCGTCTCCCGCTCGAGGAGGGGATCGTGGGGCGGCTCCTCAGGCGCAGCCGCCGACTCCTCCGCCTCGGCAGGGGCGAGGACGGCGACCGCGGTACCGCCCCCCGCCTCACGTTCGGTCCGCGCCTGCCGGTCGCGGCGCACGGCGAGCCTGTCCAGCTCACCGGTGATCGGCCCGGCTTGCGAGCCGCGCCGCACGGCGATGGTGACGATGCCGACGGCGGCCAGCAGGCCGGCGCCGACGAGTCCGAGGATGAAGAGGGTGGTTGCAGTCATCAGAAATCGAAGAAGATGCCGTCGACCCAGGGGAACGTGAAGTTGAAGCCGGGGCCCCGGAAGAAGGACCCGTAGATCGTGAGGATCGCCGAGGCGAACAGGAAGAAGCTGAAGATCATGATGGCCAGCTTACGGTCCGATGGACGGACGGACGGGTTGCGGTCGATGTACGGGATGAGCGCCAGGCCCCCNNGGCTGCTCGTTGAAGTTGGCGAACTCGAGCAGCGGGGCGTCGACGAACACCGAGAAGATCAGGAGCGCCGCCGTCACCACCATCAGTGCCACGAACTCGGCGGCGATGAGGTGCGGCCAGGTGTTGACCTTGTCGGTCGGTTCCGTCTTGACCTGCTGGATGGCGCCCGCCTTGACGACGGTGAGCAGTCGCTGGGTGCGGACGCCTTCGGGGATCGCCGGTGCCGCTGCGGGCGCTGCCGCCGGGGCGGCACCGCCGACGGCGGCGGCCACCGGGGCCGGGGCCGCGGCCTCACCTGCGAACGTCGGTGCCGGTGTGTTGTCCCACTTGGCGCGGGCGAGGGCGGCGCGGCGGAGCAGCGGCACGGGGACGCCGTACTGCTGCGACTCGGCAGAGAGATCGCGCACGGGACCGCCCGCCTGGGGGGCGGCGGGGGCTGCGGCGGCAGCGGCTACCGCAGCCGCAGGCGCGGTCGGGGCGGGCGCTTCGCCCTTCATCTCGGCGAGCACATCCTCGACGGAGCGGCCCTCGGCCTTGGCGCGCGCCTCGGCGGAGCGCCGCAGGATCGACTCGGGCAACCCGGCGCCGCCTCCGCCGGCCGCCGCGGGTGCTGCCGGAGCGGCCTGCTCGGCCGCCGGCGCCGGGGGTGCTTCGCCTTTCATCTCGGCCAGCACTTCCTCGACGGGCCGGCCCTCCTTCTTGGCGCGCGCTTCTGCGGAGCGCCGC
>DKBA01000176.1 GCA_002450985.1 Acidimicrobiia bacterium UBA6912
GTGTGGACGACGACGCCATGGACACTGCCCTCCAACCTTGCGGTGGCCATCGGCGACCACCTCGACTACGTGGCGGTGGCGGACGGGAACGACCGCTACTGGGTGGCGGCGGACCGCGTCGGCTTCGTCTGGCCCGACGGGGCGGAACCCGTCTCCCGCGCCACCGGTGCCGAGCTGCTCGGCGCCGCGTACGAGCCGCCCTTCGACTACTTCGGGCACGAACGCGACCGCGGTGCGTTTCGGGTGATCTCGTCCACGGATGTGACCACCGAGGAAGGCACGGGGCTCGTCCACATGGCGCCTGCGTACGGCGAAGCCGACTTCCTCGCCCTCCAGGCGGCCGGGCTCGACGTCCTCGTGGACCCGGTCGACTACGAGGGCCGCTTCACCGACGAGGTGCCGGATGTCGCGGGGCTCAACGTGAAGGAAGCCGACGCCCCGCTGATGAGGCTGCTCGAGGAACGGGGAGCCCTCTACCGCAGCGGGCGCATCGTCCACAGCTACCCCTTCTGCTGGCGCACGGACACCCCGCTCATCTACAAGGCGATCCCCACGTGGTTCGTGCGGGTCGAAGCATTCCGCGATCGGATGGCGGAGCTGAACCAGCGCATCCGTTGGGTTCCGGAGGCGGTGGGCGCCAAACGGTTCGGGAACTGGCTGAGCGACGCCCGGGACTGGGCGATCAGCCGCAACCGCTACTGGGGGTCGTGCATCCCGGTGTGGAAGTGCGACGGCTGCGAGGAGCGACGCTGCATCGGCTCGCGCGCCGAGCTCGAGGAGCTGTCCGGCGTCTGGCTCGAGGATCTCCACAAACACGTCGTCGACGAGGTGACGTTCCCGTGCACCGGATGTGACGGGACGATGCACCGCGTCCCCGAAGTGCTCGACTGCTGGTTCGAGTCGGGCGCCATGCCCTATGCGCAGATCCACTACCCGTTCGAGAACGAGGAGCGGTTCGCCAGACGATATCCGGCGGACTTCATCGCCGAGGGGCTCGACCAGACGCGAGGCTGGTTCTACACGCTGGTCGTGCTGGGCACGGCGCTGTTCGACGAGATCCCGTTCGAGAATTGCATCGTGACCGGGCTGATCCTCGCCGAGGACGGCCGCAAGATGTCGAAGAGCCTGCGCAACTACCCCGACCCCACCGAGGTCATCGACGAGTTCGGGGCAGATGCCTTGCGCGCCTACCTCATCGACTCGCCCGTGGTGCGCGGCGAGACGCTGCGTTTCTCCGAGGAGGGTGTGCGCGGCTACGTGCGCACCGTGCTGCTGCCGCTGTGGAACGCCTATTCGTTCTTCACCACCTACGCCGAGGCCGACGGCATCACGGCCGACGACCTCGGGAAGGCGCCGCCCCTCGCCGAGCGGAGCGAGATCGACCGCTGGATCGTCTCCGTCCTCCAGTCCCTCATCGCGTCCGTGAACCGGGAGATGGAGGAGTACCGGCTGTTCGCCGTCATCGCCCCCATCCTCGGCTTCGTCGACGACCTCACCAACTGGTACATCCGGCGTTCCCGCAGGCGCTTCTGGTCGAAACGCGGCGGAGGCGACGACGCCGACAAGCTGGCGGCCTTTGCCACGCTCTACGAGGTGCTGGTGACGTTCGCCAAGGTGGCGGCACCGGTTCTGCCCTTCGTGACCGAGGAGATCTACCAGCACCTGGTGCGGAGCGTCGATGCGGGCGCCCCGAGCAGCATCCACCATGTCGACTATCCGGAGGCCGACCCGGCGTTGATCGACGCATCGCTCGAGACCGACATGGACGTCGTCCGCCGGGTGGTGAACCTCGGCCGGGCCCTGCGCAAACACCACGACCTCAGGGTGCGCCAGCCGCTGTCCGAAGTGACGGTGGTGAGCCGCGATCCCGCCGTCGCCCGTGCCGTCGCCGCCCACACCGAGCTGGTCGCCGAGGAGCTGAACGTCAAGCGAGTCGTGCTCGACGACGAGGAAGCGCACATCGTCGAGCTGTCCGCCAAGGCCAACTTCAAGGTGCTCGGCCCCCGTCTCGGCAGCAGGACGAAGGACGTGGCGAGGGCGATCGAGTCGCTCGACCACGCCTCCGTCGACCGCCTGGTGCGCGGGGAGCGCCTCGACGTGGCGGGCGAGCCGATCGGTGCCGACGATGTCGTCGTGCGCCGCGACCCGCGGCCGGGACACGTGGTGGAGACGGAAGGGCCGCTGTCGGTGTCGCTCGACATCTCGCTCGACGACGCCCTCGTCGCCGAAGGCCTCGCCCGCGAGGTGATCAGCCGCATCCAGGGCCTCCGCCGGGACGCCGGTTTCGACGTCGTCGACAGGATCGAGGTTCGCTGGGCGACGTCCGATGCAGCGCTGGCCGACGCCATCGAGCAGCATGCTGCGCTCATCGCCGGCGAAGTCCTCGCCGGCTCGCTCACACACGAGGCAAGCCTTGCCGGGCCGGACGTCGAGGTGGGCGAGGCGGAGCTCACCGTGGAGCTCAGGAAGACCGAGCCGCCCGCAGAGTGAGTGGGCGCCTCATGCGCGAGCGGGGCGAGTAGTAGGCAGTGCCTACCACTGGTAGTATGCCGGTATGAAGCTGAGTGTGAGCCTCCCCGACGAGGATGTCGAGTTCCTCGACCAGTACGCCCGCACCCGAGGCTACGACTCCCGATCCGCCGTGGTCCACAAGGCCGTTCGCCTGCTCCGTGCGTCCGAACTCGGTGGTGACTACGCCAATGCGTGGAAGGAATGGTCGGACTCTGGCGATGCCGAAGCCTGGGACGCCCTTGTGGGCGACGGACTCGCCACCGCCTGATGCTGCGCGGCGAGATCCGACTGGTCGACCTCGATCCGGCACGAGGCGGTGAGGCCGACAACCGACGTCCCGCCGTGCTCGTGTCCAATGACGGTGCCAACACGACGGCCGCCCGGCTGGGGCGGGGGGTGGTCACCGTGGTTCCGGTGACCTCCAACGTCGGTCGGGTGTACCCGTTCCAGGTGTTGCTCGCGGCAGACGACACCGGTCTCGATCGCGACTGCAAAGCCCAGGCGGAACAGGTTCGCTCGATCTCGTTCGAACGCGTCTCGCACAAGGTTGGCACCGTCCCCCCGGCGCTGATGCTCGTGATCGACGATGCCCTCCGCCTCCACCTGGCCCTCTAGCGACCACAATCGAGATCGCGCCCCGTCGATGTCGAGGATCGCGGAGCTGGTCGATCGGTGGGCGCCAGGGCAACTGCGCTGTCGCCGCGCGGAGCATCTCGCCGGGCAGTTGGGATGGCGCCACCTCGGTGGGCGGTTGGCGTCGACCTGGTTGCGCATCCGNNGCCCAGCACCCACTTCGCCGAGTGTGCGCCTCCGGCACCTTCGCGAGCGCCTGCAGAGGAACTCGCCGAGTCCCGATCACCGTCCACGTCATCGACGAAGACCGCAATGTGAGTGGCCCGGTCCCGCAGAGTCCGCTGCGACGCTGACGCTCGTTCCCGCTACGCCTTCTCGACCCAGCAGAGGCAGAAGGGATGCCCGGCGGGATCCGCATAGACCTGGAAGTTGTCGGGCGTCGTGGACTCCTCTGCCTCCTCGAGCACCCGTGCGCCCAAGGACATCACCTTCTCATGAGCCTCGGCGAAGTCGTCGACCCAGAGGTCGAGGTGTATCTGCTGCGGGTTGCCATGGGGCCAGTCGGGTGGTACGTGGTCGGGGGCGAGCTGGACTCCCACCTTGGGACTTCCGTCGACGATCACCATGTGCCAGCCATCGTCGACATCGATCGTTCCCCCGAGAACACCGGCCCAGAAGGTGCTCTCCGCAGCCAGGTCGGCAGCGTCGAACACGACCACCTGATGGTTGATTCTCATTCGCCGCCTTTCCATCGGCCCGGCACGTTCGACTCGGGCCCGGGCGGGATTCGGCCACCGCTGGCACCGGGACTAACAGATGATGCTCTGGAGCAGCAGGATGCCGAAGAACAGGACCAGTGGAGAGAGATCGAGGGCCATGCCCCCCATGCGGAGTGGAGGCAACGCCCGGCGGATCGGCATGAGCACGGGATTGACGACGGAGGCGATGGCGTCGTACACCCGCCGCACCGGATGCCCCCACGGCAACCGCCCGAACGCAACCACGTAGCTCAGGATGATCCAGATGATGAGGACGTAGTAGGTGAGCCTGAGGAGGAGACAAATCAGATCCACGGCGGACTCAGCGATTCACCTGATAGAGGCCGAGCTCGGCGAGTCGGTGCTGCTCGTTGGCCGACAGCGTGGTTCCGTGGGGGGTGACGAGGATGACGCCCTGCGCGATCTTCGCCATGCGCCCGTCGAGGGCGTAGGTGAGACCCGTCGAGAAATCGACGAGCCGCCGCACCATGGCAGGCTCCGTGTTGCGCAGATCGAGCACGACCGGGCGCCCGGCCCTGATGTGGTCGGCGAGGAACTGGGCGTCGGTGAACGACCTCGCCTCGATGATCTCGCATTCGTCGGCCGACGGCGCAGGTCGTGGCACGAGCTGCTCGACGTTGCCACGAACGATGACACCGGCCTCGGCGTGCTCGGGGTTGCTGGAGACGCGGCGGCGCTGCCGGTCCGGCGGTTCCACTCGGCGCCCGGCAACGCCCCCGGTGGGACGTCCGGGCGGTGAGGCGGCGGTGGTCGATTCTCCACCGAGCCGGCTCGCCCGGCGCGGCGGCTCGACCGTGCGCACGCGCGCCTGTTGCGGCGGAGCCTCCGCCGGAGGCGCCTCGGACTCCTCGTCGTCGACGAGCCCGAGATAGAAAAGCGTCTTCTGCCAGAGCGATGCCATCTCTTACCTCATTCCCGGGGCCCAAAGATAGCCCGTCCAACGCGAATCACGGTGGCACCTTCCTCGATCGCCACCTCGAAGTCGTCCGTCATGCCCATCGACAGCTCGACGAGTGACGGATATCGGCCGACCCACGCCTCGCGCAACGCCGCAAGTCCGGTGAACCACGGCCGGCTGTCCTCCGGTGTCTCCGGCTGTGGGGGGATGATCATCAGCCCCCTGCAGGAGATGCCGGCGTCGGCGACCGCGGCGAGCAGATCCCCAAGACCCGGGGGCGCCACGCCGCCCTTCTGGGGTTCGGCGGCGAGGTTCACCTCGACGAGCACGGGCGGCGGAGTCGGCGCATCCCGCACCCACGCCCGCACCAGCGACGGCCGGTCGAGCGAGTGGAGCAGCCACGTGTGCGGCCGCACCAGCTTCGCCTTCCTGCTCTGCAGCGCACCGACGAAGTGCCAGCGAATGTCGTCGGGAAGCTGCGGGACCTTCTCGACCAGCTCGTCTGCACGGTTCTCGCCGAAGTCACGGTGTCCGGCGGCGTAGGCCTCGGCGATTGCCGCCACCGACTGACCCTTGGAGACGGCGACCAGCCGCACCTGCGTCGGGTCGCGCCCCACTCGTCCTGCTGCCGCCGCCACCCGTTCGAGGACGGCGCTCAACCGTTCGGCAACCACGTCACTGCAACCTGTCGAAGACTCGTTCGGTTCCGCCGGTAGGAGACGAGATCCGGATCGGTCATCGTGCATCGCTCGCTCTCCCACACCTCGAGCCCGGCGAGCTGCGCCCGAGCCGCCGCGCGCAGATCGAGACTCGACGAGCCCCAGGTCGTCGTCGTCATGAAGTCCGGGAAGCGGTCCCGGACCTCGTCGCCCACCTCGTAGCAGCAGGATCCGATGCACGGCCCCATGGCGGCACGGACAGGATCGAGGCCGCGGCGGCGCAACGCCGCGAGCGTCTCCGAGACGACACCGCCGGCGAGGCCCCGCCACCCGGCGTGGACGACCGCGGCGAAGCCGTCGCCTCCCAGGAAGATCGGGATGCAGTCGGCGGTGGCCACGGTCAGGGCGAGCCCAGGAACTCGGGTGAGGATCGCATCGGCCTCCCCGAGGTTGCCGGGGCCGGTTGCCTCGACGACATCGACGCCGTGGACCTGGGTGACGAACGCCCACGCATCCGGTGCTCCCGCAGCGACGAATGCGGCGCGGGCCGCAGGGTCCACCCGGACGTCCCCCTCGGCGGCGGTCCCGAAGAGGGCCCCGCTCCACCCGGGGGGCCGGATCATCCCTGGACGAAGCCCGGGATGTCGACGTCGTCGGCCTCGGCGTCCCCGGCTGCGGGCTCGAGACGGGACGACGCGGTGCCCGAGTACGTCGTCGTGCGGGGGATCGACCTCCGGTCGCGATCGAAACCGGCGGCGATCACCGTGACCCGCATCTCGTCACCGAGGTTGTCGTCGACCACCGCGCCGAAGATGATGTTGGCGTCGGCGTCGCTGTGGTCCGAGATCATCGACGCGGCCGTGGAGACCTCGTGCAAGGTCATGTCCGAAGGACCGGCGATGGACAGCAGCACCCCGCGGGCGCCCTCCATCGACGTCTCCAGCAACGGGCTCGAGATCGCCTTGTTGGCGGCCTGCTGAGCGCGGTTCTCGCCGGTCGAGGCCCCGATGCCCATGACGGCGGAGCCGGCTTCGGCCATGACCGCCTTCACGTCGGCGAAGTCGACGTTGATGAGCCCGGGTGTCGTGATCAGGTCCGTGATCCCACGCACGCCGCTCGTGAGCACCTCGTCTGCCATGCGGAAGGCCTGCACGACCGCGGTGCGCTCGTCGGTCATCTCGAGGAGGCGCTCGTTCGGAATGATGATGAGGGTGTCCACCGCCTGCTTGAGCGACTGGATGCCCTGCTCGGCCTGGACCGACCGCCGCCGCCCTTCGAAGCCGAAGGGTCGGGTGACGACGCCAACGGTGAGAGCGCCGATGGAGCGGGCGACCTCGGCGACGACGGGCGCCGCACCGGTGCCGGTGCCGCCACCTTCGCCNNGCGGTGATGAAGACCATGTCGGCGCCCTTGAGGGCGTCCTCGATCTCCTCACGGTGTGCCTCGGCCGCCTCGCGGCCGACCTCGGGGTTGGCGCCTGCACCAAGCCCGCGAGTGGTCTCGCGACCGATGTCGAGCTTGACGTCGGCGTCCGACATCAACAGGACCTGGGCGTCGGTGTTGATCGCGATGAACTCGACGCCGCCGATGCCGGCCTCGACCATCCGGTTGACGGCGTTGACACCACCGCCGCCCACGCCGACGACCTTGATGACCGCCAGGTAGTTCTGGGGACTGCGCATTTCCATCGTCACGTGGCTCCAACTCCCGTGAGGCTCGACCTCTACGTTACCCTGAATCGTCAAATGATGAAGCATCTTCTCCCGTACCCTCAACCAATGGTCGAGGGTTGGCGATCGCGGGACGCAGTGGCGAGACGATGTTCACGGTGGCTCCGGCGGTGACGCCCTCGTCCAGCATCGCCGTCAGCGTCGCCGCCTTCGCCTCCATGTCGCGCCGATTGCCGAGCAGCACACGGTGATCGGCCACCGTCGCCTCGAGACCCATCGCGGTCGTCCGCACCGCGGCACCCACGGCGAACTCCGGCGGTAGGAGCGCCAGGAACTCGAACGCGGCAACCACGTCGGAGTCGTCGATCGCTTGACCGGGAGCGATGGGACCAACCACGGCCTCGACCACGGGTTCACCTGCAGCCGGTGTTCCGGCGGCAACGGCTACACCATCGGCTGAGACCAGCAGCCAGCCGGTCGATGTCTCGATCCAGCCTGCCGGGATGCGCTCGATCACCGTCGCCTCGACCGTTCCCGGCCACGTGACGCGCACCTCGGCGATCGCCACCCACGGGTCGCGTTCGAGCGCCTCCTCGATCGCCGACGGCCTGACCGAGATGGTGGGCACTCCCTCGGCGACCCCATGGTCGGCGAGGATGCCGGCGACCGGGGCGTTGACGGCGCCGAACACCCTGACCTCGCGCACGGCGAGCCACGGTGACTGGAGGAGGGCGAAACCGATGCCGCCACCGATCACGAGGCCGACGAGTCCGACGATCCACCGCAGCCTGCGCCGCGCCCACGTCTCGCGCACCTGCGTGCGACGTGCGTTGATGCGTGGATCGACGGCGGTCTTCACGTCGGAGCCTCCTCGCCGGGTGCGCTCGCAAACTCGCCGAGGAACTTCACCTCGGGCTCGAGCTCGACACCGGTCGCAACGGCGACGCGACGGCGCACGACGGCGACGAGGTCGTAGATGTCCTGTGCGGTCGTTCCCGGATCGGCCTCGAAGAAGTTGGCGTGCCGGCTCGACACGACGGCGCCTCCGCAACGCAGTCCCTTCAGCCCGAGATGGTCGATGATCCGTCCCGCGGCATCGCCCGGCGGGTTCTTGAACACGCTCCCGGCGTTGAGCGTCCCGCCCGGCTGGGTGTCGCGGCGCCACCGGGTCACCTCCCGGATGCGGGCGAGCCCGGCGTCGGTGGGCTGGGCCTCCGTGCGGAAGCGTGCCGCCACGACGATCTCGTGGACGGCGACGTTGGTGGAGCGATAGGCCATCTCGAGCTCGGCGGGCGTCCGCACCACCACGTCCCCGGACCGGGCGTCGACGATGCGAGCGTCGATCATCACGTCGGCCGTCTCCGTACCGAGGCATCCTGCGTTCATCCGCACGGCGCCCCCGACCGAACCGGGGATGCCGACGAGAAACTCGAGCCCACCGCGGCCGGCATCGACGCTCGCCCGCGCCACCTTGGCGAGTGGGGCGCCCCCCCCGGCCTCGACGACGCCTCCAGCCGTAACCGCAACGTCGGCGAACGCACCGACGAGGTGGACGACGAGCGCGGCAACGCCGCGGTCGGCCACGACGACGTTGCTGCCACGGCCGAGCACGATGACGCGCTCCCCCATCTCCCGTGCTGCGGCGAGAACGGCGGCGAGCTCCGTCTCGTCTGCAGGCTCGGCGAACCATGCCGCCTCCCCGCCGAGCCGGTAGGTCGTCATCGGGGCGAGCGCGACATCGCGGCGCAGCAGCCCGGACTCCACGAGCCGCCCCACGGTCACGATGCCTCCCCGCCGAGGGCGGACAGCAGCGGCTCGGCCATGCCGGTGATGTCGCCCGCGCCCAACAAGAGCACGAGATCACCGGGTTGCGCCATGGCAACCACCTTGTCCGGCACGGCGGCGAGGGCGGGCACGTAATCCACGTCGCCGCCCGCAGCCGCCACGGCCTCGGCGACGAGCTTGCCGGTCACTCCCGGAATCGGTCGCTCGTCTGCGGCGTACACGTCCGTCACGATGACCCGGTCGGCCACGGCGAGCGGGGCTCCGAACTCGGGGCCGAGATTGGCGGTACGCGTGTAGCGGTGAGGCTGGAATACGGCGAGCACCCGGTTCCAGCCTCCCTGCCGACCTGCGGCGATCGTGACGCCGATCTCGGTCGGGTGGTGGGCGTAGTCGTCGACCACGGTGATGTCGTTCACGCGGCCTCGCACCTCGAAGCGCCGGCGCACCCCGCGGAAACCGGCCAGGCCCGCGGCGGCGGCGGCCACGTCGAAGCCGGCGCTCGCCAGCAGCGCGAGCACGCCCGCAGCGTTCCGTGCGGTGTGCGCCCCGGGAATGGGAACCGTCACCGCGGTGGTCTCGCCGGACGGGCCTTCGAGCCGGAACGAGACATCGCCCGATCCGTGGGCTAGCTCGACGATGCGCCATGCGGCGCCAGGGTCGGTGCCGTACGTGATCAACTCGACACGCTCGCCGAGCCGGCGAACACCCGCGTCGTCGATGCAGGCGACCACCGGCCCGTTCACCCGACCGGCCACGAGCGCAAACGCCTCCTCGAGAGCGGCGAGCGAGCCGTAGTAGTCGAGGTGGTCCGCCTCGACGTTCGTCACCATCAACGCCTCGAGGTGGAGGTGGCGGAACGTCCCGAAGGCCTCGTCCGCCTCGAGGACGAACTCGGGTCCGCTCCCGAGGTGGGCGCCGGTGTTGAACGCCGCCATCTGCCCGCCGACGATGAAGGTCGGATCGGCCCCGAAGCTGCGCAGCGCCGTCACCGTCATGGCGGTGCTCGTCGTCTTCCCGTGCGTGCCGGCGAGCCCGATCGCGGGGCGCCACGCCGTCACCGCCTCGAGCAGCCGCGGCCGCATCCAGACCGTCACCCCGGCGAGGCGAGCCGCCTGCATCTCCGGATCCCGCTCCGGAACGGCGGACGACGCAACGACCAGATCCAGGTCGCCCATCGCCTCGGGCCGGTGTCCGATCCATGTCGAGATGCCGAGGTCGGAGAGCGCATCGAGTGGACGTCCCGGCTTGAGATCCGAGCCCGACACCTCGTAGCCCAGCCCGGCGAGGATCTTGGCGAGCGCGCTCATGCCTGCGCCACCGGCCCCGATGAGGTGGATGCGGCGTCCAGGAAGCACCAGGGGCAGGCGGTCAATCACGATGCGCCTCGGCGATGAGTCGTCGCGCGATCTCCCCCGCTGCGTGTGGCATGGCGAGCGAGAGATTTGCCTTCGCCATCCTCTCACGGCGCGGCGCATCGACGAGCAACTGCTCGATCTCGATCGGCACCCGGTCGATCTCTGCTTCGGCGATGGCGACGACACCGCCGCCCTCGGCGAGGTAGGCGGCATTGCCCTCCTGCGACACGGCGGCGAGCGGTACCACCACCGCCGGCGTGCCGGTGGCGGCGAGCTCGCTGATGGTGAGCGCCCCCGCCCTGCCCAGCACGAGATCGGCGGCGGCGTAGAAGTGCTCCATCTCCCGCTCGAAGGGAATGGTGCGCCAGGTGACGGCCGCCTGCGCCGCCTCGGCGGCGACCGCGGCGTGGTGCGCCGTGCCGGTGAGGTGGACGATGGCGAGACGATCGGGATCGGCGTCGTCGGCGATGCGGGTGGTGACCTCGTTGAGCACGCGGGCGCCGAGGCTGCCGCCGAGCACACCGAGCGTCGTCACCCCCTCGGGGAGGTCGTAGCGGGCACGGGCGGTGGCGGCGAGAGCGTCGCGGTCGAACCCGGCGAGCGCCGGGCGCAGCGGGTTGCCGACGACGGCGGCGCTGCGCAGCTGCGCCGCGGCGGCCGGGAAGGCGACGAAGCTCGCCTGGGTGCGGCCAGACAGCAGCCGGTTGGCGAGTCCGGGAACGGCGTTCTGCTCATGGAGGAAGAGTCGGGCCTCGGCGCGGCGGGCGGCCAGACCGGCAGGAATCGAGACGTACCCGCCGAACACGATGGCCACCCTGGTGTGCGCCGCACGCATCTCGTCGGCGATGACGCCGGTGGCGCGGACGACCAACCGGGGAAGCGCGAGGTTGGCGAGGCTGAGCGACCGTTGCAGGCCGCGGATCTCCACGCCCCGGAACCGGTAGCCGGCAGCAGGCACCGTCTCGGCCTCCATCCGGTCACCACCGAAGAACACGATCTCGCTGCGGTCGACACCCTCGGCAACGAGAGCATCGGCGACGGCGAGCGCCGGGTACACGTGGCCGCCCGTTCCCGCTGCGGCGAAGGCATAGGTCATGATGGCCTCCGCGCTGCGGCGAGGCCGTTGCGGGCGATGTTCACCAACACGCCGACGACCGCCAGGTTGACGATCATGGCGCTCCCCCCGGCCGAGACGAACGGCAGCGGCACTCCCGTGATGGGTAGCGCCTTGACCACTCCGCCGATGTTGACGATCGCCTGCAGCGAGAGCCAGGTCATGATGCCGGTGGCGACGAGGCGCCCGAAGGTGTCCCGGGCCCGCAACGCAACGATGGTGCCGACGACGACGAACACCACGAAGAGGGCGAGGACGGTGAGCGAGCCGGCGAGACCCGTCTCCTCGCCGATGATGGCGAAGATGAAGTCGGTGTGGGCATTGGGGAGGAACGACCAGCGCGCCCTGCTGGCGCCGAGACCGACACCGAAGATGCCGCCGGTCCCGAGGGCGACGAGGCTCTGGAACGCCTGGAGACCCTCATCGAGCCGATCGGGATTGGGGTCGAGAAACGCCAGGACGCGTTCGAGGCGGTAGGGCTCGGCGATGGCGAGGGCGACCGCGGCGAGCGCGCCTCCCGCCCCGAGCGCGGCGATGTGGCGCAGGGGCGCCGCCGAGGCCAGCAGCACGGCGAACGCCGCCCCGGCGATGAGGAGGGTGGTGCCGAGGTCGGGCTGCATCAGCAGCAGCACGCTCACCGCCCCGAGCGACACGGCAAGCGGCCAGAACACGTGGGACAGCGCCGCGAGATGGCGCTCCTTGCGGGAGAGCGCCGCGCTCAGGAACACGACCACGGCGAACTTGGCGAACTCCGACGTCTGCAAAGTGAGCGGTCCGAGCTCGATCCACCGCCGCGCCCCACCCCGCACCGAGCCGATGGCCATCGTCGCCACCAGCCCGCCGATCGCCAGGGCGAGCAGGAAGGGCGCCATCCTCGCGTACCACCGGTAGGGGATGCGGGCGGTGATGAACAGGCACACCACGCCGGCGCCGACGAACATCAGCTGCTTGCGGAAGATCGCATACTGATCGAGCCCCTCGCGGATCGCCACGACGGACGAGGCCGAAAGCACCGCACCGAGCCCGATGATGAGCAAGATGGCGACCGGGAGCAGCAAGAGCACGGCACGGCGTTCGGGCGCCCGCCGCACCCGCGGTCTCGGCTGGGGATCGGACCGCTGCGTCTCCCGAGGGGCCGTCGCCCCCGCCCTCCCCGTCATGCCCCACCCCCGGTACGGGCCAGCACCAACGCGGTGAAGGCCTCGCCGCGATGCTGGTAGGAGTCGAACATGTCGAAGCTGGCGCACCCTGGTGCGAGCAGCACCGTGTCGCCGGCGGCGGCGATCGACGCGGCGCAGGCAACCGCCGCCGCCATGTCGGCGACCACGCTGACCTTGTCGCCTCCGGCGGCGGCGAGCTCTGCGGCCGCCTCGCCGATCGCCACGACGTGGCGCACGGTGGAGACACCGACCAGCGGCGCCAGATCGAGACCCTTGTTGCGACCGCCGGCGATGAGCACCACCGATGGATAGGCGGCGGCCGATGCCACGGCAGCGTGGGGATTGGTCGCCTTCGAGTCGTTCACCCAGGTGATCCCGGCGTGGCGGGCAACCACGGTTCGCCGGTGCGTCCCGGGAGCGAATCCGACGATCACGCGTTCGATGGCGTCGGCCGGTGTACCGATGGCCGCCGCCAAGGTCGCTGCCACGGTGAGGTCGAGCATCCAGATGGCGTCGAGGTCGGGCTTGGGGAACGCCATGTCCCCGACGAGGAGCCGGTCTCCCACCGGCCCGTTGCCTCCGGGGGGCCGGGTGACGCCGCTCGCCGCGATGCGGCGCGCCCGTGCCGGACGGGCGGCCCGCACCGCTTCGGTGTCCTCGGCGTCGTAGACGAGGACGTCGTCCTCCGTCTGGTTCTCCCAGATTCGGGCCTTGGCCTCGACATAGGCGTCGAAGCTGCCGTGCCAATCGAGGTGGTCAGGGGCGATGTTCAAGATGGCGGCCGCCGCGGGATGGAAGCGGTCGATGAACCGGAGCTGGAAGCTCGAGGCCTCGACGGCGACGCAATCCCACGGATCGAGGGCGACGTCGGAGAGGGCGAGCCCGACATTTCCCGCGGCGCACGCCCGCATCCCGCCGGCGCGCAGCATTGCGGCGGTGGCTTCGGTGACCGTCGTCTTGCCGTTGGTGCCGGTGATCGCGACGTACGGTGCGGTCAGCTGGGCTGCGGCGAACTCCAGCTCGCTCACGAGCGGAGCCGGGCCGGCGAGGGCCGCTCGAATCGGTGCCGCGTGTTCGGGGATCCCAGGGCTCGTCACGACGAGATCGATGCCGTCGAGGAGCTGCGGATCCCACTCGCCGGCCGTGATCACCGCGCTCTCCGGGGCGTCCGCGGTCGCTGCGGGGTCGCGGTCGTAGATGGCGACCTCGTGCCCGAGACGCAGGGCGAGCCGAGCGGCCGCCCTCCCGCTCACCGCACCACCGAGGACGAGGACCTTCACGGCGTGATCCCTCCCTCGGTGGCGACGAGGAAGTCGGCGTAGAACAAGCCGACGCCGATGGCCACGAAGATGCCGGACATGATCCAGAACCGCACGATGACGGTCGTCTCCGGCCAGCCCTTCAGCTCGAAGTGGTGGTGGAGCGGCGCCATCCGGAAGATGCGCTTGCCGAAGACCCGGAAGGAGAAGACCTGGAGGATGACCGACACGGTCACCATCACATAGAGACCGCCCAGCACCGCGAGGAGCAGGTGGGTCCCGGTGAGGAGGGCGAGCGAGGCGAGCGCGCCCCCGAGCGCCTGCGAGCCGCTGTCGCCCATGAAGATCTGGGCGGGCGCCGCGTTCCACCACAGGAAGCCGAGGATGGCCCCGACCACGGCGGCGGCGAGGACGCCCAGATCGAGGGCGCCATCGATGCCGTACACGCTGAAGTTGCGAAACTGCCAGAAGGCGATCAGCACGTAGGCGCCGAAGACCAGGGACCCGGAGCCGGCGACGAGTCCGTCGAGACCATCGGTCAGGTTGACGGCGTTCGCCGTTCCCGAGAGATAGAGCAGCACGAGGATCGCGTACAACCAGGGTGCGAGGTCGATCGCCGTCTCCCTGGTGATCACGAACTCCGTGGCGACCCCCGCTGCGTTGGCGCCCCAGGCGAACAGGCCGGCGACGACGAGCTGGCCGAGGAGCTTCCATCGTTTGGACAGACCGAGGTTCTGCTTCCTGGCGAACTTGGCGAAATCGTCGAGGAAGCCGATGACCCCCATCCCGAGGAACCCGAACAGCGCAAGCAGTCCTTGCGCCGACAGCGGCTGCCAGCTGAGGGCGGCGCCCTCCTCGAAGCTGAACAGGCGGAGGTGGGCGAGGAGGTAGCCGGTGGTGACGGCGATCCAGATGACGACGCCACCCATGGTGGGCGTTCCCCGCTTGTGGCTGTGGCCTTCGACCTCCTCTTGGATGAACTGGCCGATGTTGCGATCGCGCAGGACACGAATGGCGACGGGTGTGAGCAGGATGCTGACGAGGAAGGCCACTGCGCCTGCGATGAGGAGGGAGATCACGCGCCTGCCTCCTCCCGCAGCGACGCAGCGAGGGTCTCGAGCCCGATCGCCCGTGACGCCTTCACGAGGACGACGTCGCCAGGTCGGACCATCTCGGTGACGACGGCAAGCGCCTGCGCGGCGTCGGCGACGGGGCGCGTCAGCGCACCGGCACCCTCGGCGTAGCCCGGGTCCTCTCCCACCGTCACCACCGCGGCATACCCCAGTCGTCGCGCCTCGGCGCCCATACGCCGATGCTCCTCCGCCTCGACCGTCCCCAGCTCGGCCATCTTGCCCAGCACGGCGATGTGCCGGCCGGGCAGCGCGGCCACCGTGCGCAGGGCGGCGCGGACCGAATCCGGGTTGGCGTTGTACGCATCATTGACGACGGTGAAGCGACCGCGGTGGATTTCCATGCGCCATGCCGAACCCGTGGCGCGCTCCAACCCTGCGGCCAGCGTGTCGAGCGCGACGCCGAGGGCGAGCCCTGCGGCGGTTGCCGCGGCGGCATTGAGCACCTGGTGCTCCCCCGCCAGCGGCAGCCGCACCCGGGCCCGGCCCGCCGGAGTCGTGAGGGTGAAAGCGGCCCGCCCGTCGCCGTCGAGCACGACGTCGAGGGCGCAGACGTCGGCGGACGGGTCGCGGCCGAAGGTGACGGTAGACCCCTGGTGCGGTCGGCGCAGTCGCGGCTCGTCGACCGGGAGCACGGCCGTCCCCGAGGGACCGAGCCCTGCCACCAGCTCCCACTTGGCGTCTGCGAGGGCCTCGACGGTCCCGAACGTCTCGAGGTGGACGACGCCCAGGTTGGTGATGATCGCGACGTCGGGTCGGACGGCGGGCATGAGCCAGGCGATGTGCCCCGTGCCCCGCGACCCCACCTCCACGACCAGGTAGTCCGCGTCGGGGGCGCCGAGGATCGTGAGGGGGACGCCCACCTCGTTGTTGTACGACTTGGGCGACGCCGCCGCTCCGGGGAGCGCGGTGGCGAGCAGGTCCTTCGTCGAGGTCTTGCCGGTCGACCCGGTGACGGCGACGACGGGCGAGGCGACCTCGTCGCGGCGCATGGTCGCCAGGTCTCGCAGCGCGGTGGCGGTGTCCGCCACCTCGATGCGGGGCGCGACCGCGAGCGACCTGTCGACCACGACGGCGGCGGCCCCGGCGTCCATCGCCCCCGCCGCGTAGTCGTGACCATCGACGTGCTCGCCGTGCATCGCCACGAACAGCGACCCGGGCCCGGCGAGCCGGGAATCCACCACGACGTCGTGCACGACGATCGAGGCGTCGCCGATCAGGCGCCCGCCGATGCCGGCGGCGATCGTGGCGGTGCTCCACGCGAGCGTCATGGGGGGTCCTCCGGGTTCAGGCGCCGCAACTCCTCTGCCGCGACCTCACGATCGTCGAACGGTATCCGAGTGGCGCCGATCTGCTGGCCGGTCTCGTGCCCCTTGCCCAGGATCAGCACGATGTCCTGCGGCCGGGCGGCAGCCACCGCACGGCGGATCGCCGCCCTGCGGTCCGCCTCGACCACCACGTGCGACGAGGACGGAACCCCGGCGACGACCTCGTCGAGGATGGCGTGGGGATCCTCGGAGCGCGGGTTGTCCGAGGTGAGGACGGCCAGGTCGGCATCGGCGAGAGCAGCTCCCATGAGGGGTCGCTTCGCCCGGTCTCGGTCGCCCCCCGCCCCACCGACGGCGATGATCCGCCCCGCGGTGAGCGGGCGGACCGCGGCCATGACGGAAGAGATCGCATCCGGTGTGTGGGCGTAGTCGACGATGACGGCGAACTCCTGGCCGGCATCGACCGGCTCGAAGCGGCCCGGCACCGGCGCCATCCCGGCCAGGCCTGCGCTGATCGCCGGCGGGGCGATGTCGACGGCGAGAGCGCACGCGGCAGCGACCAGCGCGTTGGCAGCGTTGAAGCTCCCTGCGAGCCGCGTCGTCACCGAGAACCGTGCGCCACCCCCCACGACGTCGAAGGTGGTGCCGGCGGCCGTCGCCACTGATCCTCCGCCTCGCACGTCGGGCTCACCCGAGAACCCGACACGCCACGTCGGCAGGTCGATCTCATCCACCAACCTTGCGCCCCACGGGTCGTCGACGAACACCACCGCCCGCTCCGCTCTCTCCGATGCGAAGAGCCGTCGCTTTGCCGCGAAGTAGCTCTCCATGTCGTGATGGAAGTCGAGGTGGTCCTGCGACAGATTCGTGAACGCCGCAACGTCGAACGCGATGGCATCGGCCCTGCCCACCGCGAGCGCGTGCGAGGAGACCTCCATCGCCACCAGCCCCACTCCGGCGTCGACCATCGTGCGCAGCAGGCGCTGCAGCTCGGTGGCCTCGGGTGTGGTGTGGCCCAGGGGGATCGGACGCCCTGCAACGCGGGCGCCGATGGTGCCGATGAGACCGGTACGCACGCCGGCGGCGCCGGCGATCGCCTCGAGCATGTGGGTCACCGTCGTCTTGCCGTTCGTCCCGGTGACCCCGACGATGGTCAGCGCCTCAGAAGGGTGGCCGTGCACCTCGGCGGCGAGCGTTGCCATGAGCGGGCGCACTCGCTCCACGACGAGTTGCGGGACCGCGAGGTCGAGCGGTCGCTCCACCACGAGCGCGGCGGCGCCCGCGGCCACGACGGCCGGCGCGAAGTCGTGCCCGTCGACGACCGAGCCCGGGACGGCGATGAACGCCGTTCCCGGCCCGATCCGGCGCGAGTCGTGATCGAGGTCGCGGATCTCCTCCGCGTCCCCGCCGATGAGGCGAACCGTCTGAGTGCGGGCGGCTACGGCGGCGAGGCGGCTGAGCGTGACGGGCTCAGCCGCCATCGGGAGCGACTCCGAGCTGGTGCAACGCCGCCTCGACGACCTCGGCGAAGACGGGTGCGGCCGACACCCCTCCGTACTCGAGCTTGGTCGGCTTCCCGTTCTCGTTGAGCACCTCGCCGTGTGGCGAGTCGAGCACGACGGCCACGACGATCTCTGGGCGATCGATCGGGGCGATGCCGATGAAGCTGGCGATGCGGTCGGTAGGCGAGTACCCGACCCCGGGGATGAGCTTCTCCGTGGTGCCGGTCTTGCCCCCTACGGTGTAGCCGTCCACGGCGGCGCGAGTGCCGGTGCCGACCTCGACGACCCCTTGGAGCAGGATCCGCATCGTCTCGGCGGTCCGCGTCGAGACCACCGGACGCTCCACCCGGTCGGGTGTGGAGCGGTTGCCGTGGCCGTCGATGATCTCCTTGACCACGTGCGGCTCCACCCACACCCCGTCGTTGGCGATCGCGGCGAACACGGCGGCCATCTGCAACGGGGTCACGTCGACGCGATAGCCGATCGCCGTCGACGGACCGCAGGTCGTCTCGCACCAGGTGGCCACCGGGTGCAGGGTGCCTGTCGCCTCGCCCGGGAGACCTGTTCCCGTCGACGAGCCGAGCCCGAACCGGCGCAGGTACTCGTAGTGGTCGGGGTTGCCCAAGAGACTCTGCACCATGATCGTGCCGATGTTCGACGACTGGGCGACGATCTCGGCGACGTTCATCTCCTCCTGCGCCGTCCTCCCGACGTCGGTGTACGTCTTGTCGTGGATGAGGAGCTTCGGCGGCACCTCGAACTTCGTCCCAGGGGACACGATGCCCTTGTCGAGCGCAGCGGCGATGGTGACCACCTTCAGCGTGGAGCCGGGCTCGTAGAGGTCCGTGATCGCCCGGTTGCGGAACAGATCCGCCGATGCGCCACCACGGTCGTTCGGATCGAAACCCGGGGCGGTCGCCATGGCGAGCACCTCACCCGTGTCGACGTCGAGGACGATCACGGTGCCACCGGTCGCCCCGGTGGCGGGAAGGGCGGCGGCGAGCGCCTGCTCGGCGGCGTACTGGATGCCGCGATCGATGGTGAGCACGATGTCGTCGCCCGGCACCGCGGGCTCGACGAGGAGCTCGCCCTGCGGGATCGGCGTGCCGTACTGGTCGCGCTCGACGATCTGGATGCCGGGGGTGCCGGTGAGGGCGTCGTCGAACGCGAACTCGACGCCCTCGAGGCCCGATTGCGTCTCGTCGGCGCGGATGAACCCGACGAGTTGGGCGGCGAGCGAGCCCGCCGGGTAGGTGCGCTTCGGCTCGGTCCCGAACGAGATGCCGGTGAGCCCGAGCTGGTCCACGATGGCGGCCGCCCGATCGCCGACCTCCTTGTCGACACCGCGGGCGATGTAGGCGAACTGCCCGTCCCCGGAAAGGCGCTCGCGGAGGGTGTCGGCGTCGAGGCCCAGCACGGGGGCGAGCACGCTCGCCGTGACCGTGGGATCTTCCACCTGGCTCGGGTTTGCGGTGATCGTCACCGCCTCGACCGTCACGGCCAGTTCAACGCCGTCACGGTCGTAGATCGTGCCGCGATCTGCGGGGAGGTCCTCGTGTCGCACCCGCTGGTCGAAGCCGTCGGCGGCGTACGTGTCCGCCTCGATGGCCTGCACCTGGAAGAGGCGATAGCCGAGAGCGAACCAGCCGACGACGAGCACGGCGCCCACCACCAGCACCCTGGCGTTGCGGCCCCTGCCCTGCCGCCGCCGCATCTCAGTCTCCGGGCGGCCGCACCGAGAGGTGCCGGTTCCGCCCCACCACGCGCCGGTTCATGGCTGCGCCCCCAGCAGGGCTCGGAGCTGCGCCCACCGGTACTCCGGATCGAGCTCCGCTCCTCCAACCGGCTCCACCGCCAGATCTACCCGGCGACCCGGGAACACCATGCCGAGCTCTCCCGCAGCTCGAGCGATCCGCTCCGGGTCACGCAACTCGGCCACCTGCACCCGCAGGTCGTAGTGGAGCGACTCCTCCGCGGCGATCTGATCCTGCAACGTCTCGAGCACGAAGGCGGAGCGGTCGAGCGAGATCCGGCTGTAGGTGAGCCCGAAGAAGGCGAGGACCACGATCCCCACGAAGAGGGCCCACGGCCGCAGCCTGCCCTTGTGGGACCGTCTGCCCCGCGGGGCGGCCGGAGCGGCCGGTAGGGGCAGCGAACGCAGTGTCGGGGTCGACGTCGTCATGCCGCCACCTTCTCCGCGGCGCGCAGCCGCGCGCTGCGTGCCCTGGGGTTCGCCGCGACCTCTGTGTCGCTCGGCCGCAGAGCCGACCGGGTGAGGCGACGCAGCTCTGCCACGTTGCCGCAGACGCAGACCGGGAGCTCGGGCGGGCACACGCAACCCTTCGACCCCGCCACGAGACGGCGCTTCACGATACGATCCTCGAGCGAGTGGTAGGCGATCACCACGACGCGTCCTCCGGGGCGGAGGGCGTCGATGGCGGCGTCGAGCCCGGTGGCGACGGCGGTGAGCTCGTCGTTGACGGCGATCCGGATCGCCTGGAAGACGCGGCGTGCCGGATGGCGGCGGCGACGCGCCGCAGCCGGTACGGCAGCGGCGACCACGGCAGCGAGCTCGGAGGTCGTGGCGAGCGGTCGGCTGCGCACGATGGACTGGGCAATACGGCGGGCATTGGGCTCCTCGCCGTAGCGGCGGAAGGTCTCGCTGAGTCGATCGACGTCGTATCGGTTGACGACATCGGCTGCGGTGAGCGACGCATCGGGGCCCATGCGCATATCGAGCGGGCCCTCCTGGCGATACGAGAAGCCCCGAGCGGCCCGATCCAGCTGGTGGGACGAAACGCCAAGGTCGAATAGCACGCCAGCCACGTGGCCGCGGTCCGGATCGCGTGCACCATGTTCATGGCGCCACCGCACCGTCTCCGGGTCGGCGAGCACTCGAGCGAGGTCGCCGAAATTCGCCGTCACGAGCCGAACCCTGGTCCCGACCGGGACCCGTGACGTCGCGTCGGGGTCCCGGTCGAGTGCGAGGACGGAGACGTTCGGGAGCGCTGCGAGCAACGCCTCCGTGTGCCCGCCGCCGCCAAAGGTCGCGTCGACGATCACCCCAGACTCGATCGGGGTGAGCAGATCCACCACCTCGGCCACCATCACCGGCTGGTGATAGCGGCGCGGTGGCGGCGTCGATGCTGGTGTCTGAGCCATGGTCAGCCTCCCGGAGCGCTGGCGCCAACCTGGAAGCGGGCGGAGTAAGGGGCCTCCCAATTGGCATCCGGGAGGCTGACCATGGGCCAGACATCGTCGTGGGTGATGGCGGGTTCGAGGTCGAGCGGAGCGTCATCAGATGCCCCCGTCCTCGCTGAGCTGCTCCTCGATGCCGCTGTAGTACTCGTCCGCCTCGGTCGCTTCGGCAGCCCAGGCCTCGCGCGACCAGATCTCGATCCGGTCGAGAGCGCCGACGACGGTGACGTCCTTCCCCAGCCCGGCGTACTCGCGATGCCGATCCGGGAGCTGGATGCGCCCCTGCCTGTCGAGGGTCTGGTCGAGCGCCGAGGCGAAGAACGAACGCTGGTACTTGCGATTGCGGCGGTCGGTACGGGGCAGCCTGCGCAGGCGAGCCACCTCCTCCTCCCACTGCTCCATCGAGAAGACGTAGAGGCAGCTCTCCTGCCCCTTGGTGAGCACGCAGCCGCTCTCCTCGAGCTCGTCGCGAAACTTCCGGGGCAGCACCAGCCGCCCCTTCGCATCCAACGAGTGTTCGAACTCTCCGAGAAACACGCCACACGGTCCCCACTAGCCATCATCTCCCACGGCGCCCCACTTTGCCCCATTTCGTGACACATGTCAATCCTATCCGCCCACCAATCGCCCACCAGACCCCCGAATGGGGCGATCGACCCACCGAGCTCCCGTCGACGCCGACCTCGCCGCCGTACCCGACGATGCGCAGCGATCCCGGCACACTGCGCTTCGGTGCTGTCGGGGTAGGGGCGTCCCATGCACCGCATACGACATCAGCTCATGCTCTCCCTCGTCGTCGCGCTGGCCTTCGTTGCCTGCGGTGGGAGCGACGATGCATCGATCGGCGATGCCGATCCCGGTGGCGACCCGGCGGCCACCGCAGACGGAGGAGGAGACGGTGGTGACGTCGAAGCCACGAGCCTGGGGGACTTCCCGATCCCCGGGCCGGGAGTGGGAGAGGCCGCCTTGATCGCAGACGCCGACGGCGCCAAGGCCTACCTGGTCACCTTCCCCGCCGATACGTTCGACGCCGTCCAGGCGTTCTACGACGAATGGACCGCGTCACAGCCCGACACCTACCAACGGATCGATGCGGAGTCGGGTGGGGTCTCGTGGATCCTGACGTCCAGCAGCGATCGGGTTCGCATCATCGTCTTGAGCCCGGCCATCGAAGGCGACAGCATCGCCTCGGTGTCGCTGACGGACGGCCCGGCGGGATGCTCAGCCGGTGATCCTGGCGCCAGCGGAAGGGGGGTCACCCCCAGACGCACCCAGGATACGTTCCATACGCGCTCTGGCCCCGCCGGAGCCGTAAGCGGTCACGGTGTCGCCCGGCTCGACCGTCGTGTCACCGTGCGGGATGAGCACGGACCCGCCGCGCCGGATGGAGACGAGGGTGACGTCGTCGGGCCACTCGACCTCTTTGACGCGGCGCCCCGTCACCGGCGACCCGTGCGGGATCCAGATCTCGAAGAACGCCGTCGTCGGCGCGATGCGCACCTGATGCCGCTGGCGGTAGAGGCTCCGGTCTGTGGTCGCCCCCAGCGCCCGCTCGTAGGCGATCACTGCGCTGTCCCTGCGAAACATACCGAGCAGCACATCCGGCCTGTCACCGGCCACCACGGGCAATCTCCCGACGTCGAGTGCCGCCATCCGCGCCAGGGCCTCCGATACCGGCAGGCTCGGAGAGACCGTCACCGGGCGGGGGGTCATGACATCGCGAACTCTCCTGCCGGCCTGCGGCTCGCCGTTGCCGACCAGATCCGTCAGCGTGATGATGCCGACCAGCCTCCCCCGCTCGACTACCGGTATGCCGTGGTGGTGGGTCCGCTCCAGCAGGTCAGCCGCTTCCTCCACCGTTGCATCGGGTGAGCACACCGTGTCCAGCTCCGACATGACATCGGCCACGGTGACCGTATCGAGGAGGTCGACGTCCTCACGGGTCGGGAGGTGGATGCCGCGGCGGCGCAGTGGTGCCGTGTAGACGCTGTGCGGCTCGAACCGCTCGGCGAGCACGGTGGCGAGGGACGCGGCCAGCATGAGCGGGAGCACGAGCCCGTAGTCGCCAGTGATCTCGAACACGATGATGATCGAGGTGAGGGGGGCCCTGGCGACCCCGGCGAACGTCGCCGCCATGCCGACGACGGCGAAGGCCCCCGGCTGGAGCGTCGACACACCCCACGCGGGCTGCACCAACAGCGCCACCATGGCGCCGAGGTTCGCTCCGATGAAGAGGCTCGGCATGAACGCCCCGCCGGAGCCGCCGCCGTTCAACGTGAGGGTGACGGCGAGGATCTTGACTGCGATGAGCCCGAGCAGCACGTACCAGACTTCGGCCGTATCGGCGGAGAGACGCAGGAGGCCGGCGACCAGCTCCTGACCCGTGCCGAGCACCCTCGGCTCGACGATCCCGGCCAGTCCGACGAGGACACCGGCGACGAGCGGGCGCCGCCAGCCCTGGAACCGCTCCCGCACCTGCTGCGGCGCCTCGAGGAATCGCAAGAACGTCGCGGCGACCGCACCGGCGAGCACGCCGAGCACGGCGTAGATCGCGAGCTCGGCCGGCGAGCCGACCGAGTGGACCGGCGCCGAGAGGATGCGCTCCTCGCCAATGGCGAGACGGGTGGTGACCGCGGCCGCCACGGACGTCACCACCACGGCATTGAGGTGACGGATGGCGAAGTTGCCGAGAATGACCTCGAGCGCAAACAACATGCCGGCGATAGGGGCGTTGAAGCTGGCGCCGATCCCGGCGCCGGCGCCTGCCGCGATCAGGCTTCGCACCTGGTCCTCGCCGAAACGAGTGTGGCGCGACAGCACCGAGCCGATCGTCCCGCCGATCTGCACGATCGGCCCCTC
>DKBA01000070.1 GCA_002450985.1 Acidimicrobiia bacterium UBA6912
GAGGCGATGGCCATCGGGCGCACCTTCCCCGAGGCGCTCCAGAAGGTGCTGCGCAGCCTGGAGACGGGACGGCGCGGCTTCGGGGCCGACCCCGCCGAGGCCGGGTACACCGCCGCCTCGGACGACCAGCTCCTCGCCGCCATCGCCACCCCGACCCCGGAACGCATCTTCCAGGTCGCGGAGCTCCTCCGCCGCGGCGCCGCCCCCGCTGCGATCGCTGCCCGCACCGGCTACGACCCGTGGTTCGTGGACCAGATGGCGCTGGTGGTCGAGGTGCGCCACCGGCTCGAGGCGGCGGGCGCGCCGACCCGGGATGCCGTGCACCTCGGCAAACGATTCGGTTTCTCCGATGCCCAGCTCGCCCACCTGTGGGGCCGGGACGAGGACGACCTCAGGGCCGACCGGCTCGCCGCAGGGATCACGACCACCTACAAGACGGTGGACACCTGCGCCGCCGAGTTCGCCGCNNTACTTCGAGCCGCTCACCCGCGAGGACGTGCTCGCCGTGGTCGCCAAGGAGCGGCCGGTGGCGGTGATCGTCCAGCTCGGAGGGCAGACGCCGCTGTCGCTGGCCGCCGACCTCGCCGCCGCCGGGGTGCCGATCGCCGGGACGACCCCCGCCGCCATCGCCCTCGCCGAGGACCGGGAGCGGTTCGCCGCCGTCTGTCGCGACCTCGCCATCCCGCAGCCGCCGTCTGGCACCGCGATGAGCCCCACCGCCGCCGAGGCCGTCGCCGTGGAGATCGGCTTCCCGGTGCTCGTCCGGCCCTCCTACGTGCTGGGCGGCCGTGCGATGCGGATCGTCTACGACGTCGCCGAGTTGCGGCACTACCTGGACGATCTGTACGGCCGGGTCGGCAGCGACCTCGACCTCCACCGCAACCCGCTGCTCATCGACCAGTTCCTCGAGTCGGCCATCGAAGTGGACGTCGATGCCATCTACGACGGGCACGAGCTCTACCTCGGCGGCATCATGGAGCACGTCGAAGAAGCCGGCATCCACTCCGGCGACTCGGCGTGCGTCATCCCGCCCCAGACGCTGTCGGCTGCCGTCGTTGCGCGGATCGTCGACCTCACCGGGCGGCTCGCCGCCGGGCTCGAGGTGCGGGGACTCCTCAACATCCAGTTCGCGGTGAAGGGTGAGGATGTGTTCGTGCTCGAGGCCAACCCACGAGCCTCGCGCACCGTTCCGTTCGTCTCGAAGGCAACCGCCGTTCCGCTCGCCAAGGTGGCGACCCAGGTGATGATGGGCGCCCGTCTCGCCGACCTCCGTCGCAGTGGCGTGTTGCCGCCCCCGGGACGCACCCTGCCGGGACGGGTCGCCATCAAGGAGGCCGTCCTGCCATGGAAACGATTCCCAGAAGAAGACCGGGTGCTCGGTCCCGAGATGCGGGCCACCGGCGAGGTGATGGGTCTGGCGACGACCCTGGGCGCCGCCTACGCCAAGGCGCTGAAGGGGGCGGGCCACGCCATTCCGGAATCCGGCACGGTCTTCATCTCCCTCAACGACCGCGACAAGCCGGATGGGATCCGGGTGGCGACCCGCCTCGCCGAGCTCGGGTTCCGCATCCTCGCCACCCACGGCACGGCCGGCCACCTGGCCCGCCACGGCGTGCCGGTGACCCACGTCGACAAGGTGGGGGAGGGCGCGTACGACCCCGTCCGGCTCATCGAGGAAGGCGAGGTCCAGCTCGTGATCAACACGCCCGGTGGGTCGAAGGCGCGCAGCGATGCCAGCCTGATCCGCCGCGCGGCGACCCGTCACGACGTGCCGTGCATCACCACCATGCGCGGCGGACGGCTGCTCGTGGAGAGCCTGCGCGCCGACCCAGCCCGTCACGCCGTCGCCAGCCTCCAACGCCACCACGCAGACCATGGTTGACCTGTCGACCCGCCTCGGCGACCACCCGCTGCAGACGGTGCTCGTGGCGGCGTGCGGCACCGTCGGGTCTGTCGTCGATTTCGCCAGGACCGCGGTCCTGGAGGCGTACGGCGCCGCCGTCGCCAAGTCGGTGAGCGCGGAACCGTGGGCCGGTCGACCGGCGCCGCGGGTCGCACCGGCGGGGGAGGGGATGCTCAACGGCATCGGGATCCAGAACCCCGGCATCGACGCATGGCGAGCCGAGGTCGGCGGCCGGCTGAGGACGCTCGACGTCGAGGTGTGGGGTTCCGCCGTGGGCCACCACGTGCCCGACTTCGCCGTCGTCGCCTCGGGGCTGGAGGCGGCTGGTGTGGGAGCCGTCGAGGTGAACCTGTCGTGTCCCAACCTCGACGGGGGCCCGATGTACGCCCTCGATGCGGGTGCCGCCGCGTCGGTGGTGAAGGAGGTGGCGGCGGCGGTCACGGTGCCGATCGGGGCGAAGCTGTCCCCCAACGCCGTCGACGTAGCGGGCATCGCCGCCGCCGTGGTCGATGCCGGTGCGTCGTGGGTCGTGCTCGGCAACACGGTCTGGGGCGCCGGCTTCGACGTCGAGACCCGGCGTCCGAAGCTGTCCGGCGTCGTCGGCGGCTACTCCGGTGCCCCGATCAAGCCGATCGCGCTGCGCTGTGTCTGGGAGGTCGCCCAGGCATTGCCTGGCGTCCCCATCGTCGGCTGCGGCGGGGTGAGAACGGGAGAGGACGTCGTCGAGTTCCTTCTCGCCGGAGCGTCGGCCGTTGGGGTCGGAACCGCCCACTTCGCAGAGCCGCGGGTAGGCCCGCGCCTCCTCGCCGAGATCACTGCGTACTGCGAGCGGCACGGCGTGGCCCGCATCGAGGAGCTCATCGGGGCGGCGGTACCGTGGTGAGCGATCCGCCGATCCTCGTCGCGCTCGACGTGGCGTCCGCCGAGGACGCCGTCCGGCTCGCCAAGGCCGTGGCCTCCCACGTGGGTGGCTTCAAGGTGGGCCTCGGGCTGTTGCACGGCCCGGGCCCGGGAACGGTGGCCGCCATCGCCGCGCTCGGCAAACCGGTGTTCGCCGACGCCAAGCTCCACGACATCCCCTCCCAGGTGGAAGCGGCGGCGACCCAGCTGGGACGGATCGGCGCCCGCTGGGTCACCGCCCATGTCTCGGGCGGACAGGAGATGCTGGAAGCCGCCGTGGCCGGGCTCGCAGCCGGCGCTTCCGGCCCTGCCGGCATCCTGGGTGTCACCATCTTGACCAGCCTCGACGAGGCGGCGCTCACCGCCGTCGGTATCACCGCATCGCCGGGCAAGCTCGTCTCCCGGATGGCACGAGTCGCCGCAAGGGCGGGATGCGAAGGCCTCGTCTGCTCCCCGCTCGAGCTCGGCGTCGTGCGGCAAGTCGCCCCCGAGCTCGAAACGGTGATTCCCGGGATCCGTCCGGAGGGTGGGGAGGACGACCAGCGCCGGGTGACGACCCCCGAGGATGCGATCGGGCGCGGCGCCGACTGGCTGGTGATCGGGCGGCCCATCACCAGGGCCCCGGACCCGGCGGCGGCGGCGGAAGCCATCGCTGCGTCGATCCGCGGCGTGGAACGACCTGGTTGATAGAGTCGGGCCGAGCTGGAGGAGGTTGCCGATGGCGCTACCGGAGATGAGCGAAGAGCAGCGAGCCGCCGCGCTCGCCAAGGCGGCGGAGGCACGACGGGTCCGCGCCGAGATGAGCCACCTGTTGAAGACGGGGACGCTGACCCTTGCCGAAGTCTTCGAGCGGGCCGAGACCGACGACGTCATCGCCGGCACGAAGATCACAAAAGTCATCCTGTCGTTGCCCGGCATGGGCAAGGTCTCGACCAAGCGGCTGCTCGAGGAGCACCAGATCGACGAGAGCCGCCGGATTCGGGGGCTGGGCAGCCGGCAGCGTCAGGTGCTGCTCGACCTGTTTGCGTGACGTGATCATCACGATCTCGGGGCGGCCCGGTTCGGGGAAGAGCGCCGTCGCCAGGGTGCTCGCCGCCGAACTCGGGCTCGATCACGTCTCTGCGGGCGACTTCATGCGCCAGATGGCGCACGAACGGGGCGTCTCGATCCTCGAGCTGTCCCACAGTGCCGAGGGCGACATCGCCATCGACCACGAGATCGATGCCCGGACCCGCATGTTGGGGGAGACTCGGGACGACTTCGTGATCGACGCGAGGCTCGCGTGGCATTTCCTGCCGGAATCGATCAAGGTCTTCCTGGACGTGCGGCCGGAAGTGGCGGCGGCCCGCATCTACGGAGCGCAGCGGGGGATCGAGCACGAGAACATCGACCTCGCCGCAACCCAGCGCGCCATCGAAGCACGGAGCCGGTCCGAGACCGACCGCTACCGCCGCTACTACGGCATCGACTACGCCGATCCGTCGCACTTCGACCTCGTCGTGGACACGTCGGACCTCGACATCACCGGGGTGGTCGCCAGGATTCGCTCGTTCATCGAGGGGTACGGAGGCTGACACCGGAGCCGCTATGATGGAAGCCCGATCGTCCGGCGCCACGCGGGCGGCGGGTCCCCTGCCCAGGAGATTGCACGCACATGATCGAGCCCCCCATCGGGCGCGTCCTCGAGAAGACGAACACCCGCTTCGGCCTCGTCGTCCTCGCCGCTCGCCGCGCCCGGCAGATCAACGCCTACTTCAACCAACTCGGCGAAGGCTTCGGCAGCTACGTGCCGCCGCAGGTCCACTCCCTGTCGCGCAAGCCCCTGTCGATCGCCCTCGAGGAGATCGACAACGACAAGGTGACGCTCGAGATCCAGCTCGACGAGGCGTGACCTCACCATGCTGACCGGACGCCGGATCGTCCTCGGCGTCTCCGGCGGCGTGGCCGCCTACAAGGCGGCCTACCTGGCCCGGCGCCTCGTCGAGGGCGGTGCCGAGGTACGCACGGTGATGACGGCGGCTGCGACCGAGTTCCTGGGCACGCAGACGCTCGCCGCGATCACCGGGTCGGCGCCCCTGCTCGATCTGTTCGGCGGCGACGACCCCAGCCCCCACACGAACCTCGCCCGCTGGGCGGACGCCGTCGTCGTCGCTCCCGCCACCGCGGCGACGCTCGCACGCATCGCCGCCGGGATGTCGGAGGATGCACTCTCCACGACGGTCCTCGCCGCGTGGGGCACGCCGGTGCTGCTCGCGCCTGCCATGCACACGGAGATGTGGGATCACCCTGCCACGCAGCGCAACGTCGCCACGCTGGAAGCCGACGGCTACACGCTCGTCGGACCGGAGAGCGGCGCACTCGCCGGTGGCGACGAGGGCCCGGGCCGCATGGCCGAGCCGGAGGCGATCGTGGCCGCGCTGGTACGCATGCTCGGCTCTGGCGACCTCGCCGGCTGGCGAGTCCTGGTCTCGTCCGGCGGCACCCGGGAGGCGATCGACCCCGTCCGGTACATCGGCAATCGCTCATCCGGCAAGATGGGAAACGCCATCGCGGTCGCCGCCGCCGCGCGGGGCGCCGCGGTGACACTCGTCACCAGTGTCCCGCCGCCGGCGGGGGAGCGGCTCCCCATCGACGTGGTGTCCGTGGAGACGGCACAGCAGATGGCCCAGGCGGTGTGGTCCCGGGCAGGGGACAGTCACGTTGCGGTGCTCGCTGCGGCGGTTGCGGACTTCCGTCCTCGCGACCCGGCCGGGACGAAGCTGCGCCGGACCGACGGCACGCCTGCGATCGATCTCGAGCCCACGCCTGACATCCTCCAGGGCGTGGCTGCGATGAGCCCCCGGCCGTTCCTCGTCGGGTTCGCCGCCGAGACCGGTTCGCTCGACGAGGCGGTGGCGAAGGCGCAACGCAAGGGCGTCGATCTCCTCGTCGCCAACGACGTGGCGAAAGAGGGGTCCGGCTTCGGCACGGAGACCAACGAGGTGTCGCTCATCATGCCGGATGGCACGACCGAACCGTGGGGGCTGATGTCCAAGCGGGAGGTCGCCGACCGCCTCTGGGACCGCATCCGCAAGATGCGAACGGGAGACCCGCACTGACCCGTATCGCCCAGGTCGTGCCCAACCTGGCGACGTTCGCCGTGGACGACGGGTTCTCCTATCGCATCCCCGACACGATGAGCGGAGTCGAGGTGGGTTCGCTCGTTCGGGTCCCGCTCGGCGGGCGCAGGGTGCGCGGGTTCGTCACCCACGTGCGCGGCGGCGACGATCCGAGCGGGCTGCGGGACGTCCTTGGCGTGGTCGGNNCAAAGGGCGCGCCGCCCAATGTCGCCCGGCGCCGCCGCGTGACGGTGGAGACGCCTCGTGGCGCCGTGTCACCCCTCGCCGCCGCGACCGGAGCGGCTGCCACCGGGAGCCACGTGCGCACGCAGTACCTGATCGGCGGAGGACCGTGGGACGCGCCCATCGCGGGTCTGGCGTCCGACGTGCTCGCCTCGGGAAGGAACGTCGCCGTTGTGACGCCCACCGTGACCGAGGCGAAGGCGCTGGCGGCCGACCTCGAGACGGCGCTGGGTGTCACCGTGTGGTGTGCGACGTCGTCTGAGCCTGACAAGGAGGTGACGGCAGCCTGGGCCGCGCTCACCGGCGGGTCCGGCCAGATCGTCGTCGGTACCCGCGAGATCGTGTTCTGGCCGCTCGGGGGACCGGCCATGCTCATCGTCGTCGAGGAGGGGCGGCCCGCCATGAAGGCGCCGCAGACCCCCACGACCCACGTGAGGGACGTCGCCAGGCGCCGCGCCGTGACCGAGCGCTTCAGCCTCGTGTACTGCGGCCCGGTGCCGACGGCCGAGACGCTCGCCGCGGGTGTAGAGCTCCACGAACCGACGGGGCGGGTCTGGCCCCTCGTCGAGGTCGTCTCCCGCTCCGAGGAGCCTCCCGGTGGCGGCGTGGTGATGGACGCGGCGGTGCACGCCATGCGGGGCACGCTGCGCGCCGGAGGGAACGTGTTCGTGTTCGTCCCGCGGCGGGGCGATGCGGCCGCCTTCCGCTGCGTCCGCTGTTCCGAGCTGCGGCGGTGCGCCGTCTGCNNACGTGGCGACGTCTGCGCCCGGTGCGGGGCCCGTCTCGAAGCCTGCGCCGCCTGCGGCGGCGAGCGCTTCGAGGCGCTCGGGGCCGGTGTCGGACGGGTCACCTCCGAGCTGCGCCGTACCCTCGGCGATGTCGTCGGGCCCGTGGGGGAGGAGCATCGGGTGATCGTCGGCACCGAACGCGACCTGACCGACGTCTCCGGTGTGGCGCTCTCGGTGGTGATCGACGCGGACGCGCTCGTGATGGCCCCGCACTACCGGGCGGAGGAGGACGCCCTGCGCACCCTCGCCCGCATCGTGCTCACGGTGGTCCGCGGCCGCGGCCACCGCTGCCTCATCCAGACGTCCGACCCATCGCACCGAGTGTACGAGACGCTCCGCCACGGCCGTCCCACGGCGTTGCTGCGGGAGGTGCTCGCCGAGAGGGAGGCGGAAGGCTTTCCCCCCGTGACGCAGCTCGCCGCGATCGAGATCACCGGCGACGCACCCGGGGCGGACGCCGAGCTGCGAGCACTGGCGGGCGATGGTTCCGTGCATGGGCCCGGACCCTCGGGCGACGGGCTTCGCTGGCTGGTCTCCGGGCCGGATCTGCGGCCCTTCAAGGTGCAGCTGCGCACCCAGGTGCAGCGGTGGCGCGATGCCGGGGCCAAGGTCCGCATCGACGCCGACCCGGTGCGCCTGTGAGCCTGGGACGATCAACGCCACCGGCCGCCCCGCGCTTCCGATCCGTCTCCGGTGGTGACGCCGCACCGCCGCCGCACGACATCTTCGTGGACCGCTCGATACGCGACACAGGGATCGTGGAGGGGGGTCTCCCTCCACGATCCCTGTCGTTGCGAGCCGGCTCGTTGCCGAGCTCGCTGCTCCGCGGAGCTACGAGGAGAAGCCGAGCGCCCTTGCGAGGAACGTGGCCATCTGGCCTCGCGTCACGGGATCGTTCGGGCTGAAGGTGTTCGGTGTGGTCCCGACCGTGATGCCGGCCGTGTAGAGGGACTCGATGTCGCCCTCGAAGAGGGAGCCGTCGATATCGGTGAACGGCGTGGCGCCGCCGGCACCGAGCTGGAAGCCTCTCGTGAGGAAGGCCGCCATCTGGCCTCGGGTCACCTGCTCGTTCGGCCGGTACTCGCCGCTCGCCAGCGTGACGCCGTAGTAGGCGATCGAGTTGATGTCGCCCTCGAAGATCGACGTGTCGTCGTCCGTGAACGGGTCGAAACCCGCAGGAGCGGCCGGCAGGTTCAGCGCACGGCGCAGGAAGGCTGCCATCTGGCCCCGGGTCACGTTCTCAGTCGGGCGGTACGAGTCCTCGACCTTGGTGATGCCGAGGATCGACATCGTGACGATGTTGTCCTCGTGGACCGACGAGGCCGTGTCGTCGAACCCGCCCAGACCATCGACCACGCTCGTG
>DKBA01000048.1 GCA_002450985.1 Acidimicrobiia bacterium UBA6912
AGCTTGGAGGCGAGCTGCGGCGGCCGTGCTCCCCAGCGGATCACCAAGCACGCGATCGAGCGCGTCACGGAGATCCTGGCGGCTCGCAAACGTGGGGAGGCCACCGCCGAACCGCTCCCCCGTGGCCGCGCGATTGCGGGTGATGACCAGGGTCCCTGCCGCCAGGGCCCGATAGACCATCGGCGAGACTGCCGAGCCGTCCGGCGAAGCATCGACGGCTGCCCGGGCACCGGCGAGGACCGACGGAAGCTCGTCCTCGGGGACCTCACCCCTCCAGTAGCGGCGTGCTCGCGGCTCGTTCCAGCCGCGACCTACGAACCTTGCCTCTTCACCAGGGTCGACGTCGAGCAACTCGAGGACAGACCGCTCGCTGGCATCGGACGTCACCACGTAGTCGTAGCCGTGCGTCGACTCGGCGCTGGCACGAGCGAACTCACGTCCTGCGGCAGCGGGAAGGTCGACGACGGTCGGGGCGATCCGAGCTTCCAGGCAGTCGAAGTCGCTCCTCCGCGCCGTGGCGACGATGTCGTAGTCGTCGAAACCCGGACCGGACGCCCACGTATCGGCGCCTTCGATCAACCAGGCGACTTTCACGTCGGCGACGACCCGGTCCGGATGCTCGAACGCGGAATCGGTGACCACCAACAGCGCAACGCCGCTCGGCACGGCATCATCGGCCCCCAGGCGCTCCACCTGCCAGCCCCGAGTCGTCATCTCGGTGCGGAGTGGCTCGATCCAGTCGTCGTGGCCGCGGCCGACGATCACCATTCTCCGCGGCCCGTCTGCAACCCACTGCGAGGCGCCCTCGAGGTGGTCGAGCCGAATCCTCCGGGACACCGTGGGCGCCCACCGTTCGGCGAACCGCTGGCCGTTCGCCCGGTAGTTCGCAGTCCTCCACGTATCCGACCACGTGTCTTGCGAGGCGAACTCTTGGTGGTAGAGGAAGGCGTCTCCACAGAGCTGGATGGAGCCCCCGGCAGCGCGCAGCTTGAGGCACAAGTCGACGTCCTCCCAGCCGTACACGTAGCCGTGGCTGAACCCACCCACCGCTTCGAAGCGGTTCCGCGGCACCATGAGGCACGCCGCCGTGGCCGCCGGGACCTCCNNGCAACGTCGTCGTCGGCGAGAACCTGGTCGACCATTGCCCCGAGCCACCCGGCATTGATCGGGGCCACATCGTCGTTGAGGAACAGCAGCAACTCGCCACGGGCGCGACCGGCCGCCTCGTTGCAGGCATCAGAGAAGCTCCGATTCACCGGGCTCGACACGATGTGGAGCGGGAACGACGCGTCGCCGGAGTCACCCACAATCGGAGCCTCTGAGCCGTTGTCGAACACGACGACCTCGAAGCTTCGGTACGTCGTGTGCGACGCAAGCCGTTCCAAGAGGTCCTCGATCCGGCGGCCCGGGTTCCTCGTCGGGACCACGATCGTCACGAGGGGCCCTTCGTGGCGGGTGGAGCCACGCTTCGAGATCCCGGTTTCGAGGCGGCGTCTGCGCAGCGTGGTCCGCGCGCGCCGCACGCGGTCGACCGCCGCCGGCGGGGCCACTCGCAGGATTCGCTCGCGGAGCGCGCTCACGACGCGTCCACGGCCGAGAGCACGGAGTCCGAGAGCGAGGCGTACGGAAGCTGGCCCCGCGGCTTCACGTCCCGCACGAACCCTTCAAGCTCGTCTCGCTGCAACCATGTGCAGGTGTCGAGGGCCGCAGCTCTCGGACCCACCTGGACGACGCCCACCGGGCACCCGAGCGCATGCGCCATCCGCGCTATCGCAAGGAGGTGCGGAGCATCGGACATCATCAGGACGACGTCCGCTGCGGCGATCAACGCACGTCGATCACGATCGTCGAGAGGGTGCAGACGACAGATGACGCCATCGACGGGATGCCACGCGTCCGGACCGACCTCGCCGGCCACGACGAGTCGCAGGCCGCCCGGAGAGGACTCGCATGCCCCTACGAACGCAGCCTGGTAGGGCGTCGCATCCGCGGGGTCGAGGACGACACAGACGGACGATTCAGAGTCGACACCGAGGGCGTGGCGCTGCGCCCGGCGCAGGGACAGCCACGGGTCTGGCAGCGGGAGCGTCATCGCCGGGTGCGGACCGTCCGTCATCGGGTGGTGGACGGCGGCCTGTCCCGCGAGCGTCGGAGGGGTGAGGCCGGGGATGCGAACCGTGACATCCGCCGGATCGCTGGCGGAGAACACCAACGGCGTGCCGCGCTCGAGACACTCCCTCAGACTCGTCTCGATCTCGACGTTCGTGATCCCGGCGCCGTGAGAGGTCCGCAACGCCTCGGTCCCGATGAGATGGAGGATCGACGGACCGAACCGTTCGCTTCGGGCGACGTCGATGGGAAACTCCACGGGTGAGCTGCGGAGCAGCCAGCCACCCGCTGCGGCGAGATCCGAATACCACTCCTCCACCGCCGCAGAGGCCGAAGCGACCGTCACCACCGTGGTCCGTTCCGCAGGTGCGAGATCCCGAGTCGAAGCGTCGAACTGCGCGGCCCGGCGCTCGAAGCTGTGATGTCGGCGGACGTGAGCCGAGAGGCGACTCGCCAGCGATGCGGTTGCGGGATCGTCGATGAGGCGCCGCACGAGGGGCAGCAGGCCATGCCGCCCCGAGTAGGTCGGGACCTCCCCGAGCCCCACCTCTTGAAGTCCGGCCCTCCGATTGGTGATGGGCAGAGCTCCGGCGGCGAGCGCCTCGAACACCCGAGAGTTGACGTTTCCGTAGGCGGCGGTCGTGTGATTGAAGTCGTCGAGCACGAGCCGCGATCGTGAGTAGATGGCAGGTAGGTCGAAGAAGCTCACGGGCCCGCGCCAATGTGCGAGCACTTCCGCAGGGAACCCTCTCCCCTGACCGTAGATGTCGAGTGGGAAGTCGATCGGAGCGGACCGCAGGCCTGAGTAGACCTCGCGCTCCATGCCCCACTGATTGACCGTGGTCGACACTCCAGCCCGGGGAGCGTCGCCGGCGCCGTCGAACAGAGCTGTGTCGACGCCGATCGCGAGGATCTCCGTCGGCCCCGGGTACACCTCTCGAATCGCGTGCTCAGACGCACCCGAGGAGCAGAGAACCAGATCGAAGAAACCGAGATGAGGCTGCTGGATCCACCTGTCGGTTTCGTTCCGTACCCATGCAACGGTCGGCAATCGTTGCGGCAACCTGCTCGGATCGAAGTCCGGCAGCATGGCAACGAGCAGGTCGCAACCTGCCGGGAGGCGGTACCAGGATCTGGACTCGACGTAGACCACGTCGTAGCCGAGCCGCTCGAGCTCGAGGCCCAGCCCGACCGCTACGAACACGTCACCCCGACCGGCATCGAGGTTGGTCGTCGACACCGCAAACGCGACCGATCGGCGCCCTCGACCCGAGAACGCCGACCGGGCCAGCGCACTCTCGTAGCGCGCCCTCCGAGGGTGGGCGGCGCCACCGGTCTCGGTCTCGGTCCGGGACTCCCCCTGCGATGACTCGGGTGGATCCTCCACGCCCCTTCGCCCCGGCACGAGGCGACGCGCCTTCCCGA
>DKBA01000158.1 GCA_002450985.1 Acidimicrobiia bacterium UBA6912
GGCCCATGCCCGACCGCGCTCCGCAGACTCACTCCGCCAACCCATCGCGACACGATGAAGGCGCCCGTCGGATCCCGCCAGAAGTCGTAGACCGGCACGATGTGGGGGTGCTCGAGTCGGGCGATGCGCCGCACCTCGTCGTCGAAGCGGCGGATGAACTCCCGCTCGCTGGCAACGGCGGCGTCGATCGCCGTCACCGCGACCTCCCGGCCGATCGTGGGCTGATAGGCGCGATACACCGACTCGCCGCAACGAGTCCCTACCAGCTCGCGTAGCTCGTAGCCGCGGAGCGTCCGGCCCGGCCGGGGCGGGTCCGACAGGGTGGTGGCGGGTACGGCATCGGCCCCCGCAAGTAGGGGGTCCTGGCGGAGGATGGCTTCCTCGAGCTCCTGCAACTCGCGACCCGGGTCGATCCCCAGCTCCGCGGCGAGGATGTGGCGGGCCCTCTGGTACGCGCGCAGTGCATCGGCTTGCCGCCGGCAACGGTAGAGCGCAGTCATCAGCTCTTGCCAGAAGCGCTCCCGCAGCGGAAACTCGCTGGTCAGGTACTCGAGCTCGGCGACGAGCTCGCGATGTCTTCCCACCTCCAGGTCACACTCGATACGCAACTCGATGGCCGTGAGCCGAAGCTCCTCCAGCCGTACCACCTCCGCGTACAGCGAGGGTGCGGTGTCGGCGAGCCCGTCGAAAGGCCGGCCCTGCCACGTGGCGAGAGCCTGCCGCAGCATCTCGGCCGCCCTCGCCGGGTCCTTCGATCGTGTGGCGGCGGCCCCTTCGACCGTTGCCGCAAACGACAGGCTGTCGACGGTCTTCGGGTCCACATCGAGCACGTAACCGGGAGCGCGGCTGCGGAGCAGCTCGGTGTCCACATTGAGGGCTCCGCGCAGCCGGGCAACCGACGACTGGAGGGTTCGGCGAGCGGATTCCGGAGTGTTCTCTCCCCACACCTCGTCGATCAGCCGCTCGGCGGAGACGACGGATCCGGCGTGGACCAGCAGTACGCAGAGGATCGTCTGCTGCTGGGGTCCGCCGAGAGCCACCGCTGCGCCCTCGTGCGTGACCCGGAGGGGTCCGAGGACGTGGAACTCCACTCCTCGATTGTACGGCCGGTCCTCTGCGCCGATCTTCCCGTTGTCGGGGGCCTTTCGGCTCACGACCCGAAGCGAGCCGCGATCCGCGCCGCCATACTCGCGCTCTCGGCTTCGACCTCGTCGACGTTGGTCGTGTCCACGAGCCGCGGACCCGTCTCGACCGGTTGGGTCCGGTCGGGCACGGTCCCGTCGCGCAGGTAGTCCACGAGCAGCTGCACCGGTAGCGATCCTTGGAGGTACGGTTGCTGGTCGACGGTGAACGCAAGCTCACCGCTACGGATCGCTTCGAGCGCCTCCGGCGCAACGTCGAAGGTCGTCAGCACGACGTCTGTCTGGGCGGCCCGGATGGCGTCCATGGCCGCCGCCGCACCGGCGAGGTCGAGCGACACCACCGCGGCGAACTCGCCGCCCTCGAGCTCGCGGCTGATGGCCGAGATCATGGAGGCCCAGTCCGCGAGCTCCCACTGCATACGAAGCCGAACCACCGTCCCATTCGGATACGTCTCCTCGACACCGTCACAGCGCTCTTCGAGGGCGACGTTGTCGGCTTCCTGGATGACACAGAGGACGTCGCCACTCACGCCCATCGTGGTGAGCCGGTCGCCCACCAAGCGTCCCGCCGCCGAGTCGAACTGGCCGACATGGGTGAGCGCAGTCGTCTCGAGGTAGTGCTCGATGCCCGAGTTGATCGTGATCACCGGAATGCCGGCGGCATCGGCACGGTCCAGCGCCGGCTTCATGGCGTGCAGATCGGGGAGGGAGACGATCAAGCCGTCGACGCCGTCGGCGATCAACGTGTCGACGATCCGGGCCTGGACGGCGGAGTCGAAGTCGCCGCGGATCTCGAGGTCGACGTCGTGATCCTCTGCGGCTTCGAGGGCTCCGAGGAGGACCGTCGGCCAGAAGTGCAGCGTGTGCTCCGGTGCATCCGCGTGCACGACGAGGCCGAGGCGAAGCCGTCGCGCCGAGACGTCGGGGATCGAGGTCGTTGCGGCCCCGGCGGATGAGGGCGCTGCTGTTGTGGCAGGCTCGGCCTCCCCACCGCCGCAGGCGGGACACAGGGTGCAGAGCACAACGACCAGCCATCGCAGCGCCCTGCTGCGGCCGTGGCGGGAAACGATCATGTCGGGCCCTCTCGTCCAGGCTATCAAGGGGACCAGGGGCTCGGCGTGGCCCGGCAGTCGTCGGTGAATGAGACCGGTGGACCCATTGTTCGGGACGTTGGCCCCTGACCTCGCGCAGGCGCTGCAGCCGCGGGCGCCCCGTCTCTAGATTGGCGGCATGGCCGGCGCGTTCGTCCCCGATGACTTCTCCGTTCCGACGGAGTTCACGGGCAGCGGGTATCGCCTGGAGCCCTTGGGGCCGGAGCACAACGAGCGGGACCACGTTGCCTGGATGTCGAGCATCGACCACATCCGCGCCACCCCCGGCTTCGCAGAGCGTGACTGGCCGCAGCCGATGAGCCTCGACGCGAACCTGGCCGATCTCGTCCAGCACGCCGAGGACTTCGCCAATCGGGCCGGCTTCACCTACTCCATCCTCGATGGCGATGAGGTGATCGGCTGTCTCTACATCTACCCGTCCCGAGACGGTGAGGGCGATGCACGGGTGAGCTCCTGGGTGACCGCCGACCGAGCCGGCCTCGACGTGGTGGTGTGGCGGGAGGTCTCTGCCTGGCTCGCCGAGCGCTGGCTGTTCGAGGCCCCGCAGTACGCAGCGAGGGCGTAGCGACCAGAACCATCTGGCCTGCGGAGCGGGGGTATCGTTCGGGCCTGCCCCCAATCAGCCGAGGTCATCCGATGCCGAGTGATGCGGACCGCTACCGCGACAACTTCGCCGACGAGGTGGACGCCGCCTACCTGTACCGCGTCGCCGCCGAGCTCGAGGACGACGAGACCATCAGCGGGGTGTACGTACGGCTCGCCGAGACGGAGGAGCGGCACGCCGCGTTGTGGCAGGAGAAGCTCGAAGAGGTCGGCGCCGCCGTGCCCGAACGCTCCCCGACGCTGCGGGCCCGGATCCTGGCCTGGCTGGCCCGCCGGCTCGGCCCGTCCGTGCTGGCGCAGGCGATGGCGACCACGGAGCTCGCCGGGCGCACGATGTACGACGACCAGCCCGAGGCGAAGGGCACCTCACTGCCCGCCGACGAGCGCTCCCATGCGGTCATCCTCGACGCCCTGCGCAAGGAGGCGAAGTCCGGCGTGCGCGGCGGCGTCATGGCCAAGCTGGAGGGACGGCATCGGGCGGTCGGCGGCAATGCGCTGCGCGCCGCCGTGCTCGGCGCCAACGACGGCCTCGTCTCCAACACCTCGCTGGTGATGGGCGTCGCCGGCGCCGCGTTCTCGGCGAGCGCCGTGCTGCTCTCGGGTCTCGCCGGGCTGCTCGCCGGCTCGATCTCGATGGCGCTCGGCGAGTGGCTGTCCGTACAGAGCTCCCGTGAGCTGCACCAGGCACAGATCGCCTCCGAGCGAGAGGAGATCCTCACCATGCCGGAGGCGGAGGCAGAGGAGCTCGCCCTGATCTACCAGGCAAAGGGCATGTCGCAGGACGAGGCGGAGCGAGCCGCCAAGGAGGTGATGGGCGACCCGGAGGCGTTCCTGGACACGAAGGTGCGGGAGGAGCTCGGCATCGATCCCGAGGAGCTCGGCGGATCGGCGTGGGAGGCCGCGATCGCCTCGTTCCTCCTCTTCTCCATCGGCGCCATCGTTCCCGTGATCCCGTTCTTCTTCCTGAGCGGCGGGGCCGCAATCGCCCTCAGCCTGGTCCTCGCCGGCATCGGGCTCTTCCTGCTCGGCGTGATGACGGCCGTCGTCACCGGGACCGGGGTGCTGCGCACCGGCACTCGCTCGCTGCTGCTCGGGCTGATCGCCGCCGGCGTCACCTACGGCATCGGTGCGCTCCTCGGGACCGCGGTCGGAGGCTGACATGGCTGTGGGTGGCTGGGACGAGCTCGCCGATGGCGTCTTCCGCAGGCGCTACGCGGCGTTCGACCTCAACATCGGGCTGATCATCGGCGAGGATGGGGTGCTCGTGGTCGACACCCGCGCCTCACACGTCCAGGCGAGGCAGCTCATCGACGATGTGCGGCGCATCACGGAGCTGCCGATCACGTGGGTGGTGGACACCCACTGGCATTGGGACCACACGTTCGGCAACGCCGCATTCCCCGACGCCGTGATCTACGGCCATGTCGAGTGTCGCCGGGTGCTCGCCGAGCGAGGAGCGGCGACCAAGGCGGAGGTCCTCGAGATGGCGCCTGCGGCCGACCGGGCCGAGGTCGAGGAGGTCGAGATCCGGCTCCCCGACGAGGTGTTCGCCCATACCGCCGAGATCGAGCTGGGGAACCGTCTCGTCACCTTGCGCTACCACGGACGGGCGCACACCGAGGGCGACATCGTCATCACCATCGACGAGACGGAGGTGGTGTTCGCCGGCGACATCCTCGAGGAGAGCGCCCCGCCGTGGTTCGGCGACGCCTACCCGATCGTATGGCCGGAGACCGTCGCCGACATGGTCGACGCCTCGCCGGGTCTCGTCGTGCCCGGTCACGGCGACGTCATGGATCACGCCAGGGTCGCCACCCAGCTCGAGGAGCTGCGGGCGGTGGCTGCATTGGCGAGAGCCGCCCACGCCGCGGGTACGCCGGTCGCCGAGGTCGACCTCACAGGCGCACCGTATCCCGAGCACACCATGCGCGAGGCGCTGGGGCGGGCCTACATCGAGCTCGG
>DKBA01000148.1 GCA_002450985.1 Acidimicrobiia bacterium UBA6912
CTGCGGGCCCGCCGGCTCCCCCGGAGGACGGGCCACTCGATCTGCGCTGCACTACCCTCGCGGCATGAGCGCCCTCCATGCATCGGATGCCGGCCAGGTGGGCGTTCTCCGCATCCTGACGCTCGGTTTCGTCGCGACCGCCGTTGTCATGCTCGTCGTACTGCTCACGCTCTCCGGTCGCTGGGACGCTCGCGACGACGATCTCGCCCGCCTCGGCGCCTGGATCGCCGGCCTTGCGGGACTCCTCGGTCTGGTGGTGGCGGTGGTGTGGCGCAACCGGGTGATGGCGGCGCCGGTGGCTCCGAGCCGGTTGCTGACGTCCTGGATCACGGCCGTCGCGTTCGCCGAGGCAGGCATGCTCGTCGGCCTCGTCTTCAGCGTGCTCAGCCAAACGCTGACCCCATTCGTCCTCGGGGCGGTCATCTTCGGCGTATCGCTGGTGGTGCTGACGACGGCGCTGGGTCAGGTCGACCTGGAGGCCTGAGGCTCCGTTNNGGATCGCCGTCCCCTGGGTGAGCCACAGATTCAGCTCGTCACGGTTCGGCTCGTGCAGGGTGCCGTCCTGAACGAAGTAGGCCCGGTCGACGAAGTTGATCGCCGCCGGGTCGTGGGTCGCCATGACGACCGCGGTGCCCTCGCCGGCGACCCTACGCAGCAGACCGAGGATCGCCGCACCCGTGGCGGTGTCGAGCTCGCCGGTCGGCTCGTCGGCGAGGAGGTACCCGGGGCCGTGCACCAGCGCCCTGGCAATGGCGACTCGCTGCTGCTCCCCGCCCGAGAGCTCATCGGGACGATGGCCCGCCCTCCCCACCATCTCGACCGACGCCAGCGCCACCTCGATCTTCTCTCGAGCCTGTCGGCCCGGCACCCCGAGCAGGCGCAGCGACACGTCGACGTTCTCCGCCGCGGACAGCAGCGGGAGGAGGCCTGCCGTCTGGAAGACGAACCCGAGGTTGGTGCGGCGCACTCGCGCCGCCGCCGCCTCGGAGAGACCGTCGACCCTCTGTCCGTCGAGCCGTATCTCGCCCGAGTCAGGGTGCAGGAGCAGGCCGGCCATCTGCAGCAGCGACGTCTTGCCCGACCCGGAGGGGCCGAACAAGGCGACATACTCGCCCATTTCGACACCGAGGCTGACGTTGCGGGCGCCGATCGCCCCGCCGGGATACTCCTTCGTGAGGTCGACGAGCTCAAGAGCCATCTGACGTGTCCTCCGGTTGGAGCAGGATGCCATCCTCGACGATCCGGGCCTTCGCCCGATCGCCGATGCCTGCCTCGATGAGCATGTCCCGGGGAATCTCGACGGCACCGTGCGGGCCCACCTCGACGGTCGCCGACTCCCGGTGGTAGTCGGGCCCGGCCACCTTGCCGTCGGCGAGACGGACCACCCGGTCGGTCCGTTGGGCCAGCGCGACGTCGTGGGTCACGACGAGGATGGACAAGCCTCCCTCCTCGTTGAGACGGCGCAGCACCTCGTAGATGCCGAGAGACGTCTCGGTGTCGAGCTCGCCGGTCGGCTCGTCGGCGAGGAGCAGCTTGGGGCCGAGGGCGAGGGCGACGCAGAGGGCGAGACGCTGCTGCTCCCCACCGGACATCGTGTGCAACTTCGAGTAGGCGTGATTGCGCAGCCCGACGGCCTCGAGCAGTGCGAGCGCCCTGGCCCGGCGCCGCCTCGCCCCGACCCCGGCGAGCAGCATGGGGAGCTCGACGTTGTCGATGGCCTTCAGGTACGGGAGCAGGTTGCGGGAGTAGTCCTGCCACAGGAAGCCCACGTTGCGGCGGTAGTGACGCACCAACGCACGTTCGGCGATGTCCGACAGCTCGAGCCCGGTGACCTCGACCGCACCCGCAGACGGCACGTCGAGGCCGGCGAGGATCGTGAGCAGCGTGGACTTCCCGGCTCCCGACTTGCCAACGACGGAGATGAACTCGCCCTCCTCCATCGTGAAGTCGAGCCCCTGCAGGGCGACGACCTCGAGGTTGCCCTGCTTGTGGATCTTGATGAGGTTCCGGCAGTCGATGATCGGCGCCATCAGCGCTCCACCTCCCGCAAGACCTCGCTCATCCGGCGCGCCGAGACTCGCCGCGTCGACCACACCACGGACACGATCAGCAACACGCCGACGATGGCGACGTACCCGGCGAGGGACGGCCACGGTGCGGTGAGCCGGATCGGCGGCTCGACCACCTCGGCGGTCTCTCCGAGCTGGAGGAACGGGAGCATCGACCACATCAGGGCGATGCCCCCGAGGGTTCCGATCACCGCCCCGAGGCCGACCACCACGACCTGCTCGACGGCGAAGGTCGCCGCCACCTCCCTGCGTTGGAGGCCGAGCGCTCGCAGCACCCCCATCTCCCTCGCCCGCCGGGCGACGGCGAGCAACACGTAGCTGGTCACGCCTGCGAGGGCGAGCACCACGCTCGTCGCGGCTCCGACGAACAGGATCGCGACCAGCCCGACCTGGACGGGCCGCGACGAGAACTCCGATGTGCTCCCGGCGATGCTGAACACCCGATCCGGCTCGCCTCCGGCCGGGAACGCCGCAGATATCCGACGCAGCGCGGCATCAGGATCGTCCGTCGCCACCCAGAGCTCCTGGGGGGCGTTGAGACGGGCCAGGCTCGTGCTGAAGCTCCACGTCGCCGCCCCGTCGAGCCAGGCGGTCACGGCATCGAGATCGGTGACCATCTTGCCCTCGCGCGTCGGGTCGTTCATGGTGGGAACGCGATCGATGAACCCGACGAACCTCCCGTCGAGGATGCGCCCGGCGATGCTGTAGCTGGACTCGGCGCCCACGGTGAGACCGGCGCGGATGGCGACCTCACGATCGAGCAGCACCCGGATGGGGTCGGGGAGGCGCCGGAAGGACGGCACGTCGGCATCGGCCCGAGTCCGCGCAATCGGCAGCTCCCACCGGGTGGCGAGACCCTCCCTGGCGAGCGGCGACGCTTCGAGCTCGGCCGCCGTTGGGCCGGGCACACCTTCGGGGAGCTCGGCGTAGTACGCCGTCAGCGCCTCGTTGGCGTCGACGTCGCGGAACCGGCGGATCTCGTTCTCGGTGGTCAGCTCGTCGAGGTTCTCGGTGAACGGCTCCTCGCCGTCCGGCGTGGCGATGCGGAAGTCCGACACGAGCACCTGCTCGCCGTCGATGAGGGCGCCTCCGGTCTGATTGCTGCGCTCCAGCCACACGGCGTGAATCGAGTAGGGCGGTTGCGGAGGCGACGAGTAGAGGGTGTTGAGCCCTGCCGTGGCGAAGTCGACCTCCACCGTGCGCCATCCGGATTCGACGAGATCCTGGTCGGCCTGCATGGTCCACAGCCTGCCCTTCCCGTCGAACACCTTCATCATCAGCCGCAGGCTGCGGTCGGCAGCCGAGTCCCCGAGGTCCGTCTGCTCGGCGAGGCTCCGTGGCACCACGACGCCGTCGACCCGCAGCGCGGTCCCCGCGGCGGGCACCTCGGCCCCGAGGTCCGGAGGACCCTCCGCCCGCAACGGGGCGAACGTCTCCTCCGGTGGCGGGCCGAAATCGGAGCGCCACTTGACGATGGAGGCGAACTGCTCCGGGCGGATCGCCAGCACCTCCGCCTGCCGAGTCGACTGGCGGGGTGCTCCGTTCGTGCGCAGGACGGCGGTGGCGACCGTGTCCTCGGGCGGGGCCACATACCCGGCGTTCTCCCCCACCACCCGGAGATCGGCGCCCGACACGAACGCCGCCCTGTCGGTGAAGGACCCGTCGAGGGTGTTCGCATAGGTGAGGGCGAACGCACCCAGCCCCGTGGTCAGCCAGACGAGGAGGGCGAGCCTGCCGTACGGGATGGGGTTGCGTCCGAGGTGCCACCCGGGCAGTGCAGCCGACATCGAGCGGGCCTTGACCATGAGCCAGCCCACGAAGCGCAGCACCCACGGCAGGACGCGGAGCAGCAGCAAGGCCCCGGTGAAGAGGAGGAGCGCCGGGAAGATGATGGCGAGCGGGTCGAGCTTGACCTCACCCTCCGTCGTGTTGATGAACCCGCGCTGGGCCAGTTGGAAGAGCACGACCAGCGAGATCCCCATGGCGAACAGGTCCAGGTTGTAGCGCTGCCACACCGAGGACCTACTGGGCCGGGCCGCCAGCGAACGCAGCTCGAGCACCTTGCGGCGGGCGAACGGGAGGATGGCGAGGCCCATCGCCACGAACGTGACGATGGCGCCGGCGAGCACGAAGGGAACGATCGACCGCACCTGGGCGACACGGAGCGCACCTCCGGTGAGGTCCGACAGTGGCGGCACGCGCCCGGTGAGGGCCACCATGGTGCGGGCGACGTAGGGTGCGACGGCGGCGGCGATCACGGCGATGACGAGGGACTGCGTCACGTGGATGCCGATGGTCTGCCACGCGCTCGCTCCCCTCGTCTTGAGCAGGGCGAGCTCCGGACCCTCCCGCTCGAGCGTGAGCGCGGCGGTGTAGACGAGGAAGTACAGGGCGCCGCCAACGACGAGGGCCAGGACGGCGAGGATCGGGGCACCCACCGTCACCGACCGCGTGGTGAACGCATCGAGGATGTTGCCCAGCAGGGTGTTGGCGGCGATGGTGCCGCCGCTGTCCCTGCTGATGTCTGCCCGGAAGCCCGCGACCTGGTTGGCGAGGGCGTTCAGCTCCTCGAGCTCGACGCTCTCCGGGTCGAACTGCACGATGAAACGTTGGGTTGCGGTGAGCCCCGGAAGGCCCCGCTGCGTGCGGCGCCACGGGTCGCTCGTGGGGCTGATCGCCAGTGGGCCCGTCCACGTGTCCCACGTCTCCAGCGGGAGGAAGGCCATCGCTCCGGGATCGTCGATCCCCCAGATCGGATCGCCGCCGTCGACGGCTTCGACGACGGCGGCGACCTCGACGATCTCGAACGTCTGCGGAAAGCCGCTCAGGGGGCGGAGCACGAACCGATCGCCCACGTCTCGTTGGATCTTCGCCGCCAGGTCGGACCCGATGGCGATGCGCAACGGTTGGGCGAACTCGCTCGACGATGGGGGTCCCTGTGGCACCGGCCACGTCCCCCCTTCAGCGGCGACGTGGTCGGCGATGTCGGGTGCGGTGAAGAAGCGCACCTGGGTCGCTTCCTGCGGCGGCGATGGGTACGGCGGATTCGGCAGCTCTTCGGGATCCGTCCCCTCCGCCACCAGGGCGTCGACCTCGTCGCGCCACTCCTCGGCGAGACCGAGCCAGTCGACCGAGCCCTCGACCGGGATGACGACGAACTCACGCGACTGGATGCGCTCCACCGTGGTCGGGTACCACTCGACGAGACGCTCCTGCCATACATCGGTGACGAGCGTCCGGTTCTCCTCGGCTACGTCACCGCTGTAGGAGGTCGTCTGCGTGAAGGCCGTGATGTCGACGTCGGCCGCAGGGGCGCCGCGCAGCGTGAACAGGAGGTCCACCGCTTGAACCGACGCCTCGTACAACGGGACGATCACGAGGAGCGCCGTGACGAGCGTGGCGCCGAGGAGGGAGCCGAAGAGGACGCCGCGTTTCGCCCACACTCGACGGGCCACCAGCCCTGCATAGGTGACGAAACGCACGAGTCCCTTGCCTCCGACCGCAACCTTAGGCTCGGCTGCACCGACCCGGTGCGCACCGGACGCG
>DKBA01000172.1 GCA_002450985.1 Acidimicrobiia bacterium UBA6912
CGACTCGGGATCCCGCTCGTCTACGGGGTCGACGCCGTGCACGGCCATAGCAACGTGCGCGGCGCAACGATCTTCCCCCACAACATCGGCCTCGGGGCGGCCGGGGACGCCGAACTGGTGCGGCGCATCGGCCGGGCAACGGCCCTCGAGATGGCGGCAACGGGGGTGCGCTGGACCTTCGCCCCGACGGTCGCGGTCCCCCAAGACATCCGTTGGGGCAGGACGTACGAGGGCTACGGCAGGGATCCGACCCTCGTCGCCACGCTCGGCACCGCGCTGGTCGAGGGCTTGCAGGGCGCGGAGGAAGGTCCGCCGGTGCTCGCCTGCCTCAAGCACTACGTCGGTGATGGTGGAACGACGTGGGGGTCGGTCGTCCGGCCCTCGTCGAGCGACTGGTGGGAGGGCTGGGGCCCGGAGTGGCAGATCGATCAGGGAGACCTGCGGGTCTCCGAGGACGAGCTGCGCTCGGTGCACTTGCGGCCGTACGCCGCCGGGATCGCGGCAGGCGCCCACACCGTCATGGCGTCGTACAGCTCGTGGCACGGTGAGAAGCTGCACGGCCACCGGCACCTGCTCACCGACGTGCTCAAGGGCGAGCTGGCGTTCCGGGGATTCGTCGTCACCGACTGGATGGGGATCGACCAGCTCGGGCCGAGCTACGAAGCGTCGGTGGTCACGGCCATCAATGCCGGCATCGACATGGCGATGGTCCCGTTCGATTTCAGGCGCTTCATCGCCGCCGTCACCGACGCCGTGGCGGATGGGCGCATCCCATTGGCGCGCATCGACGACGCCGTGCGCCGCATCCTGGCTGCAAAGGCGTCGTTGCGGCTCACCGACGGTGACGCCGACCGCCCGGCACTCGACGTCGTCGGGTCGGCTCGGCACCGGGCGCTCGCCGCAGAGGCGGCGCGGCGCAGCGCAGTCTTGCTCGTCAACGACGGCACACTCCCGTTGCAGCCGGTTCCGGAACACCTGGATCTCGCCGGGTTCGCCGCCGACGACATCGGGCTTCAGTGCGGTGGGTGGACCGTCGAATGGCAGGGTGCGGCCGGCCCCATCACCGTCGGGACCACCTTCCGCACCGCGCTCGAAGCGGCGGTGCCGTCCGTGCGCTACGCAGCCGACGGGCGTTTCCCTGAATCGGAACCGGCACCCGTGGGCATCGTGTGTGTCGCCGAGGGGCCCTACGCGGAAGGTCCGGGCGACCGGGCGGTCCCCACCATCAGGGAGCAGGATCGCATCGTGTTCGAGCGCATGCGGGCGAGGTGCGACCGCCTCGTCGTGGTGATCTTCTCCGGCCGGCCGCTGGTGCTCCCGGACGTGCTCGCCGGGGCCGACGCCGCCATCGCGGCCTGGCTCCCCGGGTCGGAGGCAACCGAGCTTCCCGGACTGCTGCTCGGACACCACGACTTCGAGGGTCGTCTGCGGCAGCCCTGGCCGCGGTCGGCCGCCGATCTCGACGCATCGGATGACCATCCGCTCTACCCGGTGGGCCACGGGCTCACCGCCATGCCGTCTGCCGGCGATACGGCAGTCCCTCGCGGGCGGGCGAGCGACGCCAGAGGGGCGGCCTCGTGAACCTCCTGCTGTCGCCGCTGCTCTCCGACCTCGATGAAGGCCTCGCCGACATCGGCGGCGTCCCGCACTATGTGATTCCGGACACCGGCGAGATGGCCCCGTTCCTGATGAGCATCGTGAGCGACTCGGATCAGTGGCTCTTCGTGTCCAGCACAGGCGGGCTCACGGCCGGCCGCGGGGATGCGGGCAACGCCCTGTTCCCGTATGAGACCGACGACAGGCTGCACCTGGCCGCAGGCATCACCGGCCCCATCACGATGATGAGGGTTCGCACGGGGGCAGCCGACACGGTGTGGGAACCTTTCGACAGGTGCGCCTCGCCGGCAACCGTTCGCTCTCTCGCCAAGAGCGTCGCCGGCGACAGCGTCNNTCAACCTGCTGCCGCACGGCCTCGAACCTGCCGCCTACCGGACGCGCAGCAACCTCACCAACGCCTACAAGCGCAGCGAGATCGTCGATCGACACCCGAGCATCGCGTTGCACACGCTGGAGGCCCTCATGGTGGACCGGGCCACGCCTGCCGAGGCGCTGCGGGCCACCGTGACGTGGTCGCTCGGTCCGCCCGGCGCCGTTGCCACCGTCGATGCGGCAGCCGCCGCCGCCCTCCGGTCGGGACGGTACGACCCGCCGGTGGGACTCGTCACCGGTCGTGCCGGGGCGCACCTGGTGACGGCACGCCTCGCCCTCGGTTCGGGAGAGACCTCGGCCTGGTACGTCGTCGCCGACGTCGCCAAGGACCACGCCGCCGTGGCGGAGCTTCGGCACCGGCTCACCTCGAGCCACAACCTCGCCGCGGACCTCGAGGAGTCGCTGCGTGCGGAGAGGTCCGGCCTGGAGAGGAAGGTGGCGGGCGCCGATGGGCTGCAGTGGACGGGAGACGAGCGCGCCTCGGTGCACCACTTCGCCAACGTCCTGTTCAACTCGATGCGGGGCGGCGTGTTCACTTCCGGATACCACATTCCCGTCGCGGACTTCGCACACTTCGTTGCGGTGCGCAACCGGGACGTCGCTTGCCGCTTCGGCGACTTCCTCTCCGCCCTGCCCGACGGGATCGAGCGGAGCGAGCTGGTGGCGCACGTGGCGGCGACGGGCGATCGCAACTTCGAGCGCCTCGCCACCGAGTACCTCCCGCTCAGCTTCTCGCGACGCCATGGCGACCCGAGCCGTCCTTGGAACGCGTTCTCCATTCGGGTCAAAGACGACGCAGGGAACCCTGTCTACCGCTACGAGGGCAACTGGCGCGACATCTTCCAGAACTGGGAGGCCTTGTGCCAGTCGTACCCGGAGTACCTGCCGGGCGTCATCGCCCTCTTCGTCAACGCATCGACGCCGGACGGGTTCAACCCCTACCGCATCACGTCTGCGGGTATCGAGTGGGAAGTCATCGATCCCGAGGATCCGTGGAGCAACATCGGGTACTGGGGGGACCATCAGATCGTCTACCTGCTGCGACTCTTGGAGGCGACCGACCGCCTCCTTCCCGGGTCCGTCGGAGCCCTGTTGACCCGGCGGATGTTCACCTACGCCGACGTGCCCTACCGACTCGTCCCATACGAAGAGATCGTCGCCGACCCGCGAGCCACGATCCACTACGACGCCGAGGCCGCCGCTCGTATCGAGGAGCGGGTCGCCGTCGCCGGCTACGACGGCAAGCTGCTGTGGGACGACGACGGCGACGTGCTCGCAGTGACGCTGCTCGAGAAGCTCGTCGTCCCGGCCCTGAGCAAGCTCTCCAACTTCGTCGCCGGCGGTGGCATATGGATGAACACGCAGCGACCCGAGTGGAACGATGCCAACAACGCCCTGGTGGGCAACGGGCTGTCGATGGTGACGCTGTACTACCTCCGCCGCTACCTGGCATGGCTCGCCACGACGTGCGCCGCGGCGGGAGACGTGGTCGTTTCGATCTCTGCCGAGGTCGCCGGGTGGCTCGAGGAGGTGACCGACATCCTGCGTCGCCACGAGCATCTCGTGGCGACGGATGTGAACGATCGGGATCGCAAGGCGCTACTCGACGACCTCGGCGGCTGCTTCTCTCGTTACCGCGCCCGTGTGTACCGGTCTGGTCTGAGCGGGACGGTCGACGTCGGCGCAGCCGCCGTCACCGCACTGTGTGAAGCCGCCTTGCCCCACCTCGACGCCACGATCCGCCGCAGCCGTCGCCCCGACGGGCTCTACCACTCGTACAACCTGATCGACTTCTCGCTCGACGGTTCCGCCGCCTCGGTGCGCCACCTCGAGGAGATGCTCGAGGGCCAAGTTGCGGTGCTGAGCTCTGGTGTCCTCGATGCGGAGGTGAGTGCAGACGTGATCGATGCCCTCTTCGCCAGTTCGCTCTTCCGCGCTGATCAGGCGAGCTTCATGCTGTACCCGGAGCGCCGGCTGCCGTCGTTCTCCGACAAGAACGTCATCCCGGCCGAGCGCGTTGCCGGCAACCCGCTGCTGTCGGCCATGCTCGCAGCGGGGGATGGACGCATCGTCACGTGCGACGTGGAAGGCGACCATCACTTCAATGCCGGCTTGTCGAATTCGGCAGCACTCGAGGAGGTGCTCGACCGGCTCGGCGCTGAGGACGAGTGGCGCGACCTCGTCGTTGCCCACCGAGCGGGAGTGCTCGACGCCTACGAAGGGGTATTCCGGCATCACGCCTACACCGGCCGGTCCGGATCCATGTACGCCTACGAGGGGCTGGGATCGATCTACTGGCACATGGTGTCCAAGCTGCTCCTCGCCGTGCAGGAGTGTGTGATGTCGGCGCACGAGGGCGGGGCGGCCCCAGACGTCATCGAGCGGTTGCGGGGCGACTACTTCCGGGTTCGAGCGGGGCTGGGGTTCAACAAGGACGCAGCGGAGTATGGGGCATTCCCCACCGATCCCTACAGCCACACCCCGGCCGGGGTCGGTGCCCAGCAGCCGGGGATGACCGGTCAGGTGAAGGAAGAGATCCTGACCCGGCCGGGTGAGCTCGGCGTGTGGGTTGCCGACGGTGAGCTGTGCTTCGACCCGATCCTCTTGCGGCGTCGTGAGCTCCTCGGCGAGCCGGCGGCATGGCGTGTCGTCGATGCAGCGGGAGTGAGCGAGACGATCACGCTCGAGCGGGGCTCGTTGGGACTCACCGTGTGCCAGGTTCCCGTGACCGTCACTGCGGGCGCGGGTCCCCCGGGGATCTCCGCCGTGCTCGCCGACGGATCGTCACGACACATCGCCGGCACCCGGCTGGGGCGAGACCTCACCCGCGCCGTCTTCGAACGCACCGAAGCGGTCGCCCGCATCGAGGTGCGCGTCGCCGAGGCGGACGTCACGCTCGACTGAGGCGGCGGCCCCGTGTCGCGCTCACGGTTCCAGCCAGACGGCCGTCTCCCTGAGGTCGATGACACTCCCGTCCTTTGCCGACAGGTTGTACAGGATCAGCTCTCCGAGCTGGCGGCGGTCGAGGACGTACGGCACCGAGAACGAGAACTCGCCGAACTCGGGTCCGGAGGCTCCGTCCGTCACGAAACCCTCGGCGAGCGGCAGGCCGTCGTCATCGGTGAGCGTGAACAGGAAGGTCGCCTCGAACGCGCGTGACCATCCCTCGACCTGCACCGGGCTCTCGACGTACTGCCACCACGCCGGTGACGTGTTGAGCAGCTCGGGCATCACGCCGGTGTCGAAGAAGAACGCCGGGTCGAGCCCGCCCGAGATGATGATGCCCTCCGACGAGAACACCGTGACCGGCACGCCGTCCAGCTCGAGCATGACCTCGTCGATCTCGGGGAACTGGACGAGGGTGAAGGTGAGCTGGCCCAGCCGGGAGAACATCGAGAACGATCCGCCCCCGTCGTCGAACTCTCCCGACAGGTCGACGGTGGCCACCCCGCTCGCGACCGTGAGGTCGATCAGGCTGGTGCCGTCCGGGATGGCCGTCGAGAAGGCGGGGATCTGGGCGTTCACCTCGTCGTCGGTGGGCCCGGCGAGCAGCTGCTCCACCGCCGTCTCGGGAGTCGCCCATCCGGCGGGCACGTAGCGGGCCACCGCGGTCAGATAGGGACCGCCGGTCGCCGGCTGGCCAACCATGAAGAAGACCGTGACGAACTCGGCATCGCTGACCGACGGCGGCGGCAGCGGGGTGAGTCCCAGGGCCCGGCCGAGGAACGACGCCATCTGATCGCGATTCACCGGATCGCTCGGGCAGAACTTCGTGTTGGCGGGCGGGTTGCACCCGAGGGTCACGCCGGCCGCAGCGAGCGCCTCGATGTCGTTTTCGAAGATCGAACCGTCGTCGTCGATGAAGCGGTTGACCGCGGGGTCGTCGTCGACGTAGCCAAAGGCGCGGGTGAGAAACGCCGCCATCTGGCCGCGGGTCATGGTGGCGTTGGGGCAGTACTCGGTGTTGAGCGGCGGGTTGCAGCCTCGGGTGATGCCGAGGGCAGCGAGCACGTCGATGTTGGCCTCGTGGACATTTCCCTCGTCATCGGTGAACGCATTGGGGACGTTGCCCGGCAGCGGGCCGAGCGTTGCGAGCGAGCGGACCAGGAACGAGGCCATCTGGGCACGAGTGACCGGGAGCCGGGGGCAGTACGCGTCGTTGGCGGGCGGGTTGCAGCCCTTCGTGATGCCGAGCTCGGCGATGGCCTCGATGTACCCCTCGTGGATGTTGCCGTCGTCGTCGAAGAAGGTCCCGGTCGGGGTGATCGGGGCCGAGGCGGCGGCGCCGGCGAGCGGCACGATCAGGCAGGCAGCCATCACGAGCACGAGCAGGGGGCGGAAGGAGAGAGAGGAGCGGCGCATCGTGACCTCCTCGGGTGGGAGCCGAATCCAACCGCCATCGCACCACGGTCGGCGCACCGCCGCTAGGGGCGATGGACTCTGGACGGCCCGGACTGGGGGCGTGTCAGATGGCAGACGCCAGATGACCGGAGTGAGGTGGCGGATCGTTGACGTGGCGTTGATCGATGGTCTTCGCGGGGTTGCTGAGGGCACGTCGCCTCTGGCGGAGCGGGCGACGGTGCGGTATGACGATTCCGTGCCATGAAACGATGGTTGCCCCTCGTGCTCGTGATGGTGGTTGCGGCGTGCGC
>DKBA01000030.1 GCA_002450985.1 Acidimicrobiia bacterium UBA6912
GTCGGCGGCGGCCGCCGGGTCGGCAACACCGGAGAGCTCCGCGGCGTAGCGGACGAGCGCGCGGGCCGTGAGATGGGCGTAGACCGCGTTCTCCTCGGGAACGAGCGCCATCTTGCGGTAGATCTCGGGTTTGCGACGGGCCTGCTCGCCGAGGACCGTCACCATCCCCTCACTCGGCAGGGCGAGCCCGGTGAGCATCCGCAGCAGCGTGGTCTTCCCGGCGCCGTTGGGACCGAGGAGCCCGGTGACCCCCGGTCCGAACGAGCAGGTGACGTTCGACACCGCGACCTTCTGCCCGAACCACTTCGAGACCCCGGCGACGGAGACGGTGGCGTTCGGTACCACGGCCGGATCGGAGGTGACGGGCGGTGGGGCGGTCACAGCAGGCTCCGGTAGCGGCGGACGGCGGCAGCCAGGGCGAGCACGGCGATGGCGACGATCACGACGAGGGACACCCATGGGGCGAGGTCGGCCCTCGTCGGCACGAGATCGGCGGACGACCGGTCGAAGATCCAGTCCCGCACCACGCCCGGATGGTCGGCGAGCGCAGCGACGGCGGCCCAGCGGGTGCCCGCATTGGTGAAGCCGTCGGCGACGGCTTGGAGCCCGAAGAACACCCCGAGGTACACCCCGGTCGCCGGGGCGAGGCGCTTCGCGTAGACGGCGACGAGGAACGCGGGGGCGCCGTAGGCGAGCAGGTAGACGACGGTGGCGAGGATGATCTGGAACAGATCCTCGGCATTCGTGACCAGATTGGACACGAAGCCACCCTCACGCAGCGCGGCGAAACCGAGGTAGAGGATGAGCTGCGGTACCAGCATGAACAGGCCCACGCCGATGCCGAGTGCTCCTGCCCTGGCCCCGAGGTAGTCGAACACGGTCATCGGCCGCGAGCTGTACACGGCGAGCACGCCGTCGACCCGGTCGGGGATCAAGAGCTCAGGGCCCGACAAGGCACAGAAGAGCAGCACCGTGCCCGCTGCGATGTCGAAGTAGGCGGCATGGCTGGCGAACGGGGTCTCGACGATGTCGCCGGCGCCGATCTGGCTGGTGAGGAACACGAACCCGACGAACACCACCGCCGGGAGCAGCGCGATGCCGAAGAGCAGGAAGGGGAGGATCTTCTTGCGTGCCCGCCGCCGCAGTCCGAACATGCGCCGCAGTCCGTCCTTCGTCGTGGCCCGCACCGCAGCGCTGCGTCCCAGGCGCGGGCCCTCGTGCGGTTTGTAGCCGAGGTCGTAGACGACGCCCTGGTCGGTCATCGCGCTGCCGCCTCCTCGGAGTGCAGGAACACGTCCTCGAGTGTCTGCGCCCGCGTCCCCATCCGCCGCACCCCGGTGCCCGAGCGGGCGAGCGTGTCGCGAATCAGGTCGTAGGCATCGTCATCGTCGACGCGCACCGCGATGGTACGGTGAGTGACCGTGACCGTTGCCCCGGCGTGCGACAGCGCCTCGGCGATCGGGGTGGGGTCGTCGAACATCTCGATCTCCACGGTGTCGGTGTCGAGCAGCTGCGACAAGGGACCCTCGCGCAGCACGCTGCCCGCATCGAGCATCACCACCCAGTCGCACGTTCGCTCGATGTCGGTGAGCACGTGCGACGATGTGATCACGTTGATGCCGAATCCTCCGAGGCGAGCGATGAGGTCGAGCATCTCGTCGCGGCCTTCCGGATCGAGACCAGCCGTCGGCTCGTCGAGCAGCACCAGGTCTGGGTCGTGGACGATCGCCTGGGCCAGCTTGGCTCGCTGCTTCATCCCGGTGGAGAACTCGCCGAGCTGACGGAACCGCTCCTCGTGGAGGCCGACCAGGGTGAGCACGTCTGACGCTCGCTGCCGGGCCGCCTTGGCGGGGATGCCGGCGAGCTCGGCGGCATAGACCATGAAGTCGGCGGCCGTCTGGGACAGGGGGAGGCAGTCGCTCTCGGGCATGTACCCGATGCGGGCCCGCACCGCGATCGCATCCTCTTGCGGATCGCTACCGAGCACGAGGACCGATCCGAGGGTCGGGTCGAGGATGCCGAGCAGGATCTTGATCAGCGTCGTCTTGCCCGCACCGTTGGCGCCGACGAGCCCCACCCGGCCCGGGGGGATCTCCACCGAGACGTGGTGCAAGGCGACGACGTCCCCATAGGCATGTCCCAGCGCATCGGCGACGACGACGGCATTCATCCGACGCCACACTACCGGGCACGGCCGCCACTCACTGCGTTCGTGGCGCATGGCCCGATTTCGTCGGGCTCGTCGTCGCGGGACCGGGGAGTTGCAGGACCCCTACTGGGCGTGCTCACCGGGCGACGAGGCGGCCGGGTCGTTGCGACCCACGAGCCGCCGGGCGCCGCGGCGCACGTCGTGCAGCCGGTTGCGAGCCCAGGTGAACTCGACGGCGAGGATGGCCAGGCCGGCGAGCACGACCGGGATCCCCGGCCCCGGGGTCACGAGGAACACCAGCCCGGCGAGCGTGATCGGCACACCGATGGCGAGGACGACCAGGCGGCGCACCCAGCGCCAGACGCGTGCACCGAACGACTCGGGTGTCCCCTCTGTGGTCGCGTCGTGCATGGAAGACATTGTACGAGGCCGCCCAAACTTGTGGGCGGGGCTCCCGCAGTAGGTTGGCGCGATGCATCTCGTCGATCGCGCCGCAGGACTCGCCCTTCGCTGCCTGCCGCACGGCAAGCTGGTGTTTGCCGATGGGTGGGGTGACGAGGCGGCGATCGCACTTCTCGACGTGACTGCAGCGGGGCAGCCGCAGCCGCTCGAGGTGAGCTGGGGACCGGCGGCCAGGCACAACGGCTACGCGGTGCGGGAGGGGACGTTCACCGCCCCGATGCCCGATCTGCCGGCACCGGCCCGGGCGGGTCACGTCATGCACGTGATCCCCCCGGGAGGAGGCGACGCCACCTGCGTGCTGCTCCCGGCGTGGAACGACGAGGGCTACTCGACGCGGCTTCGCTTCGCCACCCGGCTCGCCGCCGCCGGCATCGGCTCCTACCTCCTCGAGGCACCGTTCTACGGACGGCGGCGGGCGGCGCCGGGGGGCAGCCCGGTGCGGACGGTCGCCGACTTCGCCCTTCTCAGCCGTTCCGTCGTCGAGGAAGGCCGGGCACTCGTGGCCGGGCTGGTGGCCGAGGGCCGCCCCGTGGGTGTCGCCGGCTACTCGATGGGCGGGAGCCTCGCCGCCACCGTCGGGGCGACACTCGATGTCCCGATGGCGATCGCCCCGCTCGCCGCGGCGCATGCGCCCGCGGCCGTGTTCACGGAGGGGGTGATTCGCAACGCGGTTGCATGGGACGCACTGGGTGGAGGCGGGCAGGGGAGGCTCGCCGACGTCCTGCGGCGGCCGAGCCTGCTGCGGATCCCGCCGACGGCGTCGACCCGGCATGCGGTCCTCGTGGCGGCGACGGGCGACGGTTTCGTCAGTCCCGGCGTGACGGCGGCGATCCACGCGCACTGGCCGGGCTCGGAGTTGCGGTGGGTGCGTGCCGGCCACGCGACGCTGCTGTGGCGCCGGATCGACGTGCTGGTCGGTGCGATCGTCGATGCCTTCGCCCGGTCGAAGGCTGGGGGGTGAGCGCCCGGATGGATGTCGTCCTGTCCACCGTCGCCGCGCTGGTCGCCTCGGCGTTCGCCGTGGAACTCGGTCGGAGCGCACTGCGCCGGCCCCGATTGCACGCCCAGGTGTGGGCGGTGGCGATGACGCTCTATGCAGCCGCGACCTGGGCACTCGTGGTCGGGCTCGCCTTCGGCTGGTCGGCGATCGGGTTCCGGGTGTTCTATCTCTTCGGGGCGATCGCCAACATCCCGTTCCTCGCCGCCGGCTCGGTGGCGCTCGTGCTGGGGGAGCGCAGTGGCAGGCGATTCGCTCTGGCCGTGACGGGTTTCGTCGCGGCGGGTGCGATCGCGGTGCTCATCGCCCCGCTCGAGTCGCCGGTGGCGAAGGTCGGGATCCCCGAGGGCTCCGAGCTGTATGCGTTCGGCATCGAGGTCGGCTCGGTGACGTTGCCGGGGCCTCGGGTGTTCGCCGTCATCTCGGGGGCGGTCGGGACGCTCGTCCTGGTCGGCCTGGCACTGGTGAGCACGGTCCGGGCGTGGCGGACGAATCGGCGGCTCGCCGCCGGCAACTTGTTGATCGTGCTCGGTGCGGTCGCACCCGCGACCGGTGGGTCGCTCACCGCCCTGGGTGAGGGGGCGGCACTGGCGCTGTCGCTGCTCGTCGGCGCCGTGTTGCTGTACGGCGGCTACCGGGTGGCGGCGTCGGCGAGGGGTCGGCCCCACGCCGAGGTGGCCGCGCCGGCGCGTGGCGCGTGAGCGACGCAGCCGATGGAGGCGTCCCCGGGGGCTGAGCTCGGCCGCCGGGAGCGACGGCTAGGCCGCCGGGACCCCGAGCACCTTGCGCTCCGCGTTGTTGGTGAGGACGACGCCGATGATGATGAGCACTCCGCCGACCGCGATCCCCGTCTCCAGCCGCTCGTCGAGCAGCAGCATCCCGCTGACGAGCGCGATGAGCGGCACCACGTAGCCGACCAGCGACGCCTTGGTCGCCGAGACCCTGGCGAGGATCCAGTAGAACAGCAGGAACGGGGTGATGCTGCCGACGACGGTCAGGTAGGCGATCAGCGTCCAGCCCCACGGCGAGACCCCGCTCGGCATCCCCTCCATCACGACCATCGCCACGAGGATGAGCACCGACCCGGCGGCGAACTGCATCCACGTGAGCTCGGTCGGCTCGTAGGTCCCGGGCCGTCCCTTGGTGTAGACGGCGGCGAACGAGATCGAGAGCACGGCGGCGAGCGAGAGCAGGGCGGCCGGCAACGGACTGCCCCCCTCTTCGAGGCCGCTGTCGCCGGAGAGGAGGAGGAACGCCACCCCCACGAACGCAACCAGCAGTCCGGCGAGCTTGGCGGCGTGCATCGGCTCGTCCGGCAGCCAGTAGTGGGCGACGATCGCCGTCCCGAGCGGCACGAGGGCGACGAGCAGACCGATGAATCCGGCCGAGGCGTACTGGTAGGCGAGGGTGAAGAGGACGAACGGTGCAGCCAGCTGGAAGAGCGCAGCGAACCCGCCGGTGATCCAGCGCTCCCGGTCCCGCGTGATCCGCCCCCGGCCCCGCAGCGCCATCAGCAGATAGAGGAGGACGGCTGCCAGCACCGCTCGCATCGCAGCCATCTGGACGGGGGGAACGCCTGCGTTGAGCGCCGCTCGGGTGGCCACACCCGTCGTGCCCCATGCAACGGCAGCGACGACGATGGCGAGCCAGATGCGGAACTGCACCGGGCAAGGCTAGGGGTGCCTCAGCGGGCCGCCGCCGGTCCACTCGGGCGGTGCAAGTGGCGCCGACCGCGGCGCCGGCGGCGTGGGTGATGGGCACCACGGAGAGCAGGGGCAGCAGCCTCGCCCGCGTGGGCCAAGCGGTGAGCAAGGGGGCTCAGCCTCAACCCGGGTGAGGTCTCGCACCCGGCTCGAGGGATGACACCCCATTCCGCCGCCGACGAGCGCCGCATACGATCGCCCACAGCGTGGACGGCTGGTGCGTGCCACGCCTGCCGATGGGGGATGGGGATCGGAGGGTCCATCGATGAGCAACCTGTCGTTGTCGCTCTACTTCTTCTTTCAGCTTGCGCTGATCCTGGGAGCCGTTCGAGTCGTCGGTCTCGCTGCCAAGCGGATCGGCCAGCCCCAGGTGGTGGGGGAGATGATCGCCGGTGTGCTGCTCGGTCCGTCGCTCTTCGGGCTCCTCGCCCCGGGCTCCAGGACGGGGCGTTCCCCAAGGAGACGATGGGCACCCTGTTCGTCGTCGCCCAGGTCGGGCTCGTGCTGTACATGTTCCTGGTCGGTATGGAGCTGGAGATCGGTCTCATCCGCCACCGCGTGCGCTCGGCCGTCGCGGTGTCGATCGCCGGCATCGCCGCCCCCTTCGTGCTCGGCGGCCTTCTCGCAGCGGTGTTCGGACACCGCTTCGACCTCTTTGCCCCCGAGGTGTCGAGCGCCGAGGGCATGTTGTTCATGGGTGCCGCGATGTCGATCACGGCGTTCCCCATGCTCGCCCGCATCATCCGCGAGCGGGGTCTCGCCGGCTCGTCGCTCGGCACGCTGGCACTCGCCGCTGGCGCCATCGACGATGCGTCGGCCTGGGCGATCCTCGCCATCGTCCTTGCGAGCCTCAATGCCACGGCGTCGACTGCGCTGCTCGCCATCGGGGGCGGTTCCGTGTTTGCGGCGCTGATACTCACCGTCGGTCGTCGCGCGCTCGCCCCGCTGGGGAACCGCGTGGAGCGGGAGGGGGGGTTGTCATCGACGACGCTCGCCGGCGTCGTGGCCTTCGTCATGCTCTGTGGCTGGTTCACCGACATCATCGGCATCTATGCCGTCTTCGGTGCGTTCCTCGCTGGTGTCGCCATGCCGCGGGGCCGGTTGGCTGCCGAGCTCACCACCAAGCTCGAACCGCTCACGGCTCACGTGCTGCTCCCGCTCTTCTTCGTCTACTCCGGGCTGAACACGCGGATAGGCCTGCTCGACCAATGGTCGTTGTGGTTGGTGGCCGGCGCCATCGTGCTCGCCGCCGTGCTCGGAAAGGGGCTGGCGTGCGCCGCCGCTGCACGGCTGACGGGCGAGACGACTGCGGATGCTCTCGCCGTCGGTTCGCTGATGAACGCAAGGGGCCTCATGGAGCTGATCATCCTCAACATCGGGCTCGAAGCGGGTGTCATCACACCCACGCTCTTCACGATCATGGTGGTGATGGCCATCGCCACCACGCTGATGGCGTCGCCGCTGTTCGTGCTGTCCCAGTACCACCGGTGGTGGGTGCGGGCCGGGGATGCCCCACTGGCGACCGCGCTGCTCGCCCATCAGCCGGTGGAGACGTCACCGCCGGCGCGTGCGCCAGCGTCGTGACACGTACACCCACCACGGCTCGACCGACGCCGCGGGCGGCGAGCCGGGCACGGTGACCGTCCACTGCGCAGTCTGATCCTCGGGCGGCGGTGCGGACGGCGCCGGGGCGGGCGACGGGCTGCGTTCGGCCCTGAGCTCGGCGAGGCGCTCCTTGAGGAAGGCGGCTTCGGTCTCGGCCCTCGCTGCCCGCTCCCTTGCCTCGGCGAGCTGCTGGCCCGCCTCGTGGAGGTTGCCCAGCTGGAGCAGCATCTTGTTCCAGGCGTCGACGGGCACGATCATCGTCCCTGCCGGCGCTGCCCCGCTCTCGGGCGGCGCCGCGGTCTCGGCGGGCGAAGGCGCGGGCTGCTCCGTCGGCTCGGCCTCGGGCCGCGGCGGCCGGGTGGCCTCGGCCGGGGGCGCCGTGGCGTCGTCGTCGCCGACCGGTGCGATGTCCCGCTCGACCGCGGCGGCGTGCTCCACGACACTGGCGAAGCGCATCATGCGGCGCATGCCATGGGGAGTGTCGTCGACGTGGCTGTCGACGTAGCCCCGCCTCGCCCACTTGCGGAGGGTGTTCACCGGGATGCCGGTGGCAGCATGCGCCTCCTGCAACGTCACCCACTCGCCAGGCGGCGACGCACCGCCCGCAGCGTGCGTGCGCGGCGAGGTCCGCAGCGCTTCGGTCTCCCAGAGGAATGCAGGGTCGCGACCACTCATCCCGCCATCATACGAAAACCGGGGTGGCGCCTTCCTAGGATGAGTCCCGCATGCCTGCCACCGACACCCCCGGGCGCCTCCCGTCGGAGGCGGAAGTTCGCGATCTGGTGGCGCGGATCGTCGATGCGGTCCTCGAGGACGATGGCGCAGACGCCGAGGCGCCTGCCGCTCCGCCGGCTCCCGTCGCAGCATCGCAACCCGTTGCCTCTACTGCCGCCGTTGCAGGCGCCCCCATCTCGGTGGCCGTCGGCGCCGATCACGGGGGCTATCCGCTGAAGGAGCGGCTGGCGTTCCGCTTGAAGGAGGCGGGCTACACCGTCGTCGACTGCGGCACCGATTCCCACGACGCCGTCGACTACCCAGACTTCGCCCATGCGGTGGCGCGCAAGGTGGCCGGTGGCGAGTGCACCTACGGCATCGTGGTCGACGGCGCCGGCATCGGGTCGGCGATGGTGGCCAACAAGGTGCCCGGGGTGCGCGCCGCCCTCTGCTACGACCTGTCGACCGCCCGCAACAGCCGCGAGCACAACCACGCCAACGTCCTCACGCTCGGCGCCGGGCTCGTCGGCGAGGGGCTAGCGTGGCAGATCGTCCAGGAGTGGCTGTCGGTGCCGTGGGGCGGAGGCCGTCACGCCCGCCGCGTCGACAAGATCACCGCCGTCGAGCGCCAGTACGTACAGCAGCACTGAGAGCCAGCAATGGACCGTCAGCATCTCATCGAAGCCGTCACCCGGGAGGTGCTCGCCGCGCTCGCCGCCGGCTACGACATCTGCCGCACGCCCGAGCAGGTGCGCACCGTCGTCGCCAATGGGGCGGATCGGGTGAGCTTCCACGGCGAGGCGGCCGACGTTCCACTCGACCTCGCCAAGTACATCGACCACACGCTGCTCAAGGCCGAGGCCACGGCGGCCCAGATCGACGTCCTCTGCGACGAGGCGATGGAGTTCCATTTCGCCAGCGTCTGCATCAACCCGACCTGGGTGAAGCGGGCGGCGCAGCGGCTGCGGGGGAGCGGGGTGCCGGTGTGCACCGTCATCGGGTTCCCGCTCGGCGCCACCACGCCGGAGATCAAGGCGATGGAGACCCGGCGGGCGCTGCGCGACGGCGCCCGCGAGGTGGACATGGTCATCAACATCGGGGCGCTCAAGTCCGGCGACTACGACCTCGTGCGCCGAGACATCGAGAAGGTGGTGGACTCGGCCCACGAGGCGGGCGCCATCTGCAAGGTGATCATCGAGGCGGGGCTGCTCACCGACGAGGAGAAGGTCATCGCCAGCTCGCTCGCCAAGCGGGCCAAGGCCGATTTCGTGAAGACGTCCACCGGCTTCCTGGCGGGAGGGGCGACCGTCTACGACGTCGCCCTCATGCGGGAGACGGTCGGCCCCGAGATGGGGGTCAAGGCGTCTGGCGGGGTACGCACCGCCGAGGAAGCCGAAGACATGATCGCCGCAGGCGCCACCCGCATCGGGGCGTCTGCGGGGGTCCAGATCGTGAGCGGGGAAGGAGCAACGAGTGACGAGAGGTATTGAGCTGCGGTCGTTCGCCTTTCTCGACAGCCTCCAGCCGCAGTACGCCGCCTTCCTGGGCACGGTCGCGCAGGGGTTCCTCCCGCTCGCCGGGGACGCCTCGTTGTGGGTGGAGGTGGCGCCCGGCATCGAGATCAACCGCCTCACCGACATCGCGCTCAAGGCCACGAAGGTGAAGCCCGGTCTCCAGATCATCGAGCGCTACTACGGCGTCCTCGAGGTGCACTCTCCGGACCAGGCCGAGACGCGGGCGGCAGGCGCCGCCATCCTCGCCGAGACCGAGCACCTCGAGGATGACCGACTCAAGCCGCGCATCCTGTCGTCGCAGATCATCCGCAGGCTCGACGACCACCACGCCCAGCTCATCAACCGCACCCGCCACGGGCAGATGATCATTCCGGGCCAGACCCTCTACGTGCTCGAGTGTGAGCCGGCGGCCTACGCCTCGCTCGCCGCCAACGAGGCGGAGAAGGCGGCGGAGATCAACGTGCTCGAGGTGCGCAGCTTCGGCTCGATGGGCCGGGTCTACCTCGGCGGCGAGGAGCGGGACATCGATGTCGGGTGGAGGGCGGCGGTCGCCGCCCTGGAGGGCCTGGACGGGAGGGAGCCGGGGTGAGAGCCTCACGCTCAGACTCAGACGGCAGAAGTCAGACGAAGCTGAACATGGGAGGAGACGGAGTTGGCTGAAGCACTCGGGATGATCGAGGCGCGGAGCTTCCCCGCAATGGTCGAAGCGGCCGACGCGATGGTGAAGGCCGCCAAGGTCGAGCTGGTGAGCATGGAGAAGACCGGGGGCGGCTACGTCACGGCAGTGGTCCGCGGCGACGTCGCTGCGGTCAAGGCGGCCGTCGAGGCGGGGATTCGCGGCGCCGAGAAGGTCGGCGAGATCATCGCCACCCATGTCATCGCCCGCCCGCACGTCAACATCGACCTGGTGCTGCCGCTCGGCCGCCAGGAGCAGGCCGGGGAGGAGATGGGATAGCGCCCGTTCGTCACGAGAGGAGGCTGTATGCATCTCGGACGAGTCGCCGGCACGCTGGTCGCCAGCCGCAAGGAGCCCCTCATGGAGGGTCTCAAGTTCCTCGTGCTGCGCCAGATCGACGTCGACAACCGGGAGACCGGCGGATACGTGGTTGCCGCCGACGCCGTGGGAGCGGGGGTCGGCGAGGTGGTGCTGTATGCCTCGGGGAGCTCGGCGCGCCAGACGGAGATGACGCGCGACCGGCCGTGCGACGCCGTGGTGATGGCGATCGTCGACATGTGGGACGTCGGTGGGGAGACCAAGTACCACAAAGGTGACGAGGCGGCTCGACGATGACTCGAATGCTCGACGAGCGCGAGATCCACGCCATCATCGAGCGCGTCAAGGGCCGGCTGGCGGCAACGGAGTTCGCCGACCGCACCGGCCCTGCGCTGCGGGCCGCCGCCGAGCTCGACGCCGGCGACGCGCAGCTCGGGGACGGCATCTACCCGACGATCGACCGCGCCGTCACCGCGGCGCGGGCCGCCTTCCTCGCCTACCGCGAGATGGGGCTGGAGCGGCGCAAGACGATCGTGGAGGCGATGCGGGCCGCCATGCTGCGCGAGGGGGAGCGCCTCGCGTACATGGCTCGCGAGGAGACCGGGCTGGGCAGGGCCGAGGACAAGGTGCTCAAGAACCAGCTCGTCACGACCCGCACGCCTGGCCCCGAGGACCTGGAGCCGCAGGTCGTCACCGGCGACGACGGGATGATGGTCACCGAGTACGCCCCGTACGGGGTCATCGGGTCGATCACGCCGACGACGAACCCGACGTCGACGATCATCAACAACTCCATCGCGATGGTCTCCGCAGGCAACGCCGTGACGTTCAACGTCCATCCGAACGCGCGGAAGGTGTCCGTCGAGAACATCCAGATCCTCAATCGGGCCATCGTCGCCGCCGGCGGACCCGCCGACCTCATCACGGCCATACCCAACCCGACGCTCGAGTCGGCCAAGGAGCTGATGAATCACCCCGATGCCAGGGTGCTCCTCGTCACCGGAGGGCCGGGAGTGGTCAAGGAGGCGCTCCGCACGTCGAAGAAGGCGATCACCGCAGGGCCGGGCAACCCACCCGCCGTCGTCGACCAGACCGCCGACGTCGCCGCCGCCGGCCGTCACATCGTGATGGGGGCGTCGTTCGACAACAACGTGATCTGCACCGACGAGAAGACGACCATCGTGGTCGACTCGGTGGCCGACCGGCTGGTGCAGGCAATGGCGGCCGCCGGGGCCTACCGGCTCAAGGAGCACGAGCTGAAGCGGCTGGAGCGGGTCATCTTCAGAGAGCTCGGCCCGCCGGGAAAGCCGGGCATGATCAACCCGGAGTGGATCGGCAAGGACGCCTC
>DKBA01000247.1 GCA_002450985.1 Acidimicrobiia bacterium UBA6912
CGGCGCCGTACTTGGCGACGACGCTGATCTCCTCCCGTGGCTGCGTCATCGCCACCGTGATGAGCCGGTACTTGTCGTCCGGGTACTGCGGCACGTTGTCGACGTGGACGTGGAGGGCGAAGTGCCCTTCGCCGCCGTCGAAGCGCTCGGCGAGGGCGCCCGTCGAGGGCAGCCGGTAGGCGTACCACTTGTCGAGCAGCGTGGAGCCGAACTCGTCCTCGGCGAAGTCGGGGTGCGCCGCGGCCAGACGGCGGCGGGTGAGGCTGTGGATCCCGTCCGCCCCGAGCAGGAGGTCGAAGGGGATGTCGCCGAGCGTCGCCTCCGTGCACACGTGGCCGGCGAAATCGATGTCCGTGACGTCGGCCTCGAACACCACCTCGATGCCGTGGTGCCGGACGGCCTGGTAGAGGCTGGCGACGATGTGGTTGCGCCAGTGCGAGTAGACGCCGGCTCGCTTCGCCGTCCAGGTGAGCTCCCTGCCCAGCAGCCGCTTGTGGATGACGACGCCGAAATACGGCGAGCGCTCGGCGGAGATCGCCTCCCACACGCCGACCCGCTCGAGTACCCGGATCGCCGCCGGCGACAGGACGATGGGGAACGTGAAGCCCCTGGTGCGCAGGAAACGCTCCTGCGATTGCCGCTCCAGCAGCACGACCCGGTTGAAGCGGTCTTTCAAGAGCAGGGCCGAAACCATGCCGACCGGCCCGGACCCGACGATCACCAGCGTGTTCCCCACCGTCATGACGCTGAGAACCTACCCGCCAGGTGCCCGCGGAGCCCAACCGAGGCCGGTGGGTCGAGCCGCCCCCTCCGAGTCGCTCGCCCCATTCGCCCGGTGGCATGTCAGATCGGTCGGCCTCGGGTGTCTCATCCGTGTCGGCAACGAATGGGGATTCGGGCAGACGGCGGCTGGTAGAGACCCGAGGTGGGGGCTTCGGGTGGGCCGAGGTTTGGGACAGGGCGGTACGGTGGGGCTCCTCCGGGAGCCCCACTTCGCTTTCTCGAACGTCACGTCGCTGGAGCAGGGTCCCGAGTCGAGCGTCACCCCGGGACGGCCTGCCCGTCAGCCTTCGAGGATCTCGTAGCGGTCGCGCATCTCCTCGACGCCGGTCGCCACGATCTCCTCCAGCACGTCGAGGTCGACGTCGGCCAGCTTGTTGACGTAGAGGCAGCTCTTGCCGATGCGGTGCTTCCCGAGGCGGCCCAGGATCTCGTCTTTGTCCTCGTAGCCCGGCATCACGTAGAGCACCAGGTTGGCCTTGCGGGGGGAGAAGCCGGTGAGCATGTACTCGCCCTCACGTCCGCTCTCGTAGGTGTAGTGGTAGCGGCCGAACCCGACGATCGACGGGCCCCACATCTTCGCCTGGCACCCGGTGACCCGGCGCATCATCTCCAGCAACGTCTCGGCATCGGCCCGCCGCGTGGGATGCTCGACGGATGCGATGAAGTCCGCCGGGTCCACGTCGGTGACCTGTGTCTTGTTCTCGGCCATGGGTTCCACCGTACACCGGGCAACGTGCACCCGTCATCGCCGTGCTCGCCGTCGTCGACGAGTCGGGTGGCACCGAATGGCTGGGGACGCTGCATGTGGTTGCGCTGTTCGGCCGGGTGCTGGGCGCGGGAGAGATGCTCACCATCATCACGCCGACATCGGCTGACGGCCGTTTCGCCGGCGGGCGGCAGCGGGATTCAGTCCAGTAGCGTCGCCGGATCCAACGTCAGTTGGGCTGGGCCGACGTCGAGGCTCGCCTCGGTGCCGGGGCCGTGGCGCGCCTGTTCGACGAGGATGCCGTCTTCAAGGCGGTACACGATGATCTCGGGCCCTTCCGGGTCGATGATCCAGTAGCGCTCGAGCCCTGCCGTGGCGTACTTGCGTGCCTTGCGGATGATGTCGGCGGCCGGGTCGGACGAGAGAATCTCGACTACGAGGTGCGGGACGCCCGTGAACCGTGTCACCTCACCGGCGTCGTCGAACACCATGACATCGGGAACGAACTCGTCGCGGTCCGGCTTCCACGCCCAACCCTCGGCCACCATCGCGGGCCGCTCCAGCGCTGCATCGAGGGCGACGGCAAGCCTGAACGAGATCCTCTGGTGCGGCAGCGTGGGAGACGGGCTCATCACGAGTTCCCCGTCGATGTACTCGCCACGCACGTCGGGGCCGAGTGCTTGGTAGTCGTCCCACGACATCGGCGTGCGGTCCCCTGGTCGTGCGGTCGTCACCATCACCCTGCTCTCGATCCTTCGTTGCGCAGTTTCCTCTGGAAACTGCAACGGACTTGCGGAGCAAGTCCGCCATGTCATGCACCGTACACCTCCGATGTCCTCCTGCGGCAAGTGTCACCCCGATCATGTCGGGCGGGTATGACGGAATCCGGTCGCGATCCGACAGGACGCATCGCGCCGCTCCAGACCCGCCGCGTAGGGTGGGGTGGGGACGCAACGAGGAGGTTGGGAGATCGCCCACCCGAACGTGGCGATGATCGAAGGCGCCTACGCGGCGTTCGCAGCAGGCGACATCGCATCGATCATGGAGATCTGGACGGATGACTTCGTGTGGCACATCGCCGGAGAGCACCCGCTCGCCGTCGACCACGAGGGCAAGGAGGCGGCCGCTGCCTTCCTCGACGGCGTCGTACAGCAGACCGGCGGGACCTTCCGCGCCGAGCTGCAGAACGTGCTGGCCGACGACCCCAACGCGTACAGCCTGCACAAGAGCACGGCGACGAGAGACGGTGAGGAGATCGAGGCGTGGGAGGTGCTCGGCTACGCCATCCGGGACGGGAAGGTGGCCGAGATATGGAGCTTCGCCTTCGACCAGAGCCTGGCCAATCGTATGCTCGGCTGACCGCCACGCTCGGCGGGACCTCGCGGCGGCGTCTTCCCCGGACCACCTCGATGGGGTCGTCGTCGGTGGCCGCGAGCACATAGCTGCCGACCCGCGTCCGGTCGGCGGCCTCGGGTACGGCCGAAATTCCCCGTTGCGGTCGATGCACTCGAGGGACCACTCGTCACCGACCCGGCTGAAGGTCAGGCGGGCGAGGTGCGCGGCGTTCACCGGCGGCCGGGCGGTATGCGCCGGCCGGCCCATCTGGGCAACCATCTCGGCGATCCGAGGGAGGCCATCAGCCCTATGACCTCGAGGCACCGTACGCCGGTATACCGCCGGAGGGGTTCGGGGGACGCCCGCCGACCGACGACGATGGCTCGCACGACGAAGAACGATCACGACGGTGGCAGTGCCTGCCCAGTTCATGGTGCCTCTCTTCAGGCAAGACGCGGGCATGGCTCCGACGCGCCGGGCGCTCCCGGGTTCACCCCGCCCGCTTTGCCTACCCTCCCCGCCATGAACCGTACCGAGCAAGGGCTTCGGGAACGCATCCGCCACGTCATCTTCGATCACGACACCCCTGCGGCGAAGGCGTTCGACGTGGTGCTGATGGCGGTGATCGTCTTCAGCGTGCTGCTGGTGATGCTGGAGACGGTGGAGCAGATCGAGGACCGCTACGGCACGACCCTCCTGGTGCTGGAGTGGATCGTGACGATTCTGTTCACCATCGAATACATCGCCCGGCTGTGGACCGTCGAGAACCGCCGCCGCTATGCGACCAGCTTCTTCGGCGTCATCGACCTGCTGGCGATCCTCCCGGTGTACGTGAGCCTGGTCCTGCCGGGGGCGCAATCGCTGCTCGTCATCCGGTCCTTGCGGCTGCTGCGGGTGTTCCGGGTGCTGAAGATGGCGCGGTGGATCAGCGAGGCGAACTACCTGATCCGGGCGCTGCGGGCCAGCTCCCGCAAGATCATCGTGTTCCTCGTCGTCGTGCTGCTCATCAATGTCATCGTCGGCTCGACCATGTACCTCATCGAGGGGCCGGAGAACGGCTACGACTCGATGTTCCGCGGCCTCTACTGGTCGATCGTGACGATGAGCACGGTGGGGTTCGGCGACATCGCCCCGTCGACGCCGCTCGGCCAGGTGCTCGCGGCGATGTTGATGATCACCGGCTACAGCGTGATCGCGGTGCCGACGGGAATCGTCTCGGCCGAGGTGGCGACCGGCCGGCAGCAGCGTGAGGTGTCGTGCCCCGGCTGCGGGTCGGCGGTGCACGGCGCGGCGGCCCGGTTCTGCGATGCGTGCGGCACCCCGCTGCCGGGCCGGGGGTGAGGGCGGTTCAGACGGCGAGCCGGTCCGGGGTCAACGTCACCGTCGCCACGCCGATGTCGAGCGACACGGGCTCACTCCCGGTGTGCGATCCGGCTTCGGCGTAGGCGGTGGTGTCCCGGACGAGGCGGTACTCGATGATCTCCGGGCCGTCGGGATCCACCACCCAGTAGCGGGCGAGCCCGGCGGCGGCGTACTTGTGGAGCTTGCGCAGCAGATCCCGTCCCCGATCGGTCGACAGGATCTCGACGACGAGATGCGGGGTGCCGGTGTAGCGCACCTGCTCGTCGGTGCCGTCGAACACGATGAGGTCGGGGATGAACTCGTCGGCGCCCGGCTTCCACGCCCACGCCTCCAGCACTCGCACGCCGTCGGGGAGCGCCTGCTTCATCGCGATGGCCAGGTCGAGTGAGATCCCCTGGTGTCGGTTCGTGGGTGACGGGCTCACGACGAACTCGCCGTCGATGTACTCGCCTCTGGGATGGACGGGGAGTGCCGCGTACTCGTCCCACGACATCGGGATGCGGTCACCGGTCTGCAAGATCGACATGGCACCATTCACGATACTCCTCGGCGTTGGATCCTCCTCTCGTCGGGTCGGTGGCGACACCGTATCGAACGGGTGTGACGGAAACGCAGCGCGGCGGGCGCCACGTCGCAGCTACGAGGATCACGACCGGCGCCGGGTGAGTAGGCTCCTATCGAGAGTTCGTCTCGGGGATGGGAGGGAGCATGCACGTACGCTCACGCAGGCGGCTCGGATCGATCGGCGTGATTGCCCTGGCGGTCGTGCTGGCGGCACCCGCTGCCGCCATGTCGGACGACGACGAGGCGCAGACGGTGTCGGGAGTGGAGGTCCTCGGCGAGGTCGTGCTGCCCACCGGGACGATGTTCGGCGGCACCGAGGTCGGCGGACTGTCGAGCATCACGTACGACGCCGGCCGGGACGTCTACTACACCCTGTCGGACGACCAGGGCAACCGGCCGACCGGCGACCCGGTGCGCTACTACACCGTGTCCGTCGATCTGTCGGACGGGACCCTGGACGACGGCGATGTCGAGTTCGTCGCCGTTACACCGGTCTTCGAGGACAAGAAGATCCCGTTCGCCCCGGGTGGGCTCGACCCCGAGGGTCTGACCTTGGGTCGCGAGGGGTTCCTCTTCGTGTCGTCGGAGGGCAATCCGCTCGCCGACCCGATCATCGATCCCTTCATCCGGCGCTACAACCTGAACGGCCGGGTGACGGCGGACCTGCCGATCCCGGAGCACTACATCCCCAACGGCGTCGACCGCGGCGTGCGGTTCAACCTGTCGTTCGAGAGCCTCAACGTGACGCCCGACGGGCGCAATCTCGTGACGGCCGGTGAGGGAGCGCTGCTCCAGGACGGCCCCGCGTCGACGTTCACCAACGGCAGCCTCGCCCGCATCCTCACGTACGACCTGCCGAAGCGGACGCCGGTGAACGAGTACGTGTACGAGGTGGGCCCGTGGGCGGAGCCGTCGGCGATCTTCGGCGTCAATGGGATCGTCGAGGTACTGCCGATCGACGACGTCGGGACCATGCTGGTGATGGAGCGATCCTTCTCGGTCGGCGGAGTGCTCGGCGGCGGGACCGGCAACGTCGTCGTGATCAACGAGGTGTCCACGCAGGGGGCGACCGACGTGCTGGCGATCGATGCCCTGTACGACGGTGGCGCCCCGATTGCGTTCACGCCCGTGTCGCAGCGAGAGGTGTTTGCGTTCGATGATCTGGGTGTCCCGATCGACAACATCGAGGGCATGACGTTCGGGCCCGACCTGCCCGATGGCCGGCGCACGCTCGTCATCGTCAGCGACAACAACTTCAGCCCTGGCCAGTTCACCCAGTTCATCGTGCTGGCGCTGGAGATCGATCCGGCGAGCTGACGGGCGGTGCTGCGGAGGTCGCCGTGCGGCCGGCGATCGCAGCAGCCGGGCGACGCCGGGCGCGGTGAGGGCGCAACGCCCCCGTCGTGCGTGCCCGACGAATCCGTATCACGACCCGTGTGGCGCGCTCTGTACGTTTCGAGTGGGCGCCGCAGCGCGTGCACGGACCAGCCGGAGAGGGGAGAGCTTCCATGCCGATTGCCAACACCGACGTCGTCATCGTCGACCACGACCTCATCTTGCAGACCGAGGCGGGCGACGAGATCGCCCGAATCGATCAGGACGGGAACATCGTCACCAGACACAGCGTCGCCGGGACGCTCGTCGAGGCGTTCGACTTCGATGCCGCCACCGGACGGCTCCGGCTCGGGGCCGCGGGCAACGCCGGCGACGTCGTGCTCGTGGGGAGCGACGGCGCCGAGACGGTGAAGCTCGCCGGCGGCGACGCCTCGCTCGAGCTCGGCACCGAGGGCGCCCACGGCGACCTGATGATCGTCAACAGCAGCGGTATGACCGTGCTCAGCTACCACGCCGCAACCGGCGAGCTGACGCTGGGTGCCGAGGGCCACCACGGCGACGTGTTCGTCCGCGAC
>DKBA01000190.1 GCA_002450985.1 Acidimicrobiia bacterium UBA6912
AGGTCGGTGTCGGGGTCTGTCGCCGCGAGCCAGCCGGATTGGCGCGCCTCGGCGGCGGCGGCGAGCTGTGAGCGCACCCCGAGCTTCATGAGGATCGAGCGGATCTGGGAGCGCACCGTCGCCAGGGAGACGTACGACTCGTCCGCGATCTCGGTGGCACTGAGCCCGTCACAGATCATCCGCAGCACTTCCGCCTCACGCGGGGTCAGCTCGTTGAAACGGGACAGCCGGCGGTTGCGCCGCGACCGGTCCTCGCGCAGTGCGGCGATCAGCTCCTGGCGCTCCGCTGCGGTGACGATCTGGCGGCCCGACACTGCCTTGGTCAGCCCCTCGAGCACGGCACCGGCAGGCACGCCCTTATTGAGCACGCCTGCGGCTCCGGCCTCGAGGCACTCCGCGACCGTCAGCCGGCCCATGTCGCCGGTCACGACGAGTACGGCGATGCCGAGGGCGTTGATCTCGGGGATCAGCGCCGTCGAGGTCCCGATCTCGCCGCCGAGATGATGATCGAGGATCACCGCATCGGGCGGGTTGGCGCTGAGATCGCTCAAGATCCCTTCGATGGTGAGCGCCTCGGCGGCACGGGCGGCGACGCCGTATCCCTCGAGCACGTCGACGAGGGCTTCGGCGAGCAGCAGGTGATCGTCGATCACGACCACGCTGCGAACGACGCCGGAATCATCACTGTTGGCGATGCCAGAGGCTCCGCCTCCCGGTACGAATGTGCTCAATGGAAACTCCCGAAACTGTGAGCGTGCTCGTGTCGGCCAAGCCGTACCTCTTGGCAACCGCGCTGGCGGACATGCTGGGAATCGAGGGGTTCAAGGTGCGTGTCGTCGAGGACACGAGATCGCTGAGTCTCGAAGAGCACGCCTGCGTGATACTGCTGGATGCGACTGCGCCCGCGGCCGCGCACATCAAAGCCACCGTACGGCTGCCGGAGGCATTCGCAGATGGTGCGCTGACCGTTGAGCTGAGAGGGCGTCGCTTCAAGACCCGCATCACGCGGCCCCGCGAGTTGCTGCCGCTGATCGCGGCGCTCGCAACCGAGGCGGCGTGCTGCACGCGGGTTTCGCTCGCAGCCGGCTGAAGGCTGGTACTCGAGGATCGCCACGGCTCGGGAGGACTTCCCTCGCTCATTCCCGGTCAAAGACGACAATCTCCTGGCCCTTCTCGAATCCATTTCGGACGTCGCCCTCCCCGCTCTCCATTCCCTAACCGGGGGGCAGAACACTCGAATCATTGCAGGTCGTCTCCGGGCTGCCAAGGGTCGAGCGGCTCATTCAGCCCGTAGCCCGGCGGTGCGAACGATCCTCCCATCGGGCAGTCCCAGGACACGGCGATGCGGGGGAATCCACCGTTCGTCGGGGCCGAGCAACCCCCTCATGACGGGCCCTCCGGGCCCGCCAGCTCCCCCTGAAGGGGGAGCCATTCAGGATGCCGAACAGGCATCGACCGAGCACCCACCGACGACGCGAGAGAACCCCGCCGTCTGCGGCGGGGTTCTCGTGGAGGTGGGGGGAGTCGAACCCCCGTCCCATGAGGTTTCAGCGTCGGCGTCTCCGAGCGCAGCCAACAGCGAGCTTTCGGGCCGTGAACCGCTGTCGGCACGTTGTCCACGACCCTATCCGGCGGTGATCTTGACCGTCGGTCACCGGAACCCCGACGGCTGCGTCCTGCATTGCGTTGCCCGATTCCGGCGAGGCAGGCACCCCCCGGGCGGACAGGCTGCTAGTTGTTAGGCAGCCAGTGCCAGTTCGTTGTCGGCACGTATGTGTTTCCCGGCTCTTTAGCGAGGACTCCGGGGACCTCGGCTCGCTTCCGGCACCTCGACCCTCACGGTCGAAACCGCGTCACCCCCGTGACGCTGCGTTCCGCAGCGACTCCATCGTACCTCACGATCGGGACGATCGGCCCACGGGTCGACCTCCCGAGGTGCGTCATAATGGCACCCGTGACAACACCAACCTCAGAGGACCTCATTCCCGAGATCGTCGCGAGCCCGCCGACTCCCCCGCGCAGCAGCCGGGCGGCGACGTGGCTGGCAGGAGCCGCCGTCGTTCTCGGTGTCGCCGTCCTCGTCGTCCAGCTCATCACGCTGCAGGCCGCCCGCGATGCGCGATCGGAGGCCGAAGCGGCGGGCGCCAACGCCGTGGCCGCCGCAGGCAGGGTGGGCGAGCTCCAGGCAGAGCTCGACGGCCTCACGGGAGCTGTCGACGAGCTGGAACAGGGCATCGAGGTCGCCCGGCTCGGAGATGCGATCGCCGCAGGCGAGGCGACGTCCGCCACGGAGACCGACGGGCTTCCGGCATTCCCATCGTCAGGCCCGGACCCCGCCGTCCAATCCGGTCTTCGCTTGTCCGGCCTCACCGGAGACGAGTACTACTCGGGTGAGCGCGTGATCTACGCCCCTGACGGAGAGAATGCCACCGTCTGGCTGGTGTGGGCGCACTGGTGCCCGCACTGCCAGAACGACCTGCCTGCGCTTGCCACCTTCCTGGAGGAGTCCGGCGCCGACTACCCGCACGTCCAGGTCGTCACCATCACCACGTCGATCGACGACACTCGCGGCAACCCACTCGTCCCGTATCTCGACGCCTCGCAGTTCCCGTTCCCCGTCCTCGTCGACCCCGACGGGAGTCTCGCCACGAGCCTGGGAACCCCGGCGTTCCCCTTCTGGGTGGTCACGGGACCAGACGGCCAGGTGTTGTTGCGGCGGCCCGGCGAGTTCGGGCCCGATCAACTTCCCAACCTCTTCGGCAGCATCGAGGAGTTCGTCGCCGGCTGAGCCGAAGCAGGATCAGCCCTCGAGTTGTTGCTGCTCTTGCGCTGGTTCGCGATCGGCAGCCAGCGCCGCCAGCCGGGCGCGACGCCGCGAGAACACCGCGTGGAAGCCGCGCCACGCCCACACGCCGATGATGCCGAGTATCCCGACCGTGCGTATCCAATCGATTCCGGCCGCCGGTGCGGCTGCCGCCGCTGCGGCCCATGAGAGCAGAACGTCCACCTACATCTCCTGGCGTCTCGCAAAGCTCTGCCGGCGAACCGGCGAGGTGCCAGGTTACCGTTTCGGGGTGTCCCTGGCCCCAGGCCGTACGCACCATTTCCCCCGCGCATCGCCCGATCCGAATGCGGGCCCTCGAGGGAACCGCCGGTGCCGTGCACGGCCTCGTATAGCCTGGGCGCCGCGCCGCGACGGACGGCGTGACCGGCTCCCCCTCCCCCATCGAGACAGCGACGAGGCATCATGACGCCAGACAGACCACGTCCCCAACGGTCGGCGGGACCTCGCATCGCAGGCGCCCTCCGCCTCGAGGTGTGGCCGGGCAAGCCCTACCCGCTGGGAGCGACGTACGACGGCATCGGGACGAACTTCTCGATCTTCTCGGAGGTCGCCGAGCGGATCGAGCTGTGCCTGTTCGACCGTCAGGGGCGGGAGACACGCCTCGATCTCGAGGAGATCGATGGCCACGTGTGGCACGCCTACCTCCCGTCGGTGCGGTCGGGCCAGCGCTACGGCTACCGGGTGTATGGGCCGTGGGATCCAGCGCGTGGTCTGCGCTGCAACCCCGCAAAGCTCCTCCTGGACCCCTATGCCAAGGCCGTCGACCGGGCGCTGCGATGGGACGAGGCGGTGTTCCCCTACCGGATGCCCGACCCGTTCGGTGCGCCGAACCGGCGCAACAGCGCCCGATTCGTCCCCAAGGCCGTCGTCGTCAATCCCTTCTTCGACTGGGAGAACGACCGCCGGCCCGACATCCCGCTCCACGACACGGTCATCTACGAAGTGCACGTCAAGGGATTCACCATGCGGCACCCCGAGGTGCCCCCCGAGCTGCGCGGCACCTACGCCGGGATCGCCCACCCCGCCGTCGTGGACTACCTGACCACGCTCGGGATCACCTCGATCGAGCTCCTCCCCGTTCACCAGTTCATCCACCACCAGCATCTCGTCGAGAAGGGGCTCCGCAATTACTGGGGCTACGACTCGATCGGCTACTTCGCACCGCACAACGAGTACGCCCACGATGCGGATCCCGAGGGCATCGCCGCCGAGTTCAAGGCGATGGTGAGAACGCTGCACCGCGCCGGCATCGAGGTGATCCTCGATGTGGTCTACAACCACACCGCAGAGGGGAATCACCTCGGCCCGATGTTGTCGTTCCGCGGCATCGACAACGCGGCGTACTACCGGGTGGTGGCCGACGACCCCAAGTACTACATGGACTACACGGGAACCGGCAACAGCCTCAACATGCGCCATCCCCATGTGCTCCAGCTCATCATGGACAGCCTGCGCTACTGGGTGACCGAGATGCACGTCGACGGTTTCCGCTTCGATCTCGCCTCGACGCTCGCTCGCGAGCTGCACGACGTCGACCGTCTGTCGACCTTCTTCGAGCTGATCCAGCANNTCGGCGAGGGGGGCTACCAGGTCGGTAACTTCCCTCCGCTCTGGTCGGAGTGGAACGGCCGCTACCGCGACGAGGTGCGCGACTACTGGCGGGGACAGGACCAGTCGCTCGCCGAGCTCGCCGCCCGGTTCACCGGCAGCTCGGACCTGTACGAGGCCACGGGCCGTCGCCCGTACGCCAGCGTCAACTTCATCAGCGCTCACGATGGCTTCACGCTGCGGGATCTCGTGTCGTACGACCACAAGCACAACGAGGCGAACCTCGAGGGCAACCGGGATGGCACCGACGACAACCGGTCGTGGAACTCCGGCACCGAGGGTCCAACCGACGATGCCGCGGTCAGGGAACGTCGCGGGCGGCGGGCGCGCAGCCTCCTCGCCACGCTCCTGCTCTCTCAAGGCATCCCGATGATCCTCGGCGGCGACGAGCGGGGTCGCACCCAAGGCGGGAACAACAACGCCTACTGCCAGGACAACGACATCTCCTGGTTCGATTGGGACGAGGCCGATGCGGAGATGCTTCGCTTCACCCGCCGCCTCGTTGCGTTTCGCCGGGCGCATCCGGTGTTCCGACGCCGCCGCTGGTTCCAGGGACGGCGCATCCACGGCGCCGGCGTCGAGGACATCGCGTGGTTCTCCAACGTCGGCACCGAGATGACGACCGAGCAGTGGGAGACCGGCTACGTCAAGACGCTGGGCGTGTACTTGAACGGTGACGGCATTCGCCATCCCGACGCCAGGGGCCGGCGGATCACGGACGGCACCTTCTACGTGCTCTTCAACGCCCACTCCGAGAGCGTCGACTTCACCTTGCCGCCGGCCGAGCTCGGCGGATCGTGGATCGTCGAGCTCTCCACCGCCAACCCGGAGGTGACCCCCAGCGACGGGATCCGGTACGAGGCCGCTGCGACGGTCGCCGTGCCGTCCTGGTCGTTGCTGGTGCTGCGCTGTGAGCAGCAAGGATCATGAGCAGCGACGCGACTCTGCCCACAGCTCCCCCGTCCTGCCACCGCTCCAGATCGGCCCGAGATTCAGCGCACCCGGCCGCGGGCCCGGTCCATCTCCCGCTGCTGCTCGCGTTCCTTGATCCGCTGTCGCTTGTCGATGGTCCGGCGGCCTTTGGCGAGCGCCAGCTCGACCTTGGCGAGCCCCTCCGTCAGGTACACGCTGAGAGGGATCAAGGTGAGACCCGCCTCGTTGACCTTGCCGATGAGCCGCTCGATCTCGCGCCGGTGCAGCAACAGCTTCCGGGGCCGCTCCGGCTCGTGGCCGCCGAGATGGGCGAACTTGTACGGGGCGATGTGGGCGCTGGTCAACCACACCTCCCCTCCTCGGATCTCGGCGTACGCATCCTTGAGCTGCACCTGGCCGGCGCGCACGCTCTTGATCTCCGACCCGGTGAGCGCGATGCCGCACTCGATGGTCTCCAACACGTCGTAGTCGTGGCGGGCGCGACGGTTCGTCGCCACGACCTTCCGACCCGAGCCACCCTTGCGCGCCATCAGAGGTAGGGCGCCGGATCCACCGGCGAGCCGTTGATCCGCACTTCGAAGTGCAGGTGAGGTCCGGTGGACAGGCCCGTCGATCCGACGTAGCCGATGACGTCGCCGGCGCCGACGCCGGCGCCGTACCCGACGGCCAGCTCCGACTGGTGGGCATAGAGGGTTGCCATGCCTCCGCCGTGATCGATCACGATGGTGTTGCCGTAGCCTCCGAACCATCCGGCGAGGATGACGCGCCCGCCCTGCGCCGCCCGGATCTCCTGACCGTACGGCGCCGTGAAGTCGATGCCGGTGTGCATTCGGACGTAGCCGAGGATCGGGTGGGTGCGAGGACCGAACCCTGACGTGATCCGGCCCGGCACGGGACGGACGAACGCCCCGGTCGACGTGTCCCCGCCCCCGGCATCGGCCGTGTCGCCGGTCGTGTCTCCCGCAGCCTGCTCCGCGGCGATGGCGGCCTCGATGCGGCCCTGCTCCGCCTCGAGCGAGGCGAGCTCGCCCTCGAACGCCTCGATGGAGGTGTCCAGCTCGGCGAGATTCGCTCTCTGGTTGGCGAGTTCCGTCTCGATCGCGGCCTGCTGGTCTGCGAGCTGGGCGTTGAGATCGGTCAGCTCGCCCTCGAGGCGACCGAGCTCCGCGATGGCTTCGGTCAGCGACCGCTCCCGGGCCCGAACTCGTTCGGCCTGCTCCTCCTCGAGACGCTGCAGCGCCTCGTACACGACGATGGCGCGCGAGTTCTCGGTGGCGATCCGGTCCAGGTACTCCAGCCCCACGTTGATGTCGCTCAGGTGCGCCGCCGACAGGGCGAGGTAGGTCTCGTCCTGCCCCGAGCCCATGTAGAGCTCGCGCGCCCACTGCACGGCCTCGTCCCTGCCGGTGTCGAGCTCGTCCTGGGTCCTGGCGAGCTCCGCGTGCAACGTCTCGAGCTGGGCGCGGGCCGTGGCGAGGAGATCCTGGTGCTCGCCGAGTTGGGCGTGCACCGTGTCCAGCTGGAGCCGGGTACGGCCCACGTCGACGAGGAGGTCGTCGAGGCGGGTCTCGGTGTCGACGATGTCGGTGGCCAGCGTCGAGCGGTTCTCGCCCGCCGCGGCGATCTGAGACGACACCTCGGCGACCCGGCTCTCCACCTGTTCGAGATCGTCCTCGAGGTCGAGGGCGCGGACCGGCGCCGCAGCGGCGATGGCAACGGTGAGCGCGGCCAGCACGAGGAGGAATCGGCGGCTCACGTTCTCAAGTATCTGTGCACCGCCAGGCTGAGGCTCGAACCGATGGCTCCGACCAGCACTCCGAAAGCCAACGTGAGAACACCCCAGCGCACCAGGAACTCATTACCGATCTGAATGTCGATGAACGAGGGAAGCTCGGTGAGTCGGTCGAGCGACAGCCGGTAGACCCCGACCGCCACTCCGATGGCGATGACACCTCCGAACAAGCCCTCGATCATCCCCTCCAGCAGGAACGGGATGCGCACGAACGAGTTCGACGCACCTACTAATCGCATGATCTCGATCTCCTCGCGCCGCGCGTAGATCGCCATGTGGATCGTGTTGGCGATGAGGGCGACGGCGGCGACACCGAGCGCGATCGACAGTACCCAGAACACGACGCGTAATCCGTCGCGGAGCCGGGCGAGGGCATCGACCTGCGGGCCGGCGGTGATGATGCGCTCGACCCCGGGCGAACCCTGGAGCCGCTGCACGATGGTGTCGTACTCGTTGAGGTCCACCGGCCGCACCCGGAGGGAGGCGGGGAGGATCGTCGGCTGTTCCTCGATCACGCGCCGCGCCGCCGCGTTGTTCCGCAGCAGCTCGAGCGCCTCGTCGTACGCCTCGGCTTTCGACAGGTAGAAGACGTCCGCCACCTCCGGCCAGCTCTCGACCTCGGCCTGGAGGGCGTCGATGTCCCGGAACTCGTCGCGCAGGAACACGATCACCCGCACGTCCTCCGACCAGCGCAGGGTGTTGATGCGGGCGATCTCACCGAAGATCAGCGTGCCGAACATCAGCAACAAAGAGATGAAGACGGCGAGGATCGCCCCGAGGACCACCAAGGCATTGCGGCGGATGTTGTTGAACGCCTCAAGGAAGACGTACTGGAGGCTCACGGCGCATCCTCGTCGCGCAACTCCTCGTCCACCGGCATCGCCTCGAGTCCCGGCACCGAGTGCTCGCCGTCGGTTCGCGGCGTAGCCGGTGGTTCGCTGGGAGCAACGGCTGCCGGAGGCGGTCCGGCGACGGGCGTCGCGCTGGCCGCGGGCGCAGGTGGGGCGGGCGGGATGTCGGGCTCGGCGGCGCTCACCGGCGGAATGGGAGCGAGCTCCTCGGTGATCTCCCCCGCCGTGCGCAGCCGGCGTTCGTAGACGCCGCCGTGCTGGTCACGGACGACGCGGCCCCGCTCCAACTGGACCACCCGGCGCCGCATCGCATCGACGATGGCGTGGTCGTGCGTCGCCATCACGACGGTCGTGCCGGTGCGGTTGATGCGGTCGAGGATGCGCATGATGCCGACCGACGTCGCCGGGTCGAGGTTTCCGGTTGGCTCGTCGGCCAGCAGGATCAAGGGACGATTGACGAACGCCCTGGCGATGGACACCCGCTGTTGCTCGCCGCCGGAGAGCTGGCGTGGGTAGCGGTCGGCGTTGGCGGAGAGGCCGACGAGCTTCAGGACCTGCGGCACCTGGTTGCGGATCACCGAGCGCGGCCTGCCCGTCACCTCGAGGGCAAACGCCACGTTCTCGTAGACGGTCTTCGTCGGGAGCAGCTTGAAGTCCTGAAAGACGGTGCCGATCGAACGGCGCAAGTGCGGGATCTTCCAGTTGGCCAGGTCGGAGGCGTGCTTCCCGGCGACCCAGATGTCGCCCGACGTGGGGCGCTCTTCTCGCATCATGAGCCGGATCAGGGTGGACTTGCCCGAGCCCGACGGACCGACGAGGAACACGAACTCGCCCTTGGCGATCTCGAGCGCAACGTCTTTGACCGCGACGACGCCACCGTCGTACACCTTCGTCACATTCTGGAGACGGATCATGGGTCCTCGCTGTGGGATCGACGGCGCAGCGCGCACCGCCCCCATTTCTGTTGGATGAGCCCCTACTCCGCCCGCTGGATGGTAACCACGCCACGGATGAACACAAAGCTTCTACGGCGCCTCCGGCGCCCGGTATCCGGTAGCCAGTATTCGGTATCCGGTACCGACCGAACCGTATGGCGGAGCGGACACCTGACACACCGAACCAACGTCAATTGCGAAACAAGGGCTACCGGATACCGGATACCTTTGCCTACTCGTTCTCGTGTGCCGCTCTTCGCCACTGGAGGTAGGCGTCCATGAACGGCTCGATGTCGCCGTCGAGCACGCCGCCGACATTGCCCACCTCGAGATCGGTCCGCAGGTCTTTCACGAGCTGATACGGCTGGAGCACGTACGACCGGATCTGCCGTCCCCATCCGGCCTCGGTCTGCTCTCCGCGAATGGTGGCGATCTCCTTCGCCTGCTCGGCGCGAGCATGCTCGGCGAGGCGCGAGGCCAGGATCTGCATGGCGCGGTTCTTGTTCTGGAGCTGCGAGCGCTCGTTCTGGCAGGCGACCACGATCCCGGTGGGGAGATGCGTGATGCGGACCGCCGAGTCGGACGTGTTGACGTGCTGCCCGCCGGCGCCCTGCGATCGGTAGGTGTCGACCCGCAGATCCTCCTCGTTGATCTCGACGTCGTTCACCTCGACCTCAGGGACGACGTCGACACCGGCGAACGACGTATGCCGGCGCGACGCCGAGTCGAACGGGCTGATGCGCACCAGGCGGTGCACTCCGCGCTCGGACTCGAACATGCCGTAGGCGTGGTCGCCGGTGACCGTGAGCGTTGCGGACTTGATGCCCGCTTCCTCACCCGGTGAGACCTCGTCGAGCTCGAAACGGAACGACGAGCGCTCCAGATAGCGCACGTACATACGCAGCAGCATCTCGGCCCAGTCGTGCGCCTCGACGCCGCCAGCCCCGGCGTGGATCGAGACGATGGCAGGCCGATCGTCGTACTCGGCGTAGAAGAGCGTCTCCCGCTCCAGCTTGGCGAGGATGCGCTCCACGTCGAGCAGCTCGGCGGCGACTTCCGCTGCCGCCGACTCGTCCGCCTCCTCGGCGGCGAGATCGAGCAGCACCTCCCCGTCCTCGATGCGCTGTTGCAGCTCCTCGATCTGAGCGATGGTCGCCTCGTGCTGGGACAGCTTGCGAGTGACCGCCAGCGCCCGCTCCTGGTCGTCCCACAGATCCGGAGCGGCCGCAGCCGCCCTCAGCTCGGTCAGCTCCTCGATCTTGCGATCGACGTCAAAGGAACCTCCTGGCATCGTCCAGCCGCGACTGGAGCTCCTTCAACTTGGCACGGGGATCGAATTCGGTGGACATGAGCTCTCTCGAGTAGGCGTGTTCGGGCTGATGGTACCGGGGTCGAGGTGGGAGA
>DKBA01000300.1 GCA_002450985.1 Acidimicrobiia bacterium UBA6912
CGCGTCACGTAGCTGTCCGGGCAGTACATCGTGTTGTCAGGCGGGTTGCAGCCCTTTGTGACCCCGGCTGTCTTCAACTTGTCGATGTCCAATTCGAAAATCGAGTCGTCGTCATCGATGAAGAGGTCCCCGCCGCCGTCATCGGTGTACTCGAGGGCCCGGACGAGGAACGCCGCCATCTGTCCCCGGGTGACGTAGTCGTCGGGGCAGAACATGTCGTCGAAATCAGGGGGGTTGCAGCCTTTGGTGATGCCTTCCCAGGCCAACCACTCGATGTCGGCTTCGAAGATCGAGCCATCATCGTCCACGAACGGCTCATAGCCGGGTGGCGGACCCGGAGGCGGAGGAGGGGGTGGTGGCGGAGGCGTCTCGTCGACATCGGTGACCGTCACCGTCACTGTTGCTTCGTCGGAGAGATCGCCGTCGGACACGGCCACGGTGAGGACGTGCTGGGTGGCGGTCTCGTAGTCCAACTCCCCAACCGTCGTCACCACTCCCGTCGCACTCTCAACGCTGAACAGTCGGCCGTCGTTGCCGGCGGTGATCGTGAACGTCAACGGGTCGGCGTCCGGGTCGGAGCCCGTGACCGTGCCCAACTTGGTGCCCACGGCAATGTCCTCGGCAACGGTCACCGAGAAGCCTCCAGCGACTGGCGGCTGGTTGGGAGGCTCGGTGATCGTGACCTCCGTGGCCGCAGTGAAGACTTCTCCCGGCCACTCCGCTGGTGACCACACGCTGAGCGTGATCTCGAAGGTTCCCGCCTGGTCACAGGTCAGTTGAGGCTGGCGTGCCGTTGGATCCGAGAACGTGCACGCCTCAGAGCCAACGGTCCACAAGAACTGCACCGGCACATAGGCCACCGAGTCCGCGGTGAGGCACCGATTGGCGCCGCTCAGCGGCACCGGGACATCCACCGTGCCCGTGTACGGCCCGCCGGGATCGGCGAACGGCGACATCTTCACCGACGAGACCTCGTCACCCCAGTCCGTGGACCCCCCGAAGTACTCGATGAAGGAACTCGCAACCTCGAGATCCCAAACCAACATGGCCTGTTGTGCAGGGCCGATGAACTCGATGTANNTGTCCAGCCACCGGTCCTCGAAGTCCATCATCAATGTCCGACCGGGATCCCCAGTGGCGTGTTGAGCGAAGTTGTGCTCATACAGCTCCACCCAGGGACACATCTTGTCCACCGCTGGCGTGCCAGGAAGGAATGCACCGTGATAAACAGTGATGTTCCGGAACTCGCCCATCTCAACGGAGCCATCGTAGCGGTCGTTGTCGTGAGGCCCGGTGTACACGATCAATTGACCAGTGGGACTCACATACACGCCGGACGCTGCGTCAAGATCGCCCATGTCTGGGCCGTCGAGGTTGATGTGCCTCGCAGACACATATTCGATGATCTGTTCTCCAGGTTCGTCAAGTGTCAAGTTCACCTCGAAGAGGCCAAGAATGTCGTCCGAGGAAACGTCATCTGCCCCGATCAGGTACAACTGACCATCCAGGTCCCGGACGAAGTTGAGCATCTGCCAGTCGTACCACTTGCTCTTGTCATCGCCAAGCATGTCCTCATTCCACACGAACGGATCAAGCTCGATATCTCGAGTTGTTCGGAGGTCACCTGTGTCCGACCAGGCAAACCGCAATACTGTAGAGTTCCCCCACGTCAGTACGAACAGATACCGGTCACTCATGACCGGGTGCTCGCCGTTACCAACATAGGTCACGCCGACTACGCCGAGTTCGGTCAGGGGCATGAGCTGCCAGTGAAGGAGTGTTGGTGACTCGGGATCGCTCACATCGATTAGTGCGAGGCCACTCAGATCCACCAACGCCTCCGGACAGTCAACATTCGCACCGCCAAACCCAGGCTCGCAGTACTTCTCGAGGGGAACTACCAGAACGTCACCTACCACTTGAACGCCACCTGGGTGAGCGAACGCCGGCCAGGTCTTCCCATCTGGGTGAACAGTGCCGTCAAAATGGACGCTGGCGGCACCGGCGTCCTCCAAGACCGGTGCCGTAGAAGCCATAGGGGACCCCGGGTCCAGAAGGTTGGACCGCAGTCGTTCCCCATCCTTCTGACGAGACCCCAGGCGAACGGTCAGCAACTCACCGGCAAACTCGTCGCAGTCGTAGGGCGGAAACCACCGGCACGGGGAGGCGGCCGTACTGTTCCCGCTCCTCGTCAACATCACGTACGGGGTTCCATCCGAACCGTTCACGCGCACGATCGCCTGATAGTGCCGGTATAGGGTCGGATCGTCCCCCTCTCCGACATGGAACGCCATCGGATCGCCATGCAACTGCAGCCAGGCGAATTGTCCTTCCACGTCAGGTACCAGCACCGACGGGTCCTCTCCGGTACCGTCGAGCGCCCCCGCTCCGGACGCCAACGACGCCACCAACAGCGCCACGCACGCGCCGAACCAGAGAATTCGTGGCTTCGACCTCATGAGGAACCCCCTCGACCGAGGTGCACGCCTCATGGACCCCAGGGGGGCCACTCCCCCAAGGTGCACCAGACACAACTCTCCAATCCTCACGAGACGCCTCCTTGGTGCACACGGCTACGGCCGAAGGTCCCCCTTGCGGCCCAATCTCCGCAGCCCCGGTTCATCGTCGCCGACCTCACCGACCCATCCAGCATCCCCACGAACTCGCCACCGTCGTCCCGCACCTGCGAACAACACCGCTCGTGCCGTTCCTGCGCACCACCCTCGTCGTCCTGTTGTGGCTCGAGGGATCCGAGGGGAATATTCGATGGCGAAGGACCTCGAGGCGTACGACCGGTGGGTGATACCGGTACGCGAGTACCCCGACCCGGAGACCCTCATCGCCGGGATCGACAGCTACGTGATCGCACCGGCGGAGAAGAAGCTGAAGGTGCTGCGGCCGGGTTGAGACCAGGCACTGGGCGCCGCCGCGGCCACGAAAAGGGGATGTCCGCAGGACGCCACATCGGGGTCAGGGCCGTTTCAGATCACCGGTGCCCAACTCGGGTTGCCGCAACGCAGCGGGCTTGACCGTCACCATGTCCAATGCAAGATTCGGGCTTCGGCGCTGAGAACACGAGATCGCGGCACCACTGCCGAGCGAGATGACCGGCGGATGGCCCTCGCAGTCTTGAGCGGCGGTGTGTTGGATGGGTATTCGGCATCTGAATGGAGCCGGGTTGACACGCAGGGTCTCCCCGACCGCGTAGGGTCGGACGGCGAGACCCGTTGACCAAGAGAAGGGGTGTCGCGCATGGCCGACGATCCTGTCCTCCCGCTTCCTGTGGACATTCCGTGGCGGCGGCGCTGCGTCACCGAAGACATGATTGATGTGGGTGACTGCGGCCGAGAGCTGCCGCCACGCTGGCAGCCATCTATCGCAGTGTTCGAGTATGAGCCGCCAGAGAGCGAGCAGATCCACGACGACCTCACCGTGTCGTACTTGAAGGTGACGTGCAGCATCACGGGTCACACGTCAGAGGAGTTGTCGACGCTGGGCAACCTGGTCCCGTACTACTACGACCCATCGGTTGAGGAGTTTGTTCTCACGTCGGCGGAACAGGACGCCTGTTACGGGGCGCTCGTGCATGTCACCGTTCAGCCGCGTGAGCGCGACATCGACGTGTCCGAGTATCCCTTCATCGCTGACTTCCAACCGAAGAGGCGCGAACTGCTCGAGCTAGTGACCCAGACCGGGTCGACGTTGACCCGTTCGCTCGACGAGGTCCAGGTGCGCAAGGGAGGAACCACAGCCACCAACAGCGAGATCGCCGACTCGGACAAGCAAATCGATTGGTCGGCGTTGGGTGCAGCCGGTGGTGCTGCCGCCGGTGGTGCCCTTGGAGGGCCAGCGGGCGCCGTCGCCGGCGGCGCAATCGGTTCCGAGTTGGGCGGCATGCTGTCAGGCAGCCAGAGCGACAAGCCGGTCAACCAGGCACCCACCGAGAATCTGCTGACGACGGACCGCTCGGTGGAGAAACGCGAGGAGTACTCCCACACGACCCACTTGTCGCAGATGTACCACCAGCTCACCAGCTACCACCTGGGAACGAATCGGGCCCTGTTCTTCGTGCTGCCCCGACCACACGTCGTCCAGACGCTGCGTACTTTCGTGAACGGGCCTCGCCAGCTCGAAGGGATCCAGGAGTTCATGCTCACTGTCGTGCGGCCGCGCTCGATGGAGCACGTCTGTGTCAACGTCATCATGGAGCTGGCACACGTCCGCTTCGAGCGTGGTGTCATCGAGCGCAAGGATCCGTGGGTCTTCTCTGAGTCGGCCAACTGGCCGAAGGTCGAGTTCCTTGCGCCTATGGGCAACCCCCTCGCTTCGGCACCGAAGATGACCGCCGGGCCGTATCCCTACGAGCCGCCACCGGGGTGGGAGTTCGATCTATCGACCAACCTCGACGGATACGAGGTCGCCAGCAAGCCAGCACACGTGGGAATCGCCGTCTCCATCGATGAGACGACGCAGAAGGCGCAGATCACGCTCACCGTTCCCGCCTCGAGCGCCTCGCTCATTCAGCAGTTGGCGTTCGGAGTGGGTCGCTACGAGGCGCACTATCCACCGACAACGGTGAGCCTGCGGTGGTTGATACGCAAGAAGGGCGAAGAGGGGCAACAGGTGGCCGACATTCCGCAGCGGCTCTACACATGGGCGCACCGGGTGTGTTGCTGTCCAGAGGACGAGCGGCGGCCGTGGGTCGTCAGCATCGGCTACGACGGCGACCTGCGAACCGCCGTCGACCTCGCACCTGGGTCTCCGATGTCGATTGAGACCGCCAATCAACTGACCAGCGACATTGGGAGGACTCTCGTACGCAGCGTTGGGTCCCCAGATCGGCACCCGTACGGCGAAGCGGGATTGCTCGACCTGCAGTTCCTCGCAGACGGCATCGCCCGCCGCATCGACGCCATCGGTCACCCCGACAACACGCCGGTCGCCGACATCGAGGGCCTCTCCGACGAAATCCGAGAGCGCATCGGGCAGGTCGGCGACCTCCACCGTGCCGACCTCCTGCGTATGCCCCACGCCGAGGTGCGCGATCGGTTCGGTCTCGATGCCGACGAGGCCCGTCACGTCCGACGCGCAGCGCTGCGCCTCCACGAGCCAGACCTGGCACCCGAGGAGCGATGGTTGCCACGCTCGATTCGGGACAAACGACCCGTACCCAATCTCCTGGGGCTCCCCGTCGCTCTCGCATCCGAACTGCTGCGAGCCTCTGGCCTCACGGTCGGGGAGGTCACCGTATCGGACGTGCACGAACCAGGTTCGGTCGTTGTTCACCAGGAACCTGCCGCCAGTGAGATGGTGCGCGGAGAGACGCGGGTGTCGATCGCGGTGACGCCGGCACGCACGATGCGGATGCCCGACTTGAGGGGACGGACGCTCGCTGACGCCGTGTGCACGTTGCGGGACGCCGGAGTGGCAGCCGAACCGACACTCCGCTTCCGCGGTGCCGGTCATGGGGTGCGGTTCGTCGTGGCTGCGAGCGAACCATCCCAGGGGGAGCCCGTCGCCAGCAACACAGAAGTCGTGCTCTATCTCGAAGAAGCCAAGGACTGATGGCGGCGATACCCGCGCGGCACAGGTAATCCGCCGAATCGATAGGGACGGGGCCGGGATCGTCACCGACCTGGCGCGGCAGTTGCGACGGGCCACGACCGGTGAGGCGCATGACGTGTTCATGGAGGCGATGGCGGTGATGGCGGGGACCGTGAGGGCGGCGGCGGTAGCCCAGCCGGAGTGACTGGGAGGTGAGGGAGTCGGGGGTCGGATCGGCCCCGGGCGGGCCGGAGAGATTCCCCCAGGTCGAGCCAATCGACGACCCCCGACCGACAGAACGTCTCGCTGCATTTGGCCTGCAACGAACCGTACTCCTGCCACCGGCGACTGTGGGGCCGACATTGCGCGGTGTGGCTCGGGTGAAAGGGTCTACTCAGCGGTCGCACCGATAGGTACCGTTCGCACTGAGGGAGGTGCGACGAAGGTGGACGCCTACATCCTCATCCAGACCGACATCCAGCAACAGGACAGCGTGGCTGCCGGGGTGCGGGAGATCCCCGGAATCGGCAAGGTAGACGTGGTCACCGGTCCCTACGACGTGATCGCCCGGGTCACCGCCGGCGACAACGACGCCCTCGGTCACTTGGTGCTCGACAGCATCCAACGGATCCCCAGCATCATCCGCACGCTCACCTGCACCATCGCCAACATCGACACCGCATAGCTGCGGGGTGTCACTCGTTCATCGCTGGGGTGACCGCGGCGGCCACGGGAGGCTCCTGGGCTGTGGGACGTTTGGGCCTTGCAGCGCCGGTCTGGGTGCGTAGTGTTGGTGTCAACCACAACTGGGTTGTGTGGGAAGCAGGCAGGCGGCATCGCGTGCCGGTCCCGGCGTGGAGTCGGGCGGATGGAGCGTCGAGGTCTGCTTCTTGGGGGAGGCCCTCAATTCGCCTGTGATGGGCGGGGGAGGAATTGAGGATGCTGACGAGGAGGCAGTTCTTGCAGTCGGGCGCGCTCGCATCGGCTGCGGTTGTGATCTCACCTGGCTTGATGATGAAGCTGGGGCCGACGGGGAGGCCGGTGCTCTTCCAGATCCCGGGGGGGACGCTCCCACCAGGGGACGTGGTGAAATTCGTGCTCCCGTTGGTGAAGCCGCCGGCGATGCCGTTGAGCAAGGGCTCGAACAAGAACAAGGACAAGTACAACATCGGGGTGCGGCAGTTCACTCAGCGCATTCTGTCCCCGCCTCATCCCGAGACCACGGTGTGGAGCTACGGATCGCTGGACTTCCCGGGGACGGTGGCCCAGGGTGGCACGTTCAACTATCCGGCGTTCACNNTTGCATTGGGCCAACCCGCCCGGTGGTGTGGCCGGGCGGGACACGAGGCCGACGTTCAGCGGGACGCCGGGTCGGTATACGGGTCCGGTGCCGCTCGTGACTCATGTGCATGGGGCGCACACCACGGAGGACAGTGACGGGTACGCCGAGGCGTGGTACCTGCCCAACGCAGCGAACATCCCGGCGGGCTACGCGACCACCGGGACGTTCTACGACTACTTCAAGGCCAAGTACGGGCACGACTGGACGCCGGGTCTGGCCACGTTCAAGTACCTGAACGATCAGTCGGCGACCACGCTGTGGTACCACGATCACAC
>DKBA01000044.1 GCA_002450985.1 Acidimicrobiia bacterium UBA6912
CGAGCACCGTGCTGCCCTTCTTCGTCAATGCGACCCCGACTCCCCTCCGGTCTCCCGGAGGTCTCATGCTCAGCCTCGCCACGAGGCCGGCACCCTCCAAACGGTCGATGAGCTTGCTCATACCCCCGGATGTGAGGTCGACCCACTCCTGCAGCTGCATCGGTCGTAGCCACTCNNCCCGCCTCTCAGCCGTGAGCGGGTGCGCGCCCGCTGCACCTCACCGGTGCCCCGGGATCACTCGGTCACGATGCGGGCTGGGAGAACCACTCGTCCGACTCCCGATGCCCGTAGAGCGCCCAGATCACGAACGCGCCGATCAGCAAGGTGATGAGGCTCCGCGTGGTGTAGCCACCCGTGTGATGGGTCAGGAGCAGCCAGGTGGCGAGGGCCATGCCGATGCCCTGAACCAGGACGACGAGGAAGCGGGCGCCGCGGTTTCCTCCGAGGACGCCAAAGCCGACGAGCAGGTAGAGGGCGGCGACCACGAGCTCCGCGATACCGGCACCTGTGAGCGCGGCGCTGGTCTGATTGGTCGCCTCGCGGATCGTGTCGCTGTTGCGGAAGGCGATGACGACGACACCGGCCACGAGACCGAGAAAGCCCTGGATGGCGATGATGACACCGATGAAGGTGACGACGCCAGGGCGCCGTACGCCGCTGATCGAAGTGCTCATGCACCGATCTCCTTGTTCGGGGGGAGGGACGACGGCGAGACTAGCTGACCGAGTAAGCCTTGGTCCAGTCCCTGTCGGAGGNNGGGTGCGCCGCGACGCGCCTCCCGGTACGACATGCCGGGATCGGTGCCGGCTCATGACGCGCCTTGGTCGTACCCGGCCTCGATCTCGGCGAGCACGGTCTCGAGCGACGAACCCGCCACGAAGTCGACCATCCCCGCCCAGAACGTCCCCGTGCCGACGGCGGGTGGCATGAGATCGGAGCCGTCGAAACGGACGACATCGGCGGTCTCGAGGAGCTCGCCGAGACGAAGTTCGAAGTCTGAGCCGTAGGCCGACGTGTCGAACCCGGCGTGTGGAGAGTTGTAGCCACCGAGGGCGGCCCACGGCACGCCGGAGTCCGGGCTGGACAAGTAGGTGAGCAGCGCACGGGCTTCCTCGGAATCGGTGAACGCCGCGGCGATCTCGCCGGAGACGAGCAGGGGGGCGTTGCCGCGGTCCGCCGACGGCAGAACGAAGACATCGACGTCCCCGGATGGGCCGATTTCGGTGCCCGCCGGAAGGGCTTCCCTCTGGAAGCTCGCCTGGCGGGAGAGCAGGCATCCCGGAGGATCGGAGAACATCGCCTGGATGGCGTCGAGGACCGGCACGGCGAGCACGGCGCGGACGCCTCCTGCCACTCTCCCGGGGCGCAGCAGCACATCGCCGAACTGCTCGAACGCGGTGCGAATCGGGTCGTCGGTGAACGGGACGTCTCCCGCCGCCCACGGGTCGTACACCTCCGGCCCACCGAAGCGGAGCACGATGTCCTCGATCCAGTCGGTTCCCACCCATCCGGTCGCACCGAACGCCTCCATACCCATGCACCACGGGGTGTATCCGTCACTCACCATCTGATCGGCCAAGGTGGTGAGCTCGTCCCAGGTCTCCGGCACGTCGTAGCCGCGCTCGGCGAACACCCCCGGTGGATACCAGACGAGGCTCTTGACGCTCACCCGGTAGGGAACGCCGTAGAGACCGCCCTCTACGGTGCCGAGTTCGATCGCCCAGTCCGGATACCCGTTCTCGACGCCCTCGGCGAGATCCCCATCGAGCTCGGCGACGAACCCTGCCCTCGCCATCTCGGCGAGGATCGCCGGCTGCGGAAACAGGGCGACGTCTGGTGGGTCGCCCTCGCGAACCCGGTCCCGGATCCGGTCGGCGAAGGCGGCAGTTCCGACGTAGCTGGTCGCGATGCCCGTCTCCCGGGTGAATTGCGCGAGAACGGTGCGGAATGCCTCGGCGTCGGCACCGCGGTAGTTGGAGAAGACCCGCAGAACCGGCGCCGCGCCCGGGTCGTCCGCCGAGTCCGAAGAGCAGGCGCCAACCACGAGCGCGGCGGCGATCAGGATCGCAGCGGGTCGGAGGTACGTCCGCATCAGTCGGCCGTCGCTTCGTCTCGTTGTTCCAGTCGGTACTGCACGTCGACGTCGACCGGCACCTCTCGTCCGGATGCGAGGAGCTCGGCGAGCCGCCACGCCGGCACGGGAGCCCGGCTCGAGGCAACCACCAGGTTGACCGACGCCGACGTCTCGCTGACGTCCGCCTCGAGCTCGACGATGCGACCCGATGGATCCCACTCCCGAATGGCGGCGATGACCTCGCGGGTGAACCCCTGGTCTCGAATGACGTCCACCGTGTGCAAGGTGAGGGGAATCGCCACGCCGGCGGTGGCGAGGGCGGCGACGAGGAAGCCGATCCGGAGCCGGCCCCGCACCAGGATGCGCACGTCGCTCGGCACGAACCCGGACACGAGCATGACGATCATCGCCGACAGCACGATCGCCACCAGATTGGTGGTGAACAGCAGGAGGGCACCCCGGGCCGATGCCGTCGCTCCCAGCTCCAGCGAGATGCCCACCGTGGCGAGCGGTGGCACCAGCGCAACAGCGATGGCGACCCCCGGCAACGAGGACCCGGCGCGGGGATGGGTCAGGACGTAACCGCCGGCGAGCCCCGCCGCGATGGCGACACCGAGATCGAGCAGGCTGGGAGCGGTACGGGCCAACAGTTCGGGCGTCAGCTCTGTAGCCGTGATGGTGCCGGGCACCAGTCGCGAGAGCGTCCACCCCGTACCGATCGCAGCGAGGGTGCCGGCGACGAGAACGCCGGCCGAGACTGCGAGCCGCTCGACCTGCCCGTGCACCAGCGCCCCCGCCACCGCGAGGATCGGCGTCATGAGGGGCGCAACGAGCATCGCTCCGATCACGACGGCCGCCGAGTTGCTGATCAGACCGAGCCCGGCGATCGTCGTCGACAGGATGATGAGGACACCGAAGCGAAACAGGAACGGACGCCACTCCGGCCCTTCGAAGAACAGCTCGTCCAGCACGAGAGTTCGCTCATCCTCGTCCCACACCCGGGGCTGAAACAGGCGGCGGGCGAGCGAACCGGAGGGGCTCAGGGCGCCGTGCTCCGGGGGGCGGCTCTCCCCGGCCCCGTCTTCCATCGTGTCCATCTCGTGGGGTCCTCTCTCGGCCTCTCGATCGACTGTCGGCAGGCACGCAGCAGCGGGAGATCATATGGTGCCGACGACGTCAATGTCGCGGTAATCGCCCTCGAGGTCGGTCCGGCGCCGGCGCAACCGTAAAGCTTCCACGAGAAGGTATACACTCTCCGCAGCTCTCGCCACCTCGCCGACCCGCTGAGGGGGGGCGAGCACCCGCAACCTCACACGGCAATCTACGTACAAAGAGGAGCCCGCAACATGACGGTGACCGCGTCGGCGCCCCAGAACGTTGTCATCGAAGAACCCGCGCAACGGGCCAGAGTTCGGCACGCCAGTGATCTCCTGCGGCTCGTGCTCGCCCTCGCGGTCACCATCGGCGGCTTCCTCCTCGCCACCACGCTCAACAACATCAGCGAAGCCATCACCGTCGAGGTCATCGAGAGCGTCGACGCCGTGCCCAACAGCTGGGTGGTCGTGTTCATCGTCGT
>DKBA01000238.1 GCA_002450985.1 Acidimicrobiia bacterium UBA6912
TCGCACGCCTGCCCGATGATGATCGGCCCGGAACCGATGACGAGGATCGAATGGAGGTCGTCGCGGCGCGGCATCAGCCGGCTCCGATCGTCGCCGCAAAGCGGTCGAACAGCCGCACGGCGTCGTTGGGGCCCGGGGCGGCCTCTGGGTGGTATTGCACGGAGAACGCCCCGACCTCCTCACAGGCGAGACCCTCGAGGGTTCCGTCGTTGAGGTTCTGGTGGGTGGGCATCACCGGCCCGAAACGGGAGGGAACCGCGTCGGGCAGCAGAGCGCGGGTCGGGAGCTCTCCGCCAACGGCCTCGGGCCGTTCCCGGCCGGCGAGGCTCCACAGATCGACGGCGAAGCCGTGGTTCTGCGCCGTGATCTCGACGCCCCCGTCGTCCAGCTTGCGCACGGGGTGATTGCCGCCGTGATGCCCGAACGGGAGCTTGTACGTGCGCGCCCCGAGCGCCAGACCCAGGATCTGATGACCGAGGCAGATCCCGAAGACCGGCACCTTCCCGAGCAGTCCGGCGACGGCTTCGATCGTGGCGTGCACCGGTTCCGGGTCTCCGGGCCCGTTGGACAGGAACACGCCATCCGGCGTCTCGGCGAGCACGGCGGTCGCAGGCGTTCCTGCCGGCACGACCTGCACCTCGATGCCGCGCCTCGTGAGCTGGGTGAGGATGTCCCGCTTGATCCCGAGGTCGTAGGCGACGACCCGCGCCCGCACCGGGCCTTCGGCGCCGGCGACGTAGGGGGCCGTCGTGGAGACGCCGGTGGCGAGGTCGCGCCCCACCATCGCACCGTGCGCCGCCGCGGCGTCACGCAACTCACCGACATCCACCCCCTCCCCCATCGCCGCCGGCATGGCTCCAGCGGTGCGGATGTGGCGGGTGAGCTTCCTCGTGTCGACGCCGCTGAGGGCGACCACGCCGCTGCTGCGGAGGTAGCCGCCGAGCTCACCCTCGGCGCGCCAGCTCGACGCGATGCGGCTGAGCGAGCGTACGACGAGCCCGGCGCACACCGGTCGGGGCGCCTGCTCGTCGGCGGCGGTCACGCCGTAGTTGCCGATGTGCGGGGCCGTCATCGTGACGATCTGCCCGGCATAGGACGGATCGGTGAGCACCTCCTGGTACCCGGTCATCGCCGTGTTGAAGACGACCTCGCCCACGGCGATCCCGTCCCCGCCGACGGCCACGCCCGGAAAGACGGTGCCGTCGGCGAGGACCAGGGCGGCGTCGGTCACCCGGCGACCCCCACGAGGGAGTGCGTCAGCACACCCTGGTAGACGGTGGCGCGCACGACACCCTTCCACGACCGCCCCAGATACGGAGAGTTGGTCGCCTGGGAGCGGGTCGTGGTGGCCACGGCCTCCGTCGCCGGGTCGAACACCACGAGGTTTGCGGCCATGCCGACCTCGACGGGCCGGCCGTGGCGGTCGGTGATGCCGGCGATCTGCGCCGGTGCGGCCGACATCCGGTCGAAGAACCGCTCGATGTCGAGCCCTACGGCCGTGTTCACCGCGGCCGCCGCCCACTCCAGCCCGGTGACGCCGGATGGGGCGTCCTCGAACGTGGTGTCCTTCTCGTGGGCCGCATGCGGAGCGTGGTCGGTGGCGACGCAGTCGATCACGCCGCTCGCCACCGCCTGCCGCAGCGCCGCGACGTCGGCCCCGGTGCGCAGCGGCGGCATCATCTTGAACACCGGGTTCATCGACCGTACCTCGACGTCGGTGAACGTCAGGTGGTGCGGCGTGACCTCTGCGGTGACCGGAAGGCCCTCCGCCTTTGCGGCCGCGATGAGCGCGACCGCCCCCGCCGTGCTCACATGCTGGACGTGATAGCGCACCCCGGTGAGCCGCACGAGGGCCAGATCGCGGGCGATGACGACCTCCTCGGCGAGCGCCGGGACGCCCATCATCCCCATCCGCGACGACACGAGCCCCTCGTTCATGTGCCCGCCTGCGGCGAGGCCCGGATCGATGGCGTGCTGGGAGATGACGCCGCCGAGCTGGGCGACATACTCCATCGCCCGCCGTAGCAGCCCGGCATCCGCCACGGTGTCGCCGTCGTCGGTGAACAGGCGGACGCCCGCCGTCCACAGCTCGTCGAGGTGGGACAGCTTCTCGCCCCGTCGCCCTTCGCTGATCGTGCCGGCCGGCACGACCTCGACGAGGCCGACCTCACGGCCACGATCGGCCACGTAGCGGGCGAGGTGTCCTGCGTCGATGGCCGGCTCGGTGTTCGGCATCGCGACGACGGCCGTGTAGCCACCGGCCGCTGCCGCGGCCGAGCCGGAGGCGATGTCTTCCTTGTGCTCTTGGCCGGGCTCGCGCAGGTGGGTGTGGATGTCGACGAATCCCGGGCCTACCCAGCAGCCAGCAGCATCCAGCACCTCGGCGTCCGGCGCCTCTATGCCGGCACCGATCTCGGCCACCTGCCCGCCGCGGACGAGGACGTCCGTCTCGACCGGGCCGTCGGCCCGCAGCACGACGCCGCCCTTGATCAGCAGCTCACTCACTGCGCTCACCTCCGAGCAGCTGGAAGAGGACGGCCATGCGCACGGCCACCCCGTTGGCGACCTGGTCGAGGACGAGGGACCTCGGGTCGTCGGCGACGGCGGCGTCGATCTCGACCCCGCGGATCATCGGACCCGGGTGGAGCACCACCGTGTCCGGCTTGAGCCTGGCGAAGCGCTCCCGGGTCATCCCGAAGCGCTGCCGATACTCGGCGTAGGACGGGAACACCGACGAACCGCCTCGCTCGGCCTGGACCCGCAGCAGGTAGACGGCGTCGAGCTCGGTGAGCACGTCGTCGAGATCGCTCGTCGTCTGCACGGGCCAGCCGGTGGTGTCGAGCGGGAGCAGGGTCGGCGCCGACACCAGCGTCACCTCGGCGCCGAGCGCGGTCATGGCGAAGATGTCGGAGCGGGCGACCCGGCTGTGGCGGATNNCCGCCGTTGATCACCGGGATCTCGGCCCACTCGGCCACCCGCCAGGCGGCGCCGGTGTCGGAGTGGCGGACGACCATGCAGTCGACGCCCATCGCCTTGATGGTGAGGATCGTGTCCTTGAGCGACTCGCCCTTCTTGAGCGCCGAGGTGCCGGGGGCGAACGACATGGTGTCCGCCGACAGCGCCTTCGCCGCCTTCTCGAAGGACATCTTCGTCCTCGTCGACGACTCGAAGAACATCGTGGCGACGGTCTTGCCCCGCAGGGCGGGGACCTTGGGGATGGGGCGCTGCAGCACCTCGACGAACTCGTCGGCGTCGTCGAGGTAGCTCTCGAGCTCGGCTCGCTCCAGGCCCTCGGTGGTCAGGAGATGCCTCACTCCTGCGCTCCTTCCTTGTCGTGACCTTCTCTGTCGTGAATCGTGACGCCCTCGTCGCCGTCCACCTCGGCGAGGTGCACGGTCACCCGCTCGGTGTGCGACGTGGGCAGGTTCTTGCCGACGTAGTCGGCGCGGANNCGGCCGGTGTAGAGGACGTCGTCGACGAGGACGATCGTCTGCCCGTCGATGGGCTCCGGGATCTCGGTGTGACCGAGCGGCGTCGTCGGCCGGGTGTCGAGGTCGTCGCGGTACATGCCGATATCGAGCGACCCGACGGGGACGGAGGTACCCTCCACCTCGGTGAGGAACTTGCCGAGCCGCTCGGCGAGCGGTGCCCCTCGGGTGTGGATACCGAGGACCATGACGTCGTCGATGCCCCGGTTCGCCTCGACGATCTCGTGGGCGATCCGGCGCAGCGCCCGGGAGACGGCCTCGCCGTCCATCACCGTGCGCACGGGCGACTCCCCGGCGAGAGGGTGAACGGGACCGGCATCTGTTCGCAGACGCCGCAGAGTGAGCGCATCCTGGCTCCTCCTTCCTTTCCGGCCTCGCAGGGCCTGGGCTTAAAGGTCGGTACGCGCGCGAAGGTAGCACCGGACTACACGCGTGTCATTCTCATCGGGCGATGGCGGGCCGGGTCGCGAAAAATCGGGCTGGGCGGAGGTGAGTGGTGTCCGGTTGCCCGCATCCGCGTCGTGGACACTGCCCCACGCTGAAGTTCTTCCAGCGGGTGGGGGCGGCCAGTTCATCCATCCCGACACGCCACGAAGCGGTCGGCTCTCGCGGTCCCTTCGTTGCTCCCAGTGATCGGGACGGACGCGGAGCACTCCGGCCCTGTCGCCGACCGAAGACGGTGCGAAGCTGGAGCTGGAGGCAGATCGCGTCGGTTCCTCCGGCGTTTGCACTCCTGTCGGCGCGCGACTGGAGGCGATGCGATGCGCTTCCGTACCACCGCTCTCTTCCTCGGGTGTGTGCTGGTGGCCGCATCGTGTGGCGGCGGCTCGACGGCCGAGCCGGGCGCCACGACCACGACTGCCGCCCCGACGACGGCGGATCCGATCCCGACGACCACGATCCCGCTCACGACCACCAGCACCACCACCACCACCACCACGACGCCACCCGAGCTGGCCGCCGGGCTGCTGTGCCGTGACGTCCGGGCCGCCGGCTACGGTTTCGCCGAGGCCCTCGCCTACTGGGTTCGCGAAGGCATGCCCGATCGTATGGACGACGACGGCAACGGCATCCCGTGCGAAACGATGTACTCGGTCTCCGAGGTCGATGCCGTGCTCGAGTTCGACGCGGCAGACGTCGTCCCGGCCGGCAAGCTGTGCCGGGACGTGGACGCCGCCGGGTACGGTTTCGCCGAGGCATTGGCCTACTGGGTTCGAGAGGGTGAGCCGGCCCGGATGGACGCCGACCACAACGGGCTGCCGTGCGAGACCGTCTACGCCTGGGGCGACATCCTCGCCGTGATGGCGTTCGACGGCGCCTCGTACGAGTCTCCGAAGCCACCACCGGGAATGACCATCGGAGCGATCGCCGCCGACGTCCAGCAGCGACTCCAGACCTGGTGGGACGGCGAGACGGATCATCCCGCGGGCGTGCTCGGCCCCTTCCGGGTGACGTGCGAGGACGAGGACACCCGGGTGACGAAGGGCGACGTGTTCGCCTGCGCAGGGCTGCCGAACACGGAACCGGACTTCGAGCTCGACCCGGTCGGGATCGTGTTCCTCGTGCTCGACGACGAAGGGAAGGTCTCGGCGATCTGGGGCACGGACGTTCCGGATCGGACCGAGGTCTACGGTGACATGCTCGACGAAGTGGGCCGCGGCTTCCTCTGCTCGGAGCTCGTCGAGTCGGACGAGGCCGGCTACTTCACCGCACGCGGCGGGACGCCACTCGGCANNTACTTCAGTGCCCTGTTGTACTGGTTCCTCGATGGGAGACCCGACCGGATGGACGAGGACGGCGACGGCATCCCGTGCGAGTCGGTGTTCTCGAAGGACGCCATCGACGCCGTCTGGAATGGAGGTGCACTCGCCGAATTGTGAGCCGTCTCAGCGGCCGGAAGGCGCTCCACCGTCGGCGCCGTCGCCACTCGCTGCAGCAGTGGGGCTTCCCGAGCCGGCGCTGCCCTCCCGATCTCCCCGTGCCTTCAGCTCGTCGGCGAGCTTGCCGAGGACGCCGTTGACGAAGGCGCCGCTCTTGGCGGTCGAGTAGCGCTTGGCGAGCTCGATCGCCTCGGAGACGATGATCCCGACCGGGGTGTCGGTGTTCAGCAGTTCGTAGACACCGATCCGGAGGATGTTGCGATCGACGGCGGGCATACGCTCGACCCGCCAGCCAACGGCGATGCGCCCGATCACCCGGTCGAGGTCGGCGCGCTGTCCCCACACTGCCACCGCGAGCTGCGCTCCCTTGGCGTGGAGATCGGACGGATCGGGAGGCGCGTCCATGAGGTCGGCGGTGTAGAGCGCCTGAAGCGCCTCGTCTCGCGGCTCTGGCGCGGTCACGACACCCTGGTGATGTAGTCCCCGCTGCGGGTATCGACCTTGATGACGTCGCCCTGCTCGACGAAGAGCGGGGCCTGCACGACGAGCCCCGTCACCAGCGTGACCGGCTTGGTGGCGCCGGAGACCCGGTCGCCCTTGACACCGGGCTCGGCATACGTCACCTCGAGCTCGACAGACGCCGGGAGGTCGATGCCGATCGGGTTTCCCTCGAACATGGGGAGCTGGGCCGTCATGCCCTCCACGAGGAAGTGGGCGGTGTCGCCGACCAGGTCCACCGGCACCACCATCTGCTCGTAGGTCTCGTTGTCCATGAAGTGGAAGCCCATATCGTCCCGGTAGAGGTACTGGTACTCGCGCCGGTCGATGCGGGCCAGACCGACGTCTTCGCCGGCCCGGAAGGTGCGATCGAGCACCGCNNTCGTCGAGGTTCAGCGCCATGCCCGGCTTGACGTCGTTGGTCGAGATCATCCTTGTCGCCTCTCTGTGTCCATCACCGGGCCGCGCCCGGTCGCAATGCCTTGTCCGAAGTGGTGAGCACCTCACGCCCGCTCTCGGTGACCCGCACCATGTCCTCGATGCGCACCCCGCCGCGCCCGGGGAGGTACACGCCCGGCTCCACCGTGACGACATCACCGGGTTGCAGCACGTCGGCGGAGTCGCGCCGCAGCCAAGGCGCTTCGTGGATCTCCAAACCGACCCCGTGGCCGGTGGAGTGGACGAAGTGCTCCTCGTACCCGTGCCCGCGAAGCACCGCTCGGCACGCCGCGTCGACGTCGTGAGCTCGCACTCCGGGGCCGACGGCATCGATGCCGGCTTCGTTGGCGGCCAGCACGGCCGCATGGATCGCGTCCATCTCGGGGTCGTCGCCGGCACCGAGCCAGATGGTGCGGGTCATGTCGGAGTGATAACCATCGACCACGCAGCCGTAGTCCATCAGCAGCAGCCCGGTCCCGATGGGCGCCGTTCCCGCCCGATGGTGGGGGCGAGCCGCATTGGGGCCCATCGCAACGATCGGGGGCCATCCCGCAGCACTTCCCCCGGCGGCTCGCATCGCGCCGATCAGTGACTCGCCGAGCTCGCCCTCGGTCGCGGCGGCCCCGGCCAGCGCGGCAACGTGGCGGAACGCCGCATCGCCGGCCGCGGCGGCGCGGCGGAGTGCCTCGATCTCCGCATCGTCCTTGGCACGGCGCAGCGCCTCCACGATCCCGATCGCCGGGAGGACCTTCGCCGGGAGCGACCCGGCCAGCTTCCTGGCAAAGGACCACGAGAGGTGATCCGCCTCCACGTCGACTTCCGCTGCGCCCGCAAGCACCTCGCCAAGGGTTGCCACGAGGTCGGGACCCTGGAGGACCAGCTCCGTGGCGGGCAGGGCCGTCACGAGCTCCCGGGCGATCTCGGCGTAGCGGCCGTCCGTGACGAAGCGACACGCTTCCGGGGTGACGACGAGCTTCGCCGCCGTGCCCGTGAAACCGGTGAGGTAGCGGACGTTCACGAGTGACGACACCAGCAGGGGCCGTTCGAGGTCGGCGATGAGACGCTGGATACGGGCGGCGTGGTTCATGGGTCTCGACGGTAGGCGGTGGCCGGTGGGGTGCGGGTCGACGGCGGCCCGATCGGGCCGGAGGGTAGTCGCAGATGCCTCAGGTCACGCCAACGGCGCGCAACGCAGCATCGACGGCATCCTCAGCGACGGGCATGACGACAGGGTCACCGATCGCGCGCAGGAGTGTCATCCGCAGCCCCTCACTCGTGCGCTTCTTGTCGAGCCGCATGAGGCGGCGGACCGCAGCGGCGTCGGCTCCCTGCGCTGCAACCGGCAGCCCGAGCCCGGCGATGACGTCCCGCTGGCGTTCGGCGTCGCCGAAGCCGGCAAGCAGGGCCGACACCGCACCTTCGGCCACCATGCCCACTGCGACGGCATGCCCGTGGCTGAGACCGGCGGCGAGCTCGAGACCGTGGCCAACGGTGTGGCCGTAGTTGAGCCAGGCACGCTCCCCCCGCTCGCGGAAGTCGGACGAGACGATCCCGGCCTTCACGGCGACGGCGCGGTCGACGATCTCATCGAGCGGGGCGGCCAGCCCGTGGGTCTCGTAGAGCTCGACGATGCGCGGGTCGGCGATGAGCCCTGCCTTCAGCGCTTCGGCGGCACCTTCGCGGATCAGGTCCTCGGGAAGCGCCTGCAGCACGGCGATGTCGATGACGATGCGAGTCGGGTGCCGGAACACACCGACGAGGTTCTTGCCGTCGAGGTTGAGCCCGGTCTTGCCCCCGATCGCGGCGTCGACCGCACCCAGCAGCGTGGTCGGCACGGAGACGGCCTCGATCCCGCGCAAGTAGGTCGCCGCCACGAACCCGGCGACATCGGTCAGGGCGCCGCCGCCCACCCCCACCACCGTGTCCTGGCGGGTGAACGCCATGGCGTTCAGCCTCCGGTAACAGGTGGCCGCCACCTCGAGCGTCTTGGCGGCGTCGCGATCGGGCAGCTCCATCACCTCGACTACGAGCCCCTCCCCGGCGAGGCGATCGGCCACTTCCCTGGCGATCTCACCCGCCGGCGGCTGTGTCATCACGAGCGCCCGGAGGCGCGTCTGTCGCGCAGGAAGGATCGCTCCCGACAGCGTGCGATGGCCGATCACGATCTCGCTGACCGGTCGCCCGGCCTCGGTGATCACATGTGTTGCCATGCCGCCTCCACGTCGCCGGCCACCTCTGCGGCATCGCGGCCGTCCGTCGAGATCACGACGTGCGCCGCCGCGCTGTAGGCATCGACCCGGGCGGCCAGGATCTCGGCGAGGCGACGCTCCGCCGGTGCGCCGGCGAGGAGGGGGCGGGCGGCACCGCCGCCGACCCGGGCGGCGAGTGCCGGCGGATCGGCGACGAGCCACACCACCGTGCCGGTCCGCCGCATGGAGGCGACGTTGCCGGGACGCAGCACCGCGCCACCTCCGGTGGCGATGACGGCCGCATCGTCGGCGGCCGCAAGGCGGTCGACGGCGGCGGCCTCCATGTCGCGGAATGTCTCTTCCCCGTCACGCTGCCACAGCTCCTCGACGCTGCACCCGGCGCGCTCGGTCACCTCGTCGTCCGTATCGGTGAATCGGGCGCCACGTCGCGCGGCGACCAACCGTCCCACCGTCGATTTGCCGGAGCCCATCATCCCGATGAGCCAGAGGTGGCCCGCCATCGTCAGAACGTGGACAGGCGCTTCAGGTACGCCTCGACCGAACCGACGAGATCGCCCACGGTGTCACCGCCGAACTTCCGCTGCACCTCTTGGGCGAGCACGATGGCCACCATCTGCTCGGCCACCACTCCGGCGGCGGGGACCGCACAGACGTCGCTGCGCTCCCGGAACGCCTTCTCGGGCTGCTTGGTGGCGACGTCGACCGTGTCGAGCGGCTTCATCACCGTCGAGATCGGCTTCATCGCCGCCCGCACCCGCAGCACNNCCCTCGCCGTCGTGGTAGATCTCGTCGTGGGCCTCCGACCCGCGGCGTGTCGCCGAGGCGAAGCCGTCACCGACTTCGACGCCTTTGATGGCCTGGATCGACATGAGGGCCCCGGCGAGACGGGCATCGAGCTTGCGGTCCCAATGCACGTGGCTGCCCAGGCCGGGCGGGAGCCCGTAGGCCAGCACCTCGACGACGCCGCCGAGCGTGTCTCGGTCTGCCTTGGCAGCCTCGATCTCGGCGATCATCGCCGCCTCGGCATCAGCGGCGAAGGCCCGCACCGGTGACTCGTCGATGCGGGCGAGATCGGCCGGGAGCGGCGACGGACCCTCGCTCGCCTGTGCGGCTCCGATGGCGACGACGTGGCTCAGCACGTCGACGCCGATGTGGCGGAGCAGGGTCTTGGCGAGGTACCCGGCCACCGTGCGGGCCGCGGTCTCCCGGGCCGACGACCGCTCCAGGATGTCACGGGCGTCGTGGGTGTCGTACTTCTGCATGCCCGGCAGGTCCGCATGGCCGGGCCGGGGGGTGGTGAGGGGACGGCGCGCCGCTCCCGCAGTGGGCGACATCTCCTGCTGCCACTTCGGCCACTCGGTATTGCGGATGACGACGGCGACCGGGCTGCCGAGGGTGTGCCCGAAGCGCACCCCACCGAGGATCTCGAGCTCGTCCCGCTCGAGCTGCATCCTCCTGCCCCTCCCGTAACCGAGGCGGCGGCGCGCCAGCTCGTCGCCGAGGCCGTCGGCATCGAACGGGAGCCCTGCCGGAAGACCCTCGACGATCGTGACGAGACCGGGGCCGTGCGACTCGCCTGCGGTGAGGAAGCGCAGCATCAGCCGATGGTAGACCCCGGTGCGGTCACCTCAGGTACCAGTCGACCAGCTCGATCCCATAAGCGATGGCGACGTAGGCGCCGAGAACCATGGGTGGGCCGAATGCGAAGTGATCACGCAGGCTGCGGAGCCGGGAAACGAGGAGGGCGACCCCGGCGACGCCGCCGATGAGGAACCCCAGCACGATGGCGGCGACGAGGACGTCCCACCCGATGTACGCGGTGAACAGCCCCAATACCACGCTGAGCTTCACGTCGCCGCCGCCGAAGCTGCGGCCGCCGCCCACGACGAACAGGGCGAGCGTCACGACGAAGTAGCTCCCGGCGCCGATGGCGGCGCGCACGATGCCGTCGCCTCCCCCGTCGAGGATGGCCCCGACGAGCAGCAGCGCCGCCGCCACGGTGGTGCCCGGGTAGTTGATGCGGTCGGGGATGAGCCGGGCCTGGATGTCGGTCACCACGAGCACCATCGTGAGACCGGCGAACCACAGGTACGCCGGCAGCACCCAGTCACCGTCGACGTAGAGGGGCACGCAGGCGAAGACGGCGGCGGTGAGGATGGCGACGACGGGGGGCACCCACGCCGGCTGGGGCGGGATCTCCTCCTCGTCGTCCTCGCGCTCGGCGAGCACCCGTGCCGCATACCGAGCCCCGTACCACCCTGCGGGAGCGCCGGCCACGGCGGCGAGCACGGCAAGGAGCGCCTCGCTCACACCCGCACCCCGGTTCCCACCGGCGCATCGCCGAGCGCTGCCCGCATCGCCGCAAGTGGGGCCGTGCGCCCTGTCCACAGGCGGAACGACTCGACTGCCTGCCCGAGGAGCATCGTGACGCCTCCGGCGGCCGGAAGGCCGCGGCGCCGCATCGTGGCGACGGCCGGAGTGGTGCCCGAGCCGTAGGCCATGTCGAGCAGTCCGGCCGCTTGCGCCAGCACGCCCTCGGGCAGCCGTTCGCCGCGCATCCCGAGCGGCGTCGCATTGACCACGACGGCGCCCAGCACACCGCTCCCCCACGGGACGGTGGTCGCCCCGGTGGCGATTCGGGCGACCAGGGCATCGGCGGTCTCCGGACGACGTGTGGTCACGGCGACGTTCCTGCCCTCGAGGGCGATGCAGGCGGCGGCCGCCGCACCACCTGCCCCGAGCACGAGAACCGGTGTGTCGGTCGGGAGCTGTTCCCACTCCCAGGCGAGCCGCACGCCATCGACATCGGTGATGTGACCGACGACGTCGTCGCCTACACGGACGAGCGTGTTCACGGCGCCGATGCGCCGCGCCGCCCCCGCCAGCCGATCGCACAGGGCCGCAGCGGTCTCCTTGTGCGGCATCGTGACGTTGGCGCCGTCGAGCGTGCCCGCTCGGATCTCCGCAACGGCTGCGGCGAGCCCGGCCCCTTCCACCCGGCGCGCCGTGTACGCGCCCGGGATCCCCGTGGCGGCGAGGGCCGCAGTGTGGATGTGTGGCGACAGAGAGTGGGCGACCGGGTCGCCCAGCACCGCGAGCCTCACGGGAGCACGCCGTCCGCCCGTGCCTGTGCCACCTTTGCGTTGTGCTCTTCGAGCGTCTCGGAGAAGCCGTGGGTCCCATCCGTGTCGATGAGCACGTAGTAGAGGTAGTCCGTCTCGGCGGGCACGGCGGCGCCCTCGAGCGAGAGGGCGCGCACCCCGCCGATGGGGGTCGGGGGCAGGCCGACGTTGCGGTAGGTGTTCCACGGCGAGTCGATGCGCAGGTCGCGCTCGAGGACCCGTCCCGGATTCTCGCCGAGCGCGTAGATGATGGTGGCGTCGATCTGGAGGGCGATGCCGAGCCGCAGCCGGTTGTGGATGACGCTCGAGATGACCGGCCGCTCGTCGTCGAGCTTCGCCTCCTTCTCGATGAGCGAGGCGATGATCAGCCCCTGATAGGGCGTCAAGCCCTCTGCCTCGATGCCACTCCAATCGACCGCAGCCATGCGGGCGTTCATCTCCGTCACGAGGCGCCCCACGATGGTGGCCGGCGTCGCATCCACGACGAAGTCGTAGGTGGCGGGGAAGAGCAGGCCTTCCCATGCGGTGAGGGGCGGGACGCCCTCGGGCAGCTCGTCCGGCAGGTAGGGCGACGTGACCGTGCCGTCGAGCAGCGGCGCCGCGAGCTCGTCGACCGTGTAATCGGTCTGCGCCGCCAGCGACTCCAGCATCTCCTCGATGCGCAAGCCCTCGATGACCGTGAGCCGGAACGTGTCCGGCGCCGGGGGCCCGGTGATGAGCTCGCGGACGATATCGGTGTTGGACATGCCTCCGACCAGCGTGTAGTTGCCGGCCCTCAGCTCGGAGCTGACGCCCTGGATCCGCACGGTACGCTCGAAGCTCCCCGCATCGTCGACCAGTCCTGCTTCTTCGAGCAACGCCCCGATGGTGCGGGCCGTGGCGCCCTCGGGGACGGTGAAGTCGACGAGCGTGCCGGGCGCCACGGTGCCGGCTGTGGTCTCGCCGGCGACCGATTCGGCGAGGCGGGGGGCGAGGTAGACGATGCCGGCACCGGCGATGCCGATGACGGCGAGGATCGCAACGAGCTTGAGGAGCGCGGTGAGCGGGTTGCGTGGGCGCGGGCCGTCCTCGTACACCCACTCTTCCATTTCAGGAGGCGCCGTCACGGCTGGTCCCTTCGTTGCCCATCGAGCCTTCGCTTTCCATCGAGATAGCCCTGCAACATGATCGCGGCTGCGACCTTGTCACGCACCTCGCGGCGCTCCCGCCGCCGCACTCCGCCGCCGAGCAGCGCCTGTTCGGCCTGAACGGTGGTGAACCGCTCGTCGAAGTATGCGACCTCACAGCCAATCTCCTTCGCAACCTGGCTGCCGAGCATGCGCGCCCGCTCGGCGGCAGGCCCTTCGGTTCCGTCGAGCGAGGTCGGGAGCCCGACTACCACCAGCGTCACCTCGTTGTCGGCGACGATGGCGGCGATGTCGGCAACCGTGCCCTCGCGCCGGGCGAGCACGGTCAATGGCTGGGCGATGATACCGGCGGGGTCGGACAAGGCGACGCCGATGCGCCGCTCCCCCGGGTCGAGCCCGAGCACCCGGCCGGCACTCATCGAGAGCGCAGGATCCCCTGCGCCGTACTCCTCGCCTCCTCGAGCGCATCTTCGAGGCGATCGCCGTGCGGGCCTCCCGCCTGGGCGAGCTCGGGATCGCGACTCCCGCCCCCGCCGAGCACCTGGGCGGCGGGTCGCAGGATGTCCGCGGCGGAGACACCCGCAGCGACGAGATCCGGCGAGACGAAGGCCACCAGCACCCCCTTGCCCGAGTGGCGAGAGCCGATCACCCCGATGCCGCGGCCGAGCCGGTCCCGCACCTGGTAGGCGAGGGCGCGCAAGCCATCGGCGCTCAGATCGTCGGTCGCCGCAACGAGCAGCTTGGCGCCGTCATGCTCGTCCGCCGCCTCCAGCATCCGGGACGCGGCGGCCGACCGGGCCTGCTGCTCGAATGCCTCCAGCCGCTCCTCCTGGTCACGCACCTTCCCGGTGAGGGCGGTGGCCGCCTGAACCAGCGTTCCCGGCTGGGTGCGCAGCACGTCTGCCGCCTGGGTGAGCTGGCGGCGCAGCTCAGAGAGGTAGGCGTAGGCCGCCGTCCCGGTGAGCGCCTCGACCCGTCTGGTGTTGGCGGCCACGGAGCCTTCGCCGACGAGGATCAGCGGTCCGATCTGGCCGGTCGAGGGCACGTGGGTGCCACCGCAGAACTCGGTCGAGTAGTCGCCGGCCCGCACGACCCGCACCCGCTCGCCGTACTTGTCCCCGAAGAAGGCGAGCGCCCCCATCGCCTCTGCCTCGGCCTTGGAGGTCTCGAGCGTGGTGACCCGGGCGTTCTCGATCACTCGCTCGTTCACCGCCTGCTCGACACCGAGCAACTCCTCGTCCTCCAGGCCCGCGTAGTGGGAGAAGTCGAAGCGAAGCCGGTCGTCGGCGACCAGGGACCCTGCCTGGTGAACGTGCTCCCCGACGATGTCGCGCAGCGCCCAGTGGAGGATGTGGGTACCCGTGTGGTTCTTGCGGATACGTTCGCGCCGGTCGTGGTCGATCTCGCTGACGACCTCTTGCCCGGTCTGGATGTAGCCCGCAACCACCTTGCCGCGGTGGCCATGGACGCCGGGCAGGGCGTAGCGGGTGTCGGCGACCCTGAGCTCGCCGGTCGGCGTGGAGAGGGTGCCGGTGTCGCCGACCTGACCTCCGGATTCGGCATAGAAGGGCGTCCGATCGAGGAACACCTCGATCTCCTGGCCCTTGTCGGCGCGGTCCACCGTGTCGCCCTCACGGACGATCGACAGGATCTGCCCCGAGCCCCCTTCGTGTTCGTAGCCCACGAACTCGGTGGCCTCGACCGCGGACAGCAGGGCCCGGTAGGCCTCGGCTTGGGCGGCGGCATCCCCACCCTTGTAGTGGCGGCGAGCGCGCTCACGTTGCTCCGCCATCATCCGGTGGAACTCCTCGAGGTCGAGCTCGATCCCCTTCTCGAGCAGGATCTCCTCGGTGAGCTCCCGAGGGAAGCCGTACGTGTCGTGCAGCTTGAAGGCGGTGGCGCCGGGGAACACGTCTCCGGACTCCATACGGGCGAGCTCTTGGTCGAGCAGCTGGTGCCCCGACTCGAGCGTGCGCCGGAACCGCTCCTCTTCCCGGGTCGCCATCTCGACGATGCCGTCGTGTTTCTCCCGCAGCTCCGGGTAGGCGGCGCCCATGATCTCGACGGTCGTCTCGATGAGGCGGGGCATGATGAGGTCGCGCACCCCGAGCAGGGAGGCGTGGCGGACCGCACGCCGCAGCAGGCGGCGCAGCACGTAGCCGCGGCCTTCGTTGGACGGCACCACCTTGTCCGCGATGAGGAACGTGACGGCTTTGCCGTGGTCGGCGAGGATGCGCAGGCTCACGTCCGTGCGCTCGTGCGCGCCGAAGCTCACCCCCGTCGCCGCCTCGGCCGTGGCCACGATGGGGCGCAGGATGTCGCTGTGAAACACTGACGGTACGCCTTGGAGCACCGTGGCCAGGCGCTCGAGACCCGCTCCGGTGTCGATGTTCTTGGCGGGGAGATCACCGACGACGTGGTAGGGCTCGTCCTGCACGTTCTGCATGAAGACGAGGTTCCAGATCTCGACGTGGCGCTCGTCGTCCACTGCGGGGCCGCCCGGCTCGCCGAACTCGGGCCCCTTGTCGAAGAAGATCTCCGAGGACGGCCCGCATGGGCCGGGCACCCCCATCTGCCAGAAGTTGTCCCGGTCGAGACGCTGCACCCGGTCTGCGGGCACGCCGACGCCGTCGATCCAGATCTCGGCGGCCTCGTCGTCGCTCAGGTGCACCGTGTACCACAGGCGCTCGGGGTCGAGCCCGAATCCCTCGGTCACCAGCTGATAGGCCCAGGGGATGGCCTTCTCCTTGAAGTAGTCACCGAAGCTGAAGTTGCCGAGCATCTCGAAGAATGTGAGGTGCCGGGCCGTCGTCCCGATGATGTCGATGTCGATCGTGCGGATGACCTTCTGCACGGTGACCGCACGCAGGTAGGGCGGCGTCTCCTCGCCGAGCATGTACGGCTTGAAGGGCACCATGCCCGCGTTGGTGAGCAGCAGCGTCGGGTCGACCGGGATGAGCGACGCGCTCGGGACCCTCGTGTGGTCGCGCGCGGCGAAGAAGTCGAGGAACACGCGGCGGATATCGTCACCATTCATGCGAACGGCCAGGTTAGAGCACCAGGACTTGCCGCACGCCGGGGTCCGAGAGCACCTTCACCTCACACTCGGCGCCGGCACGCGGCGACGAACTCCGAACGGGGCACCACCTCGGAATCTCCGCTTGCCAGGTCTTTCACCTGCACCGTGCCGGCATCCCGCTCGTCGGGGCCGGCGATGAGGGCCAAACGGTGGCCCAGGCGATCGGCGTACTTCAGCTGGGCACCGAGCCTGCGGACGTCCGGATACACCTCGGCGGCAATCCCTGCCCTGCGCAGTTGGGCGGCGAGAGCGACCGCATCCATCCGACCCGGATCGTCGAAGACGGTCACCAGCACGGTGGCTGCGGTGCGCCTCCCCTCGACGAGCCCCAGCTCCTCCATGGCGGTGAGCAGGCGGTCGACACCGAGCGAGCCGCCGACGCCGGGCAGCCGCTGGTTGGTGTAGAGCGAGGCGAGGTCGTCGTATCGCCCGCCGCTGCAGCAGCTCCCGATGTCGGGGAGATCGTCGAGGAAGGTCTCGAAGACCATGCCGGTGTAGTAGTCGAGCCCGCGGGCGATCGACAGGTCGAGCACGATGCGGGCCGGGTCGACACCGGCCGCCGTCACCGCAGCTGCGATCTCGCCCAGCGCGGCGACGCCCGCCTCACCCGTCGCACTGCCCTCCACGACGGCCGGCAACGCCGCCAGCACGTCCTCGTTGGTCCCCACGAGACCGGCGAGGTCGAGGATGGCGGCCACCCGCGACTCGTCGGCGCCGGGCACGAACGCAAGCTCCTCCGCCACCTTGGCGGCCCCGACCTTGTGCAGCTTGTCGAGGGCACGCAACACCGCCGTGGCGTGCTCGGCGAGTCCGAGGCGCTCGAGCAGCCCGTTGAGCACGCGCCGATCGTTGACCCGCACCGAGAAGCGGGAGAAGCCGAGCGCGGTGAACATGTCGTGGGTGACGAGCAGCGTGTCGACGTCCGCCAGCACGCTCTCGGTGCCGATGGTGTCGAAGTCGCACTGCACGAACTCCCGGTACCTCCCCCGCTGGGTGTTCTCGCCCCGCCAGACGGGGCCGACGTGATACCGCTTGAACGGCGTCCCCAGCTCGCCGATGTGCTGGGCGGCGAACCGGGCGAAGGGCACGGTGAGGTCGAAGCGCATGGCGACGTCGCGGCCGCCGTGGTCGTCGAATCGGTAGGTCTGTTTCTCGGTCTCGGCGCCCCCCTTGCCGAGGAGCACCTCGGCGTACTCGAGCGCCGGGGTGTCGATCGGGGCGTACCCGTAGCTGCGGTACACGGCGACGGCCGTGGCGATCAGCGCCTCGCGCGCGATGGCGGCTTCCGGGAGGAAGTCGCGGAAGCCCTTGAGCGTGCGAGGACGGATCACGTCGGCCATGGTGCCCGACTCAGTGGGGGCGAGGCGCCGGCGGGGCCACCCGGTCGGCGGCGCGATCGAGCAGCGAGGCCACCGTGCGTCCCCCGCTGCGGGCGAGGGCACGTGCGCTGAGCCGCTGCCTCGCCCGCTTCACCTGGGTGGCGAGGTACGCCACGAGCCCGAGCGAGCTGATGACGCCGATCCCGAACCATCGTATCCGCAAGAACATGGCGCCCGATGCTAGTGCGCCCACTCGCCCCGCCCGTGACAGCTCGCCCCGCCCGTGACAGTCGGCCCCCCGACTCCAGCGGAGTCGGCGGAGTCTCAGCGACGCGGCGCTTTGCCCAGGATGCGGTCGATCTTCTCCAGACGGTCGGCGAGGTCTCGCTCGGCGCCCAGGGCCTTCGGCACGTAGAGGATCGCCCCTTCCACCCCGTCAGGGAGGTACTGCTGTGCCATGACCGCCTTGGGGTCGTCGTGGGGATAGCGGTAGCCGACGCCGTGCCCGAGGCGGCGCTCCCCGGCGGTCGCCCCGGAGCGAAGGTGCATGGGCACCTGTGCCGCCGGCGAGTCCTGCACGGCCTGGCGGGCCCGGCCCATCGCCTCCGCGATCGAGTTCGACTTCGGGGCCAGGGCGAGATACACGGCGGCGTGGGACAGGGCGTAGGCGGCCTCGGGAAGGCCGACGACGCGCAGCGCGGCGAATGCGTCGTTTGCCACTTGGAGTGCGGTCGGGTCGGCGAGGCCGACGTCTTCCGACGCGAGGATGATCATGCGGCGAGCGATGAACTCGGGGTCCTCCCCGGCGTCGAGCATGGTGTGGAGCCAGTAGAGCGCGGCATCCGGATCGGAGCCGCGCATGCTCTTGATGAAGGCCGATATCACGTCGTAGTGGCGGTCGCCTGCTTTGTCATAGCGGATGATCCGGCGCTGCAACGCCTCCTCGACCTCGCCCTCGCCGATCACCTCGAGCCCACGGCCCGACGCGATGCGGGCCGCCACCTCGAGGGCGTTGAGGGCGAGCCGAGCGTCCCCGCCGACCCGCTCGGCGAGCACCGCCAGGGTGGCGTCCTCGACGGCAGGCGCACCGCCCAGGCCGCGCATCGGGTCGTCGGCAGCGCGGCGCAGCACCTGGGAGACATCGTCCGGGGTGAGCTGCTCGGTACGGAAGAGGGTGCAGCGGCTCACGAGCGGCGAGTTGACCTCGAAGAACGGGTTCTCCGTGGTGGCGCCCACCAGGATGATGATGCCGTCCTCGACGCCGGGCAGCAGCGCGTCCTGCTGCGCCTTGGTGAAGCGGTGGATCTCGTCGAGGAACAGCACCGTTCTCCCTCTCCCCTCCTCCAGCCGCCGCCCCGCCATGGCCAGCACGTCCCGGACGTCCTTGACACCGGCGGAGGTCGCCGAGAGCTGCTCGAACCGGGCATGGCCTTCGGTTGCGAGCAGCCGGGCGAGCGTCGTCTTGCCGGTGCCCGGCGGACCCCACAGGATCATCGAGACCGGGTGACCCGACGTCACGATGGAGCGGAACGCCGCACCGTCGCCGGTGAGGTGCTCCTGCCCGACCACCTCGTCGAGAGTCGCGGGGCGCATGCGGGCTGCCAGCGGCGCCGCGGTCGCCCTCGCCGCATCCCTGCTCTCGGCGAACAGGTCGTCCTGGGGCGCGGTCATGCCGGGGCGGGTCGGACGGGCCCGGAGCGTCGCTGGAAGCTCACGTCGCGGTCTCCTCCCCCGCCTCCTCGGCCCACGCCTGGCGCACCTCGGGTCGGATGTCGATGCCCAGGTCGGAGAGCTGGTAGTCCTCGACTCGGCTCGGCGAGCCCGTGAGCGGATCCGCCCCGGTCTGCGTCTTGGGGAACGGGATCACCTCGCGGATGTTCCGCTCTCCTTGCAGGATGGCGACCATACGATCGATGCCGATGGCGAAGCCGGCATGGGGCGGCGTGCCGTAGCGGAGTGCCTCCAGGAACCACCCGAACCGGCGGGCCGCAGCCTCAGGTGAGATGCCGAGGATCTCGAAGACCGCCGCCTGGACGACGGGGTCGTGGATACGGACGCTTCCCGAGCCGAGCTCGGAGCCGTTGAGGACGAGGTCGTAGGCCTTGGAGATGGCGTTGTCGGGGTCGGTACGCATCGCCTCCACGGACACCGGCGACGTGAACGGGTGGTGGAGCGGCACGAGATCGCCGCCTTCGGTGCGCTCGAAGACGGGGAAGTCGGTGACGAAGAGGTAGGCGAGCTCCTCGTGACCGCTCGGCTGACCCAGCTCGAGACGGAGCTGGCCGAGCACGGCCGCCACCTTGTCGGTCCGGTCCGCAACGAGCAGCAAGACGTCCCCCGGTGACGCTCCGAACGCGGCCACGAGATCGGTCTGCTCCGCTTCGCTCAGGTACTTGGTGGTGGGCGATCGCAGCGAGCCGTCTGCTTCGACGACGAGCCACACCAGGCCCCCGGCACCGAGCTCGCGGGCGCGGGCAACGAGCCCGTCGAGGGCGGAGCGGGCCATCTGCCGTGCACCGGCGTTGATGCCGCGTACGGCACCCCCGGCGGCAAGTGCAGTGGCGAACGCCTGGAACTCGGTGGCGGCGAACACGCCGCCCAGGTCGACGATCTCCATGCCGAAGCGGATGTCGGGCTTGTCGGTGCCGTACCGGGCGAGCGCCTCGGCGTAGGTGAGGCGGGGGAAGGGACGCGGCAGATCGATGCCGCGTACGGCCTTGGTGACCGCCACCGAGATCTCCTCGAGCGTGGCGAGCACGTCGTCCTGCCCCCAGAACGCACCCTCGAAGTCGAGCTGGGTGAACTCCACCTGGCGGTCGGCGCGGAAGTCCTCGTCCCGGTAGCAGCGGGCGATCTGGTAGTAGCGCTCGACGCCGCCGATCATCAAGAGCTGTTTGAAGAGCTGTGGCGACTGGGGGAGCGCATAGAACTGACCGGGACGCAGCCGGCTCGGAACGAGGAAGTCGCGGGCGCCCTCAGGGGTCGAGGCGATGAGCGTCGGGGTCTCGACCTCGAGAAAGCCCCGCTCCTCCATCACCCGCCGCATCGCGCCCACCGCCTGCGACCGGGCGAGCAGGTTGGCGGTCATCCGGGGGCGGCGCAGGTCCAGGTAGCGGTACTTGAGGCGCCGCCCCTCTTCCACCTCGGTGCGCTCGTCGAGGTGGAACGGCAGCGTGTCCGCGGTGCTCAGCACCTCCACCGTCCTCGCCTCCACCTCTACCCGCCCTGTCGCCAGCTCGGGGTTGGCGGTGCCCTCGGGTCGCTCCTGGACCGTGCCCTCGACGCGGACGCAGTACTCCCGCTTCAGCTCGTGGGCGGCGTCGGTGGCCTCCGGGGCCACGTCGGGACGGAACACCACCTGCACGATCCCCGACGCGTCACGGAGGTCGACGAACACCACCCCGCCCTGGTCACGGATGCGCTCCGCCCACCCCGCGAGGCGCACGACCGTGCCCGCATCTTCGCGTCGCAGGCCGCCTGCGTGGGTGTCGCGGTACTCGGTGCTGGCCATGATCGGAGCTCCTGGAGAAGTGGGGTTGCCCGTTGCGTGCCAACGGGTGGGCGTCACCAGCCCTGGAGGAACGGGTTCGTCCGCCGCTCGCGGGCAAGCGTAGTCGCGGGCCCATGACCGGGAAGCACCCGGGTCTCCTCGGGCAGGGTCAGCACCTTCTCGTCCATCGACCGCATCAGAGTGTCGTAATCGCCACCGGGGAGATCGGTCCGGCCGATCGATCCGGCGAAGAGCTGATCGCCCGAGAACAGCACGCCCTCGGCCGGCAGGTGGAAGCAGCAGTGGCCCGGGGTGTGCCCTGGCGTGTGGATGACGTCGATGTCCACCCCTGCGAGGCTGAGCCGGGCGCCATCCTCCAGCGGCGTGTATGCGGCGGGGAACGAGAACTGGCCGACGAGCTCGGGAGGCGCCATCCCGAACAGCATCCGCAGCTGCGACCCCGGGTCGAGGGCGAGGAACTCGTCGTCGGGATGCAGGTAGGCATCGATGTCGTACACGGCCGTCACCGCGCCGCCGCCGGCGTGATCGATGTGCCCGTGGGTGGCGAGCAGCGCCACCGGGGCGAGGTCGTGGGCGACGACCAGCGCCTCGATCGCCGGCACATCGGGCGGGGCGTCGATGATGACGCACGGTCCGCCTCGTTCGGCCGCCACGACGTAGCAGTTGGTGTCGGCGAGCCACAGCGAACGCCCGTCGATCAGCACGGCGTCACGCTACGTGGTCTGGGGGACGAGCCGGTATGCGTCGAAGACGCCGTCCACCTGACGGAGATCGGAGATCACCCGATCGATCATCTTCGGCTCGGACAGCTCGACCTCGAACCGGAACACCGCCACGCGGTCGCTGCCGGTCGCCGACGAGGAGGCGGTGATGTTTGCGCCCAACTCGGAGAGGACGATCGTGACGTCACGCAGCAGCTTGGGACGGTCGAGCGCCTCGACCTGAATCCACACGAAGAACGATCCGCTCTGCTCCGGCGCCCACGTCACGTCGATCATGCGCTCCGCCCGGTCACCGAGGGCGCCGATGTTGGCGCAATCCGCCCGGTGCACCGAGACCCCCCTGCCCACGGTGATGAAGCCGACGATGTCGTCGCCCGGCACCGGGGCGCAGCACCGGGCGATCCGCACGAGCAGGTCGTCCATGCCTTCGACGATGATGCCCCCACGCGACGGCTGCGGGGTGCGTCGCTTCGGCGTGGTCGGCGGCTGGATGAGGTCGTTGTCGTCGTCGGCTGCCTCGAGTCGCTCCAACCGGCGGATGACGGTCAGGGGGCTGACGTGCCCGTCGCCGACGGCGACGTACATCGCCGCCACGTCTGCGAAACCGAGATCTGCGGCCACGTCGGCGAACAACTGGTCACGGCCGCCGTGGACGGCATGGCCCTCCCGGCGCAGCGTCTTGACGACGGCGTCCCGCCCGTCCGCGAGCGCCGCCTCGCGGCGCTCCTGGGTGAACCAGCGACGGATCTTGGCGGCGGCCCGGCTCGACTTGACGAAATCGAGCCAGTCCCGTGACGGGTGGGCGTCCTGCGCCTTGGACGTGAGGATCTCGACGATGTCGCCCGACTCGAGCTTGGTCTGCAGCGGGACGAGCCGGCCGTTGACCTTGGCCCCGACGCACCGGTGGCCGACGTCGGTGTGGATCCGGTAGGCGAAGTCGACCGGAGTCGCCCCGCGGGGAAGGGTCAGGACGTCGCCCTTGGGTGTGAGGGCGAACACCTCGTCCTGGTAGAGATCCAGCTTGAGCCGGTCGAGGAACTCCTGCGGGTCCGTCGCCTCCTCTTGGAGGAACCGGAGGTCGGCGACGAAGGGCAGGTCGCCGCCGCTGCCGCCCTCCTTGTACCGCCAGTGGGCGGCGATGCCNNGGGCCCACCACCGTCGTGTGCAACGACTGGTAGAGGTTGAACTTCGGCATCGCGATGTAGTCCTTGAAGCGCCCGTGGATGGGTGGCCACAGGGTGTGGACGAGACCGAGCGCCCCGTAGCAGTCCCGCACGTCTTCGACGAGCACGCGAATGCCGATGAGGTCGTAGATCTGGTCGAACGCCAAGCCGCTCGAGACCATCTTGCGGTAGATCGAGTAGAGGTGCTTCGGCCGACCGGTGATGTCGGCCGCCACACCCGCCTCGGCGAGCATGTCGCTGAGCTGGAGGATCACCTTCTCGATCTGGGACTCCCGCTCCGGCGCCCTGCGCGCCACCAGGTCCTCCAGCTCCGCCTTGCGCTTGGGGTAGAGCTCGCCGAAGCACCGCTCTTCCATCTCGTGCTTGATCTCCTGGACACCGAGGCGGTGGGCGAGCGGGGCGTAGACCTCGATCGTCTCCTCGGCGATCCGACGTCGCTTCTCCTCAGAGAGCGGGGCAAGCGTCCGGATGTTGTGGAGCCGGTCGGCGAGCTTGATGAGCAGCACCCGGATGTCCTTGGCCATGGCGATCGCCATCTTGCGGATCGTTGCCGCCTGGGCTTCCTCCCGGGAGGAGAACTCGATGCGGTCGAGTTTGGTGACCCCGTCGATCAGCTCTGCCACCTCGGCGCCGAACTCGCCGCCGATCTCCTCGACCGTGACCGCAGTGTCCTCGACCGTGTCGTGGAGGAGCGCGGCGGCGAGCGTCGGGGCATCCATGCCGTACCCGGCGAGGATCTCGGTCACGATCAGGGGGTGAGTGATGTACGGCTCGCCCGACCGGCGGTACTGGCCTGTGTGCAGCTCGGCGGCGCGCCGGTACGCACGCTCGATGAGGTCCGTGTCGCCGCTGGGGTAGTGCCGCAGGTACGTGCCGAGCACGGACGCAAGGAGTGCTTCCGGAGACGGTGGCGGACCCTCGTCAGCCGCTGCCATCGCGCACCACGGAATGCACGGGGACGCCGTCGATTCGCTGCCGACCGTGGAGGAACTCCAGCTCCAGCAAGACGGTCAGCCCCACGACGTCGGCGCCGACGTGGCGGAGCAGCTCGATCGTTGCGGCTGCGGTGCCACCGGTCGCCAACACGTCGTCGACGATGAGCACCCGCTCGCCGGGAGCGGCGGCGTCGGCGTGGATCTGCAGCACGTCGGTGCCGTACTCGAGGTCGTACTCCTGCTCCACGACCTGGCGGGGCAGCTTGCCGGGTTTCCGCACCGGCACGAAACCCGCACCCAGGCGGGCGGCGACCGGAGCGGCGAACATGAAGCCGCGGGCCTCGATACCTGCGACCTTGCTGATGGCGAGATCGCGGAACGGGGCGAGCATGGCCTCGACGGCGCCGTCGAAGGCGGCATGATCGGCGAGCACCGGCGTGATGTCCTTGTAGATGATCCCTGCCGTGGGGAAGTCGGGGACGTCACGGATGAGTGCTCGGATGGCGGCTTCTGTCATCGCAGCAGCTTACTCCGGCGCCGGGGGCTGCCGGATGACCCGGCCAGGACGCTCAGCGCCGCTTCTTGCGCTGGCGCGGCGGACGGGCCACCGCCCCGACATCGACGGTCTCGACGGCCACATCGGGTCCCGCGGTCGCGGCTGCGACGTCGACCCCCGTCCGGCGGGCCACCCGCCGCTGCATCCGCTGCCACTGCGGCTCCTGCTCCTTCCACAGGACGAGGAGCGGCGTGGCGACGAAGATCGACGAGTAGGTCCCCGCGGCGATGCCGATGAAGAGGGCGAGGGCGAACTCGCGCAACGTGGCGGCGCCGAGCAGGTAGGAGCCCACGAACAGCAGGCTTCCCACCGGCAGGAGCGACGTGAGCGACGTGTTCACCGACCGCATCAGCACCTGGTTCATCGAGAGGTTGGCGATCTCGGTGAAGGTGTGCTTGTTGGCGAGCTCGTGGACGTTCTCCGTGATCTTGTCGAACACCACCACGGTGTCGTAGAGGGAGTANNCCGTGGAGATGAGCACGCGCTCGCCGTTGTCGCCGGTGAGCTGGACCCTGGCGCCGCCCTGCCCGATGCCGGAGAGCGCATCGCGGTAGTCGGCGACGCTCGCCCCGCTCTGGTTGGGGCTGTCGGCGATCGTGCCGCCGGTGAAGTCGATGCTCTCCTTGAGCCCGAACACGAGCAATGAGAGCACCGACACGACGAGCAGCACACCCGAGATGATGAAGAACGTCCGGCGATGCTGGACGAAGTCGTAGGTCGTCTCGCCCCGGTACAACCGGTTGAACACGCTCATGCCGGCACCTCCGCCGTCGTCAGTCCACCACCCATGGCCCCTTCCACACTGAGTGGCCCGCCCCGTGCCAGCCGGCCCCGAACGAGGAGCATCGCGGCGGGACGGGTGAAGAAGTAGGCGACGAACACATCGATCACCGTTGCCAGGCCGAGGGTCAGGGCGAAACCCTTCACCGGGCCGATGGCGAGGACGTAGAGCAGCACAGAACCGGCGAACGTGACGGTGTCCGCGGTGAGAATCGTGTGGAATGCGCGCTTGAAGCCGGTGTCTACGGCGCCCCTCAGGGGCCGGCCTCGTCGGAACTCCTCCTTCGTGCGTTCGAAGAACACGATGTACGAGTCCGCGGTGATACCGATCGACACGATGATGCCGGTGACCCCGGCGAGCGTCAGCGTCACCCCCTGGAGCTCGCTGAGGAGGCTGATCGCAACCATCAGCAGCGAACCGAACACGGTGAGCCCGAACACCGCCGCCAGACCGAGCGCCCGGTAGTAGAAGACGAGAGCGAGGGCCACGAGCGCCAGGCCGCCGATGCCGGCGACGAGCCCCGCGTTCAGCGAGTCCGAGCCGAGCGTCGCCGACACGGATTCGACGCGCTCCCGCTCGAAGACGGTCGGCAGCGCGCCGTAGCGAAGGATGGTGGCCAGATCCTCGGCCTCGGCCTGCGGATCGTCGGACTGTCCGATCGTGATGTACACGGCATTCGGGTCCAGCCCCTCTCCGGGCGCCACCTCTGCGGCGATCTGTGGCGCCGACACCACCTCGCCGTCGACGACGATGGCCATCTGCCGCCGCGGATCCCCAACGGCGAACAGCGAGAGCTCGGCGGTGGCGGCGCGGAACTTCTCGCCGCCGTCCGACGTGAACGCCGGGTCGACGACGAAGCCCGACCCCCCGGAGAAGCCGGAGTTGAAGCCTGCCTCCGCCCCCGTGATGTCCGCACCCGTGAGGAACGCCGGCCCCACCTTGTAGATCAGCCCGTCTTGTCCCTGGAGGTACGACGTCTGGTCGGCCATGTCGACGATGGTGAGCCCCGTGTCGGGATCGAGGTTCTCGGGCGGGGGCGCCGGAGCCGCCGTCGTGGTCGTGGTCGTGGTTTCACCGGCCGCGGTCGTCGTGGTCTCACCTGGAGGCGTGGTCGTGGTGGTGAGCTCCGCAGGCAACTCGAGCGTGCCGTCGGTGAACGCAGGGCTGATGATCGATGCGGCGAGCACCGGCCGGAAGCTCAGTTCACCCGTGGTGCCGACCGCCTGGAGGGCGCGCTCCCGGTTCGACACGCCGGGGAGCTGCACGAGGATGCTGCGGCTCCCTTGGACCGAGATCTCCGGTTCCTGCACAGATCCGAGCGTGGCGATGCGGTCGCGCATGATCTCGACGGCCTTGTCGAGCACCTGGGCATCGGTGCCCTCGGGAGCGGTGAGCACCACCGAGAAGCCGCCCTGGAGGTCGAGGCCGAGCTTGGGGGTCCAGCCCGCAGACAGGACCGCGGCGAGTGAGCCCCAGGCGATGGCGAGCGTCACGACGAGCGTGATCCACAGACGGCGGCGGTTGACCATGACTACTCCTGGACGTTGAGGCGCTCGGCGACGGCTCGCTTGACGACACGCAACGTCGTGCCCTGACCGACGTCGAGCACCACTTCGTCATCGTCCATCGACTTCACGACGCCATAGATGCCGCCGATCGTGCGCACCTCGTCGCCGACGCTGACGCCCTTCCGCATCTCGTCGACCGCCTTCATCCGGCGCCGTTGCGGCATGATGAGCATGAAGTAGAAGAGCCCGCCGATGATGACCAGCGGGAGCAGGAAACCGATGAGCGACCCGCCGGTTGCGTCGGTGGAATCTGTCGCGTCCGTGAACGCAAACAGCCAGGTCGTAGCCAGGTTGGGCACGGGAGCCTCCAGTGCGGACATGAAACCGACGCGGTCGGACCGCGTCGGGTGGTGTCAGGTTAGTGGTGGTCCGGGACTGCTGCGATCACGCACCCGCGGACCGGCCGGCGCCGATCCGCCGGCGGCGACGCTCGGCGTGAAAGGCGTCGAACGTCCCGGCTCCGATGGCCGACCGCATTCCCGCCATCAGGTCGAGCGTGTACCGCAGATTGTGGAGGCTGAGCAGGCGAAGGCCGAGCAGCTCCTTCGTGGCGAAGAGGTGACGGAGGTAGCCGCGGGTGTACCGGCGGCAGGCCACGCACGGGCACGCCGGATCGATCGGCGCTGCCGAGTCGATCCACTCGGCACGCTTGATCGAGAAATCGCCGTCGGGGTGGAGCACCTTGCCATGGCGAGCCAGGCGGGTCGGGATGACGCAGTCGAACAGGTCGCACCCCCGCGCCACCGCATCGAGGAGACCTTCGGTGTCGCCGAGCCCCATCACGTAGCGGGGTGCGTGCTCCGGGAGGGCGGCGGCGACGACCTCGATGGCACGGTTGCGCTCATGCGCCTCCTCGCCAACGGCGAGGCCGCCGATGCCGAACCCCGGGAACCCGAGCGCCGCCGTCTCCTCGGCGGAGATGCGACGGAGCTCAGGGTCGACGCCGCCCTGGACGATGCCGAACAGCGCCCGGTCGTCGCGTTTCCTGGCGGCGATGGCCCGGGCTCCCCAGCGCAGCGTCCGCTCCATGGCGGCGGTCACGACGGGCTGCGGCGACGGCAGCCCGACGAGGACGTCGAGCATCATCGCGATGTCCGAGCCCAGCGTCTCCTGCACGGCGACGGCGTCCTCCGGAGTGAGGTGCACCGTGGAGCCGTCGTAGGACGAGCGGAACCGCACCCCCTCCTCGGCAACGTGGGGATCGAGCGAGAACACCTGGAACCCGCCGGAGTCGGTGAGAATCGGCCCCGACCACGCCATGAAGCCGTGCAGCTCGCCGAGGGTCGACACCACCTCCGCGCCCGGGCGCAGCATCAGGTGATAGGTGTTGGCGAGGACGATGTCGGCGCCCAGCGCCTCCAGATCCTCGGCGCCCACGCCGCGCACCGTGCCGCGGGTGCCGACCGCCATGAAGGCGGGCGTCGGGACGTCGCCGTGGGGAGTGTGGAGCACGCCGCAGCGGGCGCCGCCGTCGCGCCGGGTCTCCTCCCACCACACCGGGCCGCTCATCCGGGGGCCAGCTCGTCGATCAGCATGGCGTCGCCGAAGGAGAGGAAGCGGTAGCCCCGGTCGAGCGCCGTTCGGTACACGTGCCGCCACTTCGGGCCGACGGCGGCCGCGATCAGGGCGACGAGGGTCGTGCGCGGTGCGTGGAAGTTCGTGATCAGCGCATCGACGACCCGGAACTCGTAGCCGGGCACGATGAACAGGTCGCTCTCCCCCCCGCCGGCTCGAAGCGAACCGTTCGGGCGCGCTGCGCTCTCCAACGTGCGCACCACGGTGGTGCCCACCGCGACGATGCGACCCCCGCTGCGCCTGACACCGTCGACGCGACGGGCGGTGTCCTCGGGTACCGCGTAGCGCTCCCGATGGATGACGTGGTCGGCGACCGTCTCGCCCGTCATCGGCCGGAACGTGTCCAACCCGATCTCGAGGTCGACCTCGGCGACCCCGATGTCCCGTGCGGCCAGCCCGTCGAGCACCTGCGGCGTGAAGTGGAGGGCGGCGGTCGGGGCGGCGGCAGATCCCATCGTCTTCGCGAAGATGGTCTGGTAGCGGTCGGTTGTGGCCAGTCGGCCCGAGAAGTACGGCGGCAGGGGCAGCTCGCCGGCCGTCGGGAGGACGTCCTCGACGTCGCCGGCCATCGCGGTCAGCCGCACCGTGATGGCGCCGTCGCGGGGCGGCGACGCCACCTCGCCGAGGATTGGGCCGAAATCGATGCGAACTCCGGGCCGCAGCCGCCGCGCCGGCCGGGCCAGCGCCTCCCACCGGTCGGGGTCGATGCGGCGAAGCAGCAGCAGCTCGACGCCGCCACCGGTGTCGATCCGCCGGCCGCGGAGCCGTGCGGCGCGTACCCGGGTGCGGTTCACGACGAGGAGGTCGCCGGGGCGCAGTAGTGCGGGAAGCTCTGAGAAGCGGTGGTCGCTCATGCTCGAGACGACGAGCAGGCGGGCGGCGTCGCGAGGCTCGATCGCCTCCTGGGCGATCGAGTCCCGGGGCAGCTCGTAGTCGAAGTCTGAGACCCGCATGCACAAGAGGGTAGGAGGGACGGCAGAAGGCGGACGGCAGACGTCAGAAGTCAGAGGTAGGCGGGCTCAGGCGTCGTAGAGGCGGCCCTGGGCGGGGTCGGCGCCGGGCTCCGGTGCCTCGAGCCCGAGATGGGCGTAGGCGTGGGGTGTGGCCACCCGGCCGCGCGGCGTTCGCTGCAAGAAGCCCTCGACGAGGAGGAAGGGCTCGTAGGCGTCCTCGACGGTCTCCGGCTCCTCCCCCACTGCGATGGCGAGCGTGGACAGGCCGACCGGGCCCCCACCGAACTTGTGGATGATCGCCTCGAGGATGAAGCGGTCGACCTTGTCCAGCCCTCGGTGGTCGACCTCGAACACCTCCAGCGCCGCATCCGCGGTGTCGGCGTCGATCGTGCCGTCGGAGCGCACCGTGGCGAAGTCGCGCACCCTCCGCAGCAGGCGGTTGGCGATGCGAGGCGTGCCGCGGCTGCGGCGGGCGATCACGCCGGCGCCTTCCGTGGTGATGGCGACATCGAGGATCGCCGCCGAGCGGGTGGCGATACGGGCGAGGTCCTCCGCCAGGTAGTAGTCGAGGCGGGCCACGTAACCGAAACGGTCGCGCAGCGGCGGCGCCACCCGACCGACCCGGGTCGTGGCACCCACCAGGGTGAAATGGGGCAGCTCGAGGCGGATCGAGCGGGCAGCCGGGCCCTTGCCGACGATGATGTCGAGCTCGAAGTCCTCCATCGCGGGATAGAGCACTTCCTCGACTTGACGGGGAAGTCGGTGTACCTCGTCGATGAACAGCACGTCGCCGGCGTCGAGGTTGGTCAGCACGGCGGCGAGGTCGCCGGGTCGCTCCAAGGCCGGCCCGGAGGTTGCCCGGAAGGCCGATCCCATCTCGTTGGCGACGATGCCGGCGAGCGAGGTCTTGCCGAGCCCGGGTGGTCCGGAGAACAACACGTGATCGACGGGCTCTCCCCGACCCCGCGCCGCCTCGATGAGGATGGACAGCCGCTCCTTGAGGCTGGCCTGGCCGATGAAGTCGTCCATGCGGCGCGGCCGCAGCCCCGCCTCGATCACGTCCTCCTCGGGCATCGGGGCGCCGGTGAGCAGACCTTCGTCTCTCATCACGAGGCCTCGTGGCTGCGGCGACCCAGCTCCTGGAGCGCCCTGCGCAGCATGTCGCTCACCGGGAGGTCGCCGGGGACGTCACGCAGGGCGTCTCTGATCTCTGCCGCCTGGTAGCCGAGCCCCTCCAACGCCTCGCGCACCTCGGCGACGACGCTGCCGCTGCTGGGCAGCTCGGCGTCTGGCAGGTCCAGCTTGGGACGAAGCTCGAGCATGAGCTTCTGCGCAGACCGCTTGCCGATGCCGGGCACCATCGTCAGCGCATCGGCATCTTCGGTGACGACGGCGCGGCGCAGATCGTCGACGGAGAAGGTCCCCAGGATGGCGAGCGCCACCTTGGGCCCGACCCCCGACACACCGAGGAGGAGGCGGAACAGGTTGCGCTGGTCCTCGCTCGGAAAGCCGTAGAGGGCGAGCTGGTCCTCCCGGACGTAGAGGTGGGTGTGGAGCACGGCCTCCTCGCCGACCCCGGGCAGCTCCACGAGCCCCCGCGGCGTCACTGCGATCTCGTAGCCGACCCCGTTCACGTCGAGCACGACCCGCTCGGCGTGCTTGGTGGCGAGCAACCCGCGCAGCCTCCCGATCATGTCGCCCGCTCCACTGCACGCCGCATCGGGATGCCCTGGAGATGGCAGAGCGCCACGGCGAGCGCATCTGCCGCATCTGCCGGCGTCGGCACCTCGCCGAGCCCGAGGCGCATGCTGATGACTCGTCCCACCTGGGTCTTGTCGGCGGCACCGTATCCGGTGAGCGCCATCTTCACCGCCGTCGGCGTGTACTCGGCAATGCGAAGCCCCGCCTCGGCGGCGGTCATCAACACCACACCGGAGGCGCGGCCCACGCTCGTAGCCGTGTGTAGGTTCCTGTTGACGAAGACCTCTTCCATGGCGACCTCGTCGGGACGGTACTCCTCGATGATGCTGCTGAGATCGCGACGCAGCTCTACGAGGCGCTCCCCGATCGCGACTTTGGGATCGGTGCGGATCACTCCGACGGCGATGGCCCGGACCCGGCTCCCCCGTGCCTCGAGCACGCCGTATCCGGTTCGCGTCAACCCGGGATCGATGCCGAGAACGAACATATGTTTGGTGATGGTAGGGCTACGACGGCCGGCGTCAAAGCACCTTGGAGGCTGCAGACGTCAGACGCCAGATGCCAGAGGTCAGATGCCAGAGGTCAGATGGTTTCCCCTCCCTCAGGACCTGGGTCCGCGGTTGCGGTCTGCTCGATCCTGCCGTTCGCTGGCATGGCTCGTTGCGTGGCGCTGCGCNNAGCGATCTGACGTCTCACAGAGCCGCCATCACCTCGTCCGGGATGTCGAAGTTGGCATAGACGTCTTGCACATCGTCGAGGTCTTCGAGGGCGTCGACGAGGCGGAGCACCTTCGGGGCGGTGGCGGCGTCCACGGGGACCGACGTGACCGGCATCTGGGTGACCTCGGCCTGCTCGATGGCGATGCTGGCCTCCTCGAGCGCCGCCCGCACGCTGGAGAGATCGCTCGGGGCGCACGTGATCTCCCACTGCTCCCCTGTCGCCACCACGTCATCGGCACCACCTTCGAGGGCGGCCAACATCACCGTCTCCTCGTCGCCGGCGGCGAGCAGGTAGCCCTTCTGCTCGAAGAGGTAGCCGACCGAGCCCGGCTCTCCGAGGTTGCCCCCCAGCTTGTTGAAGGCGGCACGGACGTCGGAGGCGGCCCGGTTGCGGTTGTCGGTGAGGATGTGCACGTAGAGGGCGACGCCACCCGGGCCATATCCCTCGTACCACAGCTCGTCGTAGTGCACGCCCTCGAGATCGCCGCTCCCCCTGGCGATGGCGCGCTCGATCGTGTCCTTGGGGACGGAGGCGTCCTTCGCCTTCTGGATGGCGGTCGCCAGCGTTGCGTTGGCCGCCGGGTCGCCACCGCCGTTGCGCGCCGCAGACTCGATGGCGCGGATGAGCTTGGCGAAGAGCTTGCCGCGGGCCGCATCCTGGCGGCCNNTTGCGGTGCTTGATGTTCGCCCACTTCGAATGCCCGGCCATCAGCTCTCCTCCACCATCGCCAGCATCATCTCGTGCACCCGGGTGTCGCCGGTCAGCTCCGGATGGAACGACGTCGCCAGGATATTCCCTTGGCGGACCACCACGGGATGCTGCTCTCCCGTCTCGGGATCGGTGACAGCGGCCAGCACCTCGACCCCCGCGCCCACCTTGGCGATCCACGGCGCGCGAATGAACACGGCATGCACCGGCCGGTCGAGCCCGGCGACGGCGAGATCGGCCTCGAACGAGTCCACCTGCCGCCCGAAGGCGTTGCGCTCGACCACGACGTCGAGGACCCCGAGCTGGGGCTGGTCCGGCCCGGTGGTCGCAGCGCCCAGCACGATCATGCCCGCACAGGTGCCGAGCACCGGCGTCCCCGCCTCGATGCGCGCTCGTAGCGGGTCGAGCAGGCCGTAGATGCGCGCCAGCCGGCCGATCGTGGTCGACTCTCCGCCGGGTATCACCAACGCATCGGCCGCTTCGAGCTCCTCGGGAGTCCGTACCTCGAACGCATCGACCCCGAGACCCCGCAGCATGGCGAGGTGCTCACGGAAGTCGCCCTGGAGGGCGAGGACACCGACCCGGACGGTCATCGCCGGCTCACGTTCAGAGCCCGCGGTCCTGCATCCGCTCCTGCGGCGTCAGGGTGTCGATGTTGATGCCGACCATGGCCTCCCCGAGGTTGCGCGACACCTTGGCGATCTTCTCGGGATCGTTGTAGAAGGTGGTCGCCTCGACGATGGCGCGGGCCCGTACCGACGGATCGCCCGACTTGAAGATGCCGGATCCGACGAAGACGCCGTCACAGCCGAGCTGCATCATCAGCGCGGCATCGGACGGCGTGGCGATGCCTCCGGCAGCGAAGTTCACGACGGGCAGCTTCCCGGTGGCGGCGACCTCTTTGACGAGGTCGTAGGGGGCGCGCAGCTCCTTGGCAGCGCCCATCAGCTCGTTGGCGTCGAGCGTCGTCAGCCTACGGATCTCGGCGTTCATCATCCGCATGTGCTTGACGGCCTCCACAACGTTGCCGGTCCCCGGCTCGCCCTTGGTGCGGATCATCGCCGCACCTTCCGCGATGCGGCGCAGCGCCTCCCCGAGATCCTTGGCCCCGCACACGAACGGCACGGTGAAGGCGTGCTTGTCGATGTGGTTCACGTCGACGGGGGTGAGCACCTCGGATTCGTCGATGTAATCCACGCCGAGCGCCTGGAGCACCTGCGCCTCGACGAAGTGGNNACGTCCATGATGACGCCGCCCTTCAACATCTCGGCCAGGCCCCGCTTGACGAGGTCGGTCCCGCGCTCGGGTGTGTCGGACATGGTGCGGCTCCTGATGACTTCAGCGTCTCCACCCCCCAGTGTACCGGGGGGCCGGGCCTGGGCGGCGGTGGGCCCGTCCCGACCCAGCGGCCTGCCGGGAGGTGGGACGCTGCGCTCAGCCGCGAGCGGCCGCCTCTTGGAGGAGCATCTCGCTGAACACCTGGGCCCGATCCATCCCGCACGTCGACGCCGTGGCCAGCTCCGGTCGGTCGACCACGAACGTCTTGTACCTGGCGAAGAGCTTGGGATCGGCGAGCAGGTCGATGACCCGCGAGTACTCCTCATGTCGCCTGAAGAAGTCCCCGGCGAGCAGGTAGTGCATGCTCGCCATGGCGTTCTTGTGGCGCTCGTGGATCAGCTCCCCCGCCGAGCCCGCCTGCGCGAAGTTGATCGCCGTCGGGTTGTAGAAGAGCCGAATCGCCTTTTCCACGGTGCGATAGGCGCCTGCGATCTGCTCGTAGGCGGCGTCGAGCGCCGGCTTCCCGTCGCCAGACGTCAGCGCCTCGTCGAGGGCATACGCCACCAGCCGGGCACTGTTCATCGACAGGTAGATCCCACTGGCGAAGATCGGGTCGATGAAGGTGTGGGCATCGCCGACGAGAGCGAAGTTGGGCCCGTACTTCGTGTCGCTCTTGTAGGAGTAGTTCCCGTTCACCACCGGACCTTGGACCATCCGTCCCGATCGGATCACGGCGTCGACGAACGGCGACGTTCGCAGCTCGGCGAGGTAGTAGTCGAGTGTCGTGTCCTCCGACCGGCTCGCCCGCAGCTCGGCGCGTCGCTCCTTGAAGTAGGAGTTGTTCACCACGACGCCGATCGACACGCGATCGGCGCCGATCGGGATCACCCAGATCCACCCCTTCTTCTCGCCGCCGAGGTACACGATCTGGAGCAGTCCCTCGTCGAGACCCCCGTTGAACTCCACTCCTTCCCAATGCGCCGACGTCGCCACTCGGTCCAACTCGTCGTGCGCCTTCTTCCAACCCATCCGCGCCGCGATGAACGTGTCCCGGCCGCTGGCGTCGATGACGTACGACCCCGTGACCGTCCGCTCCTCGCCGTCGGGACCGGCGACCACGACGCTCACCGTCCCTTCGGGGCCGTCGAGATCGACCGAACGCACCCGTGTCTCCTCGTGGACCTCGACACCATGCGCCTCGGCGTTACGCAGCAGCATGTCGTCGAAACGGTCGCGCCGGACGTGGAACGAGAGGTGGCTCTCGTCCTTGATGACGTGCCCGAAGCACCAGGTCGTGTGGTGCCGCCCGTCGACGTCGATGAAGCGGACGCCCGGCTTGCGGACCATGCGCTCCTTCATCGCCTCGAGCACGCCGAGTTCCTCGAAGATGCCGTAGCAGTACGGCAGCAGCGACTCGCCGACGTGATCGCGCGGGAAACGCTCCCGCTCGAACACCGTCACTCGATGGCCGCGCTGTGCGAGCAGCGTCGACACCGTCGAGCCGGATGGCCCTCCTCCGATGACGAGCACGTCGGCGTCGGTCGGTAGTGGCATGCGTGGTCCCCCTGATTCACGAAACGAGGCGAAGTCCGAGCAGAGCGTCGCGGTCCCCCACCATTGCGTCCCCACCCTGGCCCACGCGCCGGGCCGGCCGCTATCGGGTCTTGTCGCCACGACGTGGGGTGTTTCCCTGACGACAGGGGCGCTGCTGCGCAGGCGCGTTCAGTGAACCCGGCTGTCGTGACCGGCCCATTCCCGTTCGCGGAGCACGTACTTCTGGATCTTGCCCGTCGAGGTCTTGGGCAGGGCGTCGAGGAACTCGATCGTATCCGGCGCCTTGAACCGGGCGATCGACGCCCTGACATGCTCGATGATCTCGGTGTCGCTCGCCGTGCTCCCGGGCTTCAGGATCACGAATCCCTTCGGCCGCTCCCCCCACTTCTCGTGCGGCACGGCGACGACCGCGGCCTCGAGCACGGCAGGGTGGCTCATGATCGCCTGCTCGACCTCGATGGTCGAGATGTTCTCGCC
>DKBA01000032.1 GCA_002450985.1 Acidimicrobiia bacterium UBA6912
CGGGGCTCGTACCCGAGCACCGCCCGCCAGAACGGCAACACGGCGGCCGTGTCCGGCGCACCCGGCACCACGAGCAGCGTCTGCACGGCGGCCGGATCGGCGATGAGCCCGAGCCGCCGCGCCACGGTCGAGATGTCCCTGGCGAGTGCGATGTCACGGCTGCTCATTCCGTAGTGCTCGTCGGTCATGGTGATCAGCCGAATGGTGACACCCTCGTGGCGGACGTCGATCGCGGGATGGTGCCCGTCGATCCCGGGTACCTCGGCAAGCGCCGAGACGAACGAGGCGCTGGCCACCAGCGATCCGGTGGCGAAGAAGGCGCAGGCTCCCTCGCTCAGCACCCGCCAGTCATCCACCCCGCCCGCCTCACGGAACTCTCGCAACGTGATCGGCACTACGTCGCTCAACGCCATCTCCTCACCCGGGTCGGAAAGCCAGCGTACCCGTGGACAGCCCGTGACGCCGGACCGGGGCCAGCGGCCGTGCCTGGAGCAACCGCCGCACGGCCCGGTGGCCTAGGCTCCGCTCGTGGTTCGACCGATCACCCCAGGCGACCTGTGGGCGATGGCCCGCGTCGGGCAACCCGAGCCCCTGCCCGACGGGTCGGCCGCCGTCGTCCCCATCACGCACGCCGATCTCGAGCGCAACGAGAGCATCACCCAGCTGCACCTCGTGCGCCGTGACGGCACCGCTACACCACTCACCCGGGGCACACAGGCGGCGAAGCACCCCTCGGTGGAGCGCAACGGCCGGCGCGTCGCCTTCCTGCGCACGCCGGCGGCCGCAGGCGGCGAGCCGCAGGTTCACGTCATGCCCTTGGAAGGTGGCGAGGCCGAGGTCGTCACCGACTTCCCCCTCGGCGCCGGACCGGCACGATGGCTACCCGGCGGCTCCGGTCTGGTTGTCGCCGTGCCGCTCCTGCGCGGGTTCCCGTCCATAGCCGCGACTCTCGACGAGCAGCAGCGGCGCAGCCGCAACACGGCTCGCCCGATCGTCACCGAGGATCGCCTCTACCGCTACTGGAAGCGGTGGCTCACCGATGGACGGGTCCACCACCTGTTCCACGTCGACCTCGGTGGCGGCGAGGCACGCGACCTGACGCCGCATTGGGACCGCCTGCTCTCCGCCGAGCCCGATCCGGCGGGTGTCTTCGACGTGTCCCCCGACGGGCGCTCCGTTGCGGTCAGCGCCGATGTCGGCGTGGCGCCCCACGAGCGATTCCAGTTTGCTGTCCACCTCATCGACCTCGCCGGCGGGGAACCCCGGCTCGTATCCCCTGACCCGCCCGCTCAGCAGTTCCGGCCACGCTTCAGCCCTGACGGCGCCTCGTTGCTCTACGGGATCCAGCTCGAACCGGACTACTACGCCGACAAGGTCCGCCTCGCGCTCCTCGATCTCGCAACCGGCAAGGAGCGGAACCTGACGGACGCCTGGGACCGCTCGGCCGGCGGCTGGGAGTTCATCGACGACGACCGCATCGTCCTCCATGCCGAGGACGAGGGTCGCACCCGGCTCTTCGCCACAGACGTGTCGGGGAGCGTCCCGGCGGCCGTCGCCGGCGATGGTTCATGGCACGGCGCCCGGCCCGCCGGCGGCGTGGTGTGGTGCCGCCACGAGAGCTCACGCCTTCCACCCGACGTCGCCATCGTCGACGAGGGCCGCGGCCATCGGGTGGGTCGCGCCAACGACGAGCTCCTCGCCGAACTCGATCTCGGCCGAGTCGACGACATGACGGTCCACGCCGCCGGCGGCGCCCCCGTCCACGTGCAGGTGGTGTACCCGCCTGGTTTCGACCCGAGCCGGCGCTGGCCGTTGGTACACAACATCCATGGTGGTCCACACGGCCTCACTTCCGACTCCTGGCATTGGCGCTGGAACGCCCAGGTCTTTGCCGCTCCCGGCCGGGTCGTGGCCTCCGTGAACTTCCACGGGTCGACGTCGTGGGGCGATGCGTTCACCCGGTCCATCCAAGGCGCCTGGGGTGGCAGGCCGACCGCGGATGTCCTCGCCGCAACCGACCATCTCGTGGGCCTCGGGTTCATCGACCCCGACCGAATGGCGATCGCCGGTGGCTCCTACGGCGGCTACCTGGTCTCGTGGCTCACCGGCGTAACCGATCGCTTCGCAGCCGCCGTCTGCCACGCCGGGGTTACCGACCTCCTCGGGCAATGGGCCTCGGACATCACGACGGGCCGCGGGAAGGCCATCGGAGGTGTGCCCTGGGAAGACATGGATGCCGTGCTCCGCTGGAGCCCGCTTGCCCACACGGAGCACATGGTCACACCGACGCTCGTCGTGCACGGCGAACTCGACTACCGGGTCGTGGTGACTCAAGGCCTCGCCCTCTACGGGGTGCTGAAGGAAAAGGGGGTGCCGGCCCGTCTCGTCTACTACCCCGATGAGGGTCACTGGATCGAGACACCGGCGAACTCGCTCCACTGGTACCGCGAGCTGCACGACTGGTTGGAGCGCTGGCTGGGAGCCTCGTCAACCGGCGTATGACCCTCGCGGCGGACCGGCACTGGGAGCCGGGGCACGGTGTGAGCCGCGAGCCCCGGGTCGGACTCGCCGTGGCGCGGTCGCCGTGTCGCCGGGCGGCTCTCGTGCGGGCGGTCTGACCGCGCCGGCGACAGCGCCCTACGGTCGGGGGCCCAGGGGATAGACTCTCCAGGACGGAGCGATCTGGGGGTGACGAAGTGCGCGTATTCCTGTCCTCCACGTTCAGGGACCTGGACCGTGAGGTCGTGGGTCACCTCGAGACGTTGCTCGCCAGTCACGACGTGCAGATCGTCACAGGCCGCAACCTCGGCGGCGAGGGCCTCACGCCGTCGATCATGCAGCGAATAGAGGAGTGCGACGCCTGCATCGCTCTGATGACGCGGCGCGATCCGCTCGGCGTTCCCGAGGAGGGGCGGTGGAGCACACATCAGTGGGTCCGTGACGAGATGAACCACGCTCGCGGACACGGCATCCGTAGCATCGCCTTCGTCGAGACCGGCGTGGACGTCGCAGGCGCGTACGAGGAGCGCGAACGGATCCCCTTCGACCGAACAGCACCCCTCCCCGCCTTCCTCAAGTTGTCCGAGACGATCAGGCTGTGGCGCGAGCAGCTCGGGCAGACCCGAGTCGCCCGTGTCTCCCCCGACAACCTCGGGCGTCGGTTCCGCCGGGAAGGCAACATGCGATGCCAGTACCGGTTCGTGAACCAGAACGGAGACCGGACCGAATGGCTCGAAGCCGAGCCTCGTCTCGCCGCCGGAGGGACGCTGATCTACCTGCGAGGCGTCCGCAGCGACACCGACCAGGTGGAGGTCGAGGTGTTGGAGGACGGCAACCCACGACTCGCTTCGGAAGCGACGCCGCAATGGCTGTCGATCGCGCTCGAAGATCTCGGAGGCTGACATGGCACTGTCGATCGCCCAGGGCTACGAGTACGTGGGCAACGACCACTGGAAGTGGTGGGTATGGCTCCAGGGCACCGATGCCGAGCTCGATCAGGTGGCATCGGTCGAATACCACCTCCATCCGACATTCCCGAAGCCCGTTCACCGAGTGACCGATCGGGCGTCGAACTTCCGGCTGGACGCGTCCGGATGGGGCGTGTTCCAGTTGAAGGCTCAGATCGAGATGAAAGATGGGGCGGTCGTGGGTCTCGGCCACATGCTGGAGCTCGCCTATCCCGAGGACGGTGATGACGAGGCGCCCCGGCAGCCGGCGATGCGCGGCGACGACGAGGCACCCATGCCGAGCCGCTCGGTGTTCCTGTCGGCGGGCACTGCAGACAGCGCCGTGGCGTCCGCGCTGCGCGCCGACCTGATTGACAGGGGATTCGAAGTGGTGTCGGACGACGACATCGAGCCGGGCATGTCGTGGGACATCGAGATCGGCAACGTCCTGAAGAGGACAGACGCAATGGTGGCGGTGACGTCGGACATTCCGAGCACATGGGTCGAACGAGAGGTGCATGCTGCAGCGCAGCACGGGACGAAGGTGATACCAGTCGTCGTGGGTGACAACCCCGTCGTGCCCAAAGGCCTCCAGACCGTCCAGCAGATCAAAGTCGCGGACGCTTCGGCGCTCGGCGACGCCGCGGCGTCCATCATCGATGCGCTCGACGCCTGATCCGGGGCCGGCGTGGGCCACTCGTCCAGGTCGTCGCAGACGTGACCCTCGCCCGCGGCGACCGGGTACCGAACATCTCGTCCGAGAACCTAACCCGGTGCGGCCGGGGGCGCCCGTCGCCGACATCCTCGGCCGCAGCACGAGGGGCGAGCTTGACGAGCGGCCCAAGGCTCACCAACGTCGCAGCGCACACGCCGGCTCGTCCCCTGACGCCCGATCAAGGAGGCCGTGATGGCAGAGACGCGCAAACCGGCAAGGAAGCGGGCGAAGCCAGACGCGCAGACGGAAGGCTTCACCGCCGAGGAGCGCACTGCGATGAAGGAGCGCGCCAGAGAGATGAAGGCCGCCAAGAGCGGCAAGAAGACCGACGGCACTGCCGACGTGCTGGAGAAGATCGCCGCTATGGCGGACGCCGATCGCGTGCTCGCCGAGCGGGTCCACCAGATCATCATGAAGGCCGCCCCGGAGCTGAGCCCCAGGACGTGGTACGGCATGCCCGCCTATGCGAAGGACGGCAAGGTGGTCTGCTTCTTCCAGGACGCCGGCAAGTTCAAGGCACGCTATGCAACGCTCGGGTTCCAGGACACCGCCAACCTCGACGACGGTGCCATGTGGCCGACGTCGTTTGCCGTGGCCAAGCTCACCCCGACCGTGGAGAAGCAGATCGTGGCGCTCGTGAAGACGGCGGTGGGCTGACACAGGTCGCACAGGTGGGGCGCACCCGTGTGCGCCCCACATTCGTCCACTGCCGTCTTGCGTCGACCGTCGACGCCGTTCAGCCGCTCCGATCCGACGCATCGAACGCGAGCGTGCCCTCGAACTCGTTGTACGAAGACCCGTCGGGATAGATCACCCCGACCGCCGACGCGGCGCCCACGGCATGCTCAAAACGCCCGGTGCCGCCCTCGTACGCGAGGTCCTGGGTGTTCACCATGGAGCCGTCGGGGAGGAACTCCCCCTGTGCGGTCATGGTGCCGTTCAGCAGGTCCCCGTTGGCGGCAGCGACCGTCACCCAGCCCACGTTCACCCTGACATGCGTGGCGTCGAGGAACTCGATGCAGAACTCGGCGTGCCACGTGTAGTCGCCGAGGTGATTGGCGTGGCCGGTCCCCGCCCCCGCCGATGGGATGCCGGCGGTGCAGGAAATCGTCGGCTCGACAGGAACGCCGGGGTCCACGTAGATCCCGTGGAAGGGACGAGGCTTGTCGACGTTGCCGGCCATCGCCGGAGTGGCGACGCCGACCATCAGGACGGCCGCCAGCAGCGCCGCAAAGCTCCGCACGTGTGTGGTTCTCATGCTCGTCTCCTCTCGCTGGTGTCGCAGTTGGTTCCGATCTGTGCCGGGGCGACTCCGTGGCGGTGAGCGGCCCGAGCCGCACCTCGGGCTTCCCCCGGCGCCTGGTTGTTCCGTCACCTCCCTTGTTGCGCGCTCAGTCGTCGGGTCGGTGGTAGAGCCACAGGCCGCGGTAACCCGCGGACTCGGCTGCCGTGTATTCGCTGCCGCGGAACGCGTCGACGATGAGGTTGTTGCCCGATGCCTCCACCACGTCGAAGGGGAACGGACTCGTCCACACATCCAACTGTGTTCCGTCCGGCGACAGCCGGTAGAACCCCGGTCCGCCGTCGAAGACGAATCCGAGCTGGTCGGAGTAGGCACCGCGGCAGAAGTTCTCGCGACCGAGCAGGCGCCAGTCGACCCCGTTGGACGAGAACCAGGTTCCCGTCGCCCGCTCATCCCCATCGATGGCAGCACAGGTCACTGCGCCCGACGATCCAACGGTCATGGCGTTGAGCACCGGTGTTCGCCACCCTGCCGGGAGGTCTTCTTCGATCCACGTCGTCCCGTCGGGTGACGACCAGAGCGACGTCTCTCCCCATGACCAGTCGACGAGGACGCGGGACAGCATCACGTGCCAGCGTCCGTCGAACCAGGTGTACCAATCCCCCTCCCATTCGACACCCCAGCCACGCTGGTCGATCGGCGGCTCGACCAGGAAGCGCGTTCGAGTTGCGCCCTCGAGCTCCGGGTCGACGAGCCACACGACGAACGACCCGATCTTGGCGATACCGCCACCGCTCGATGCCGCTTCGATCGGTGTCACGCCGCTGACCAGCAGCGCGTCCCTCCCCGCCGCCATTCGGATGCTGCCGGGCACGAGCTCAGGTTCGAGGCCACTCGTGTCGAGCTCGAGCATCGGTTCCCATTCACCGGTCCTGGGGTCTCCGATCCAGAGGGCAGGCGCATCATCACCGCCTGCCAAGACGATCACCTGGTCGCCGACGACAGTCCAATCACGCCGCGCGCGCGGAACGAGTCGTCGCGGGTCACCATCGAGCCAGTTGAGGCCGTCGGGAGACCACATCACGGCCGACCCGTCGACGTGGACGGTGTCAGAAGCCGCAATGAATCCTCCACCGGGGAGCGGGTCTATCGAGGCATCCGCGAGCCAGGGATCGGTGATGCGTTGCCANNCCACGACGAAGCCGGCGGTGAAGGCCCACGCCGTCGACCAGCGCCGGCGGGGCCATGATGGCGCGGCGCGCTGGATCGTGGGTGGGGCGGGCGTGGTGGTCATGGTGCGCCTCCGTTGCTTCACCAAGAGCGCGACCGCAGCGGCTGCGTTGGATCCGACGAGGTCGTCGACGCACGGCACCGGGTTGGCGTCACGCACCGCGGCTTCCAGACGGCGCACCTCGTCACGTCTCACGGATCTGCTCCTGTCCACGCAGGGACCGGTCGGTCCCCAACACCGGTACATGTCCGGTTCCGACCCAGACGCTCCGGAACCGTCGCAACGCCCTCGCATACCGTTGCTCGGCGGCATGTTGAGAACACCCCACCACCCGACCGACATCTCCGAACGAGGCCTCCTCCCACAGCCGCAGCATCAGCACTTCCCGATCCTCCGAGCGGAGCCGCCCGAGTGCTTCCAGGACGGCCTCGTCCTCCGCCCGGCGCAGCACCACCAGCTCGGGTGGGAGCGGTGCATCCGGACGTGACGCGGAGGCGAAGCGAGCCACGAGGCGACCGAGGCGCCGTACGCTGCGGCGGCGATTTCGCAACACGTTGTGGGCCACGCCGAAGAGCCAGGGCCGCGCCTCGTCGCCGACGGGGGCATCGTCGAGACGCCGCCACAGCGTCACGAAGACCTCAGCGGTCGCCTCCAGCGCGTCCTCACGGTTCAGGCGACGAAGGAGATAGGCGAGGACGTCGGGTTGATGGCGTTCGTACAGCACCCGAAACCGACGCTCTCGATCCATCACGAATCCCGATGAGCCGGACATACCTACATGTCCGGCGCCGACCGGAACCTCTCCCCCATCCTCATCTGGGCCGACACGCGATGACCAGGGGACAACGTCGTCAGTCCGGCCCAGTGCGCCACGAAAGGGTTCAGCCAAACCCATACCAACGTCTCGTGTCGCAGCACCGGCCGCGGCCGCACCACGGGCGGCTAGGGCACCGGCCGCTTCATGATCGGCTGGAGGAACCGCGCCCCCCGCACCGGCTCGGCCGCCATCGCCGCCAGCACGCCGCCGACGAGACCACCCGTCACGCCGGGCGTCGAGGCATCCACGCCTCCCAGGTATAGGCCCTTGATCGCAGTCCTGGGTCCGAGGGACGTGTCCCGGAGTCGCTGCGGAGTCGTCTCCAGCCCGTAGATGCTGCCTCGGGGCGACCTCGCAAAGTGATGCGTCGACAGTGGCGTCGACAGTTCGGCGTGATCGATCATCCCGATCAACCGGGGATAGTGCTCGCAATACTGGGCGAGCATCTGGTCTGTCAAGCGCTGCTTGAACGCCTCGTACGCGGCGCCCCGCCTGTGCCACTTCGTATCCGCCCAACGGCCGAAGGCTTCCCACGGCACGAACGTGATGATCTCACCTGTGTGCCGGCCGTCCTCGCCGGGATCGTGCCGCGGGTCCTTCATGGACGGGAAGCTGCAGAACAGCACGGCCGCACGTCCGGGATCGGCATCCGGCGAGACGTCCCAGCGGGAGACCTCCATGTCCCAGGACTCGTAGTACCACTGGCAGTAGCGCTGCGCGCCGTTGGCGGCGGCGTCACCCTTGAACCCGAGGTACAAGCTGAGATGCGCCGGTCCGGGCTCCCGATCGCCACCGCCGGCGCCCGGCAGGCCCCGGTCGAGCATGTCGCTGGTGGGCAATGCCCCTGCCGCGCTGATCACCCGCTTCGATGCGATCTCGGTGCCATCGTCCAGGCGCACGCCGGCAACCCGGCCGTTGCGGACGATGATGTGCTCGACGCTGCGACGCACCGCAGTCCACCCGCCCGCCTCTGCAACCGTGTGGAGCATCGCCGGAGCGATCGAGGCCGCCGTGCCCACGGGGTAGTAGGCGCCGTACAGGAAGTGCTGCACCATGAGCGCATGCATGGCGAACGACGATCGTTTGGGGGTCACGCCGTAGTAGCCCCACTGGGCCGACAGGACGCTCCGCAGCTGGGCGTCATCGGTGAGTGATCGGAGCACCTCGTCGGTCGTCGCCGCGACGTGCGGTGCGGCTGCCGCCTCGACCTTCTTCTTCGATGCCGCCGAGAGGAACCTCGGCATGGCGCGGGTCTGCAGGAGCTTGGCGGACGACCGAGCGGCGACCCTGACGAGGTCCAGGTAGGAGTCGATCGCGCGCCGTTCGGCCGGGAAGAAATCGACGAGCGTATCCCGAAATGCGTCCCTCGAATTGGGGAACTGGATCGTGAATCCCTCCGGGAAGTTGAACTCGTCGTAGATCTCTCCGACGGATTCCCATTCGAGCCGGCCATCGGTCAACGCCTTCAGGAGCCGCCCGGGATAGCTGCGCTCCGTCATCTCCCCGACCAGATGGACGCCCACGTCCCATCGGTAGCCGGGGCGCTTGAAGGTCTGGGTGAATCCGCCCGGGATGTTGTGCTGCTCGAGCACCAGCACTCGCCGGCCGATCCTGGAGAGCATGGCCGCAGCCGCCATCCCCCCGATGCCGGTGCCGATGACGACGTAGTCCCACGTCCCCTCAGGGATCTCGTGGCTCCAGGGACGAGTGCCGTTGGGTTTCGTCATGATTCGCCGACCATTCTGGCAGTGCCCCCTCGNNCCCCGGCAGGCGGCCGCGGAGTCGAGATCGAGGTGACCTCCTTCGCGGGCTTCGGGCACAGCCCGACCCGCGCCGCATCGGACACCCGCCTTCGCGAAGCGCCGCAACGGAGTCGAGCACGAAGCCTTCAGATCCCGGCGTCGTCGAGTAGCCCCTCGAACAGTGTGCGGATCTCGTCGGAGGTGAACTCCAGGGCACTCTCACCCACCGTGAGCTCCCAGCGCCAGATGCCGGGGACCTCGGTTGCCCTGAGGCTGGTGAAGACCTCGAGGTCATGCACCTCCGCGACGCGGGCGGCCGCCGCAATGAGGCGCTCGCGGTCGCCTGCGAAGAACACGTGCATCATGTTCGTGTGGGGCGGATCGGGGCTCACGCTGACTCCCGGCAACGCCGCCAGCAGCGATGCGATCTCCACCGCCTTGGCGTGATAGTCCGCCATTCGGGGAAGGTGCCGATCGAGGCCGAGCTCGGCCGACCGCGCCAGCGGATACATGTGGATGAGGTTGCCACCGTGGCGACGCTGCCACACCCGGGCGGTCTCGATGAGGTCCTTCGGACCGGCCAGCGCAGCCCCGGCGATGCCCCCGAGGATCTTGTAGAACGACACGTAGACAGAGTCGAAGAGCGCAGCGATCTCGGCGTATTCGCGGGCGTAGAAGGGCTTCGTCTCCCAGAGGCGGGCGCCGTCCATGTGGAGCGCGATGCCCCGCTCCCGAGCCCAGCCGGTCATTTCGACCAGGTCGTCCCACGCCGGCAGGTGACCGCCGATCTCGCGCTGGGGCAGCTCGAACAGGATCGCAGCCACCGGCTCGGGGATGGCCTCGAGGTCCTCCACCGTGAAGAGGCGCTCCTCGCTGCCGAGGAGGTGCGATGTGAGCCCGTGCAGCTCGCGGTAGGCATTCCGCTCATGGATCTCGAGGTGACACGTCGGATGGAAGGCAACCCGTTGCCTTCCGGCACGTTCGCACCAGATCCGCAGGGCGATCTGCTGCGCCATGGTCCCGCTCGGCATCAGTACCGCGGCCTCCTTCCCGAGCAAGTCGGCGACGCGATGCTCAACCCGCTCGACGACCTCCCCGGAGCCGTAGTGGTCCTGCTCGACGTCGGCGCCCGTCAGTTCGGCGATCTCCTGCAAGACATCCCGGACCGCACGGCGGGGGTGATGCGCCAGGCGTCGGGTGGGATGCGCTGCGGGTGATTCGTCCGACTCGCCTTTGCCGGATTGCGGCACGCCGCCTCCTCAGGTCGCTGCCGACCCATTCTCGCGGGATTCCCTCGCACCCTGTCGTGATCGAAACCGCCCGAGTCGTGCGCAGGTGAGACACGAGGACCACCGGACCGCACGGCATCGTGACCACCCGCGGCATACCGTGCCCGCGGGCTGGTGAGCTTCGGGTCGAACCTCCCCATGGCCCAAGGCGACAGCGCACGTGGCCGGGAGGCGTTGCGGGCGCTCGACTTCCACGTCCATCTGGACCATTTCATGAGCCCGACCGCCGAGCTGGCCGACATCGTCCTCCCGGTCACCGTCGCCTTCGAGTCCGAGGGACTGAAGATCGGGTTCGAGGTCTCCCAGGAGGCCGAGTCGCTGGTGCAGCTCCGGACGCCGCTGGTGAGCCTTGTGGGTGAAGCCCGCGCCGACATCGCTGTCATCTTCGATCTGGCAATACGGCTGGGACTGGGCGAGCAGTTCTTCGACGGCGACGTCGACGCCGCGTGGGAATACCAGCTCGAGCCGAGTGGGGTGACCCTCGAGCAGCTGCGCACGGAACCCGCCGGCGTCCGGCTTCCGTTGGAGACGCACCACCGGAAGTACGCGGCGCCCGGCGACGGTGGCGTTCCGGCCGGGTTCGACACGCCGACCGGACGGATCGAGCTGTACGAGGAGGCGTTCCTCGATGTCGGCCAGCCGGCGATCCCGACCCTCACTGAACCGGCGTTGAGCCCCCGCTCGCGTCCCGATCTCGCCGGCGACTTTCCCCTCGTGCTCAGCTGCGCCGAGTCGCTCTACTCCTGCGAGACCCAGCATCGTCAGGTCGCCTACCTGCGCCGGCACGCTTCGGACCCGGAGGTCGAGTTGCACTCGGAGACAGCGGCTTCCCGTGGCATCACCGAGGGGCAGTGGGTGGAGGTCGTCACCCCCAAGGGGGCGGTTCGGGTCCGAGCCGTGTTCAACGACTCGATCGCCCCCGGGGTGGTGTTCGGCGAGCATGGTTGGTTCGAACCGTGCGAGGAGCTCGACCTGCCCGGCTACCCGCCGTTCGGTCCGGGCAGCACCAACCTCAACCTGATGCTCGGCCAGACTCCCAGCGACGCCATCAGCGGGCTTTCGCGCCCAGGCGTGCCAGGTCGCACCGCTTGGCGTGGGGAACGACGGCTGACGCTACCGACGGTTCGCACACCCCGCGGGAGGCGCTCGATCGACCGTCGCCACGAGCTCGGTCAGCCTCGGCCCGGCGCTCGTGGGGCTCGCATTGGTCCGTGGTCGTATGAGTATCGAGCGTATGTCGCCGACCGATTACCTCCGGTTGGGGATCATCCTCACGGCGACGGGAGCCATTGCGCTCGTCCACTACTTCGCAACGACCAGCGGGCGGCTGCCGGGAGGTGTCGAGCTTGGCGTTGCGATCGCGTTGATCGCGGTGGGAACACCGCTGCTGGCGGTGGCCGTTCGCCGCCACCGGCCGGGCAGCAGCTGAACCCCCACCGAGCTCGAGGAGCACAGAGGGGTGCACAATGGGCAATGAACAGTCGACCCCTGAAACGAAGGGTGTCGGGGTGGAGCTCCTGGCCACGGTCGATCTCGGCCCTGAGATCGAGGGCATGGCGGGCCACCAACTCCGAATGCGTAGGGTGACCATCGAGCCCGGCGGCGTGTTCGGGCCCGTCCATGGTCATGTCGGTGGGCCTGGCGTGGTCTACATCTTGCAGGGAACCATCACCGACCATCGAGAGGGCGTGGCCACGGACTACGGGCCGGGAGTGGGTTGGCCCGAGGACAGCAGCACGGTGCACTGGCTGGAGAACCGGGGAACCACCCCGGCCATCGAGATCTCGGTCGACATCGTCAGGCAAGGCTGAGCTACGTCCTCACGTCCAGCTTCGGGTGCGGTCGTTGCGCCGCCCTCGAGCCGCCGAGCGGCTCGAGAAGGCAGTGCAGGCATCGGGACCGCTGCGTGACCTTCGGCCTCTGGAGCGGGCCCGGCCGCCGATGAGACGATCGGCGTGGAGGTGGTTGCGATGACTGCCGAACCGGGAGCAGAGCAACGAAGGCGAGAGTGGACCGCCTCGGTGAACGGCACCGGGCTGCGGGTCGAAGAGGTTGGCAGTGGCACGCAGACCGTCGTGTTCTCGCCGAACCCATTCACGAACCGCCGGTTGTTCGACGCACCGGTCGCCGCGTTGAGCCGAGGCTACCGCTGCCTCACGTACGACCAACGTGGACAGGGCGACAGTGGTTTCGGAACCACCCAGCCCTCACCGGATCTGCTGAGCACTGAAGGCCTCTACGAGGACGCGGTTACGTTACTGGACCAGCTGGGCGTCGACCGGTGCCACTGGGTCGGGTCGTCGATCGGCGGGTTCGTCGGCGTCCGATTGGCGGCTCGCCACCCCGAACGGATCCGCTCCCTGGTCCTGCTGGGGTTCAGCACGCGACCCCTCTCGCCGGCAGATCTACGCCAGGTGAACATGATGATCGGAATGGTGCGGGCAAGCGGGCGACTGGGGCCGCTCGGCACTGCCTTGAAACGCCCGGTCGCCCGCCGAATCATGCGGAACATGTTCGGGACGACGTTCATGTCCGACCCGGCCCGTTCCGGCGACCGAGAGCTGTGGCGGCAGCGGTTCATGGCCCTCCTCGTGCCCGAGGCAGGACCGATGTTCCGGGCCGTGTTCGGACATCCCGGCACCCCGCCGGAACTGCTCGCTGAGATCCAGGCACCAACCCTGATCATCGCCGGTGAGGACGAGCTCGCCCGTTTCGAACATGCGCGCACCGATGTTGAGGAGGCGGAGCGGGTCATCCCCGATGCCCGCATCGTGACGATTCGAGGGGCAGGACACATGCTCCTCGTCGAGCAACCGGACGCAAGCACCGCGGCCATCACCGAGTTCATTCATGAGGTCGACGCGGCGTAGCGCAGGCGGCGAGGGACCGGGAAGCGCAGCTACAGCAAGGTCCCGCCAGAACGGAGGTGATCGAGATGCGCAAGATCGCCAGGACGCTCCTGGTGATCCTCGGAGTTGTCGTCGTCGTCGAGGTGGTGGACATGGCGGTCACCGTCTGGGCATGGCGCACTCGCAACCCCCGTGCGCTTCGCCTTGCCAAGGACCTCAAGAAGTACGTGACCAATCCGGTGCAACTCAGGTTCTCGGGACGATCCGGCTCCTCCGCCGTCGTCCACCACCTCGGGCGGCGATCCGGGACGCCCTACGCCACCCCGGTGATCGCCCACCACACCCAGCGGGAGGTCATCATCCCACTCCCCTACGGTACCGATGTCGACTGGCTCCGCAACGTGCGGGCCGCCGGGCACGCGGTGGTGGAGCTGCATGGTCGCAGCCTCAGGGTCGACGAACCTGCGGTAGTCGACATCGACGCCGTGATCGACCTCCTCCCTGCGGCGATGGTGCGCATCGTTCGCATGAACGGCGCCCGTGAAGCCCTCCGGCTGCGGGTGTCGGAGCCCATGTTGACGCCTGCATGAGGTCGGCCGATCGTCCTGCATCGCGTCGAGCCGGACGAGTCACGGGCAGAGTGCGTCGTCCCGGATGACCTTGCCACTCAGGACGTCGTCGTCGCAACTCAGCCGATTGGCCCGCCGTCCGCTGTCCGCGCTTCTCCGCAGGTCCGTTCGATGGACTCCTGTGACCAGGGAGCGGATGTCACACCGCGTCCCCTACCAACTGGTCCCACGACATCGCTTCAAGAGGCGAAAGACCCACGGTGGGCACGTGACGCTCCCGCTGCGGCACACCCGAATCGCGACGGCTGTGCGACGGTGCGTCCGGTGCCATCGCCGACACTGCCGACGTCGATGAGTTGATCGGTGGCAGGCCTGAGACGCCTCAAGGACCCGTGGGCTTGAACCGCTGGATCAGCTCGAGATCGGTGAGCGCTGCCGAGTAATCGAAGCCGGNNGCGCTCGGCACGCTCGAGCAGCTCATCTCGCGGCGGCCGACCCGCCTGGATCTCGTCGAAGTGCTCGATCAGGTATTCGTTCTTGTAGTGGTAGCCCTGCAGGTTGAGCACCGTGGTGTCGTATGGCCACGCCTTCGCCGTCCTGCCCATCGCATCAGACAACTGGCGCTGCGCACGGCGGGCTTCGTTCACGTTCCGCTGGCCGATGAGGGTGAGGATGAGGTCCTGCCCCCCGGCGATCGAGGCGATCGCCTGCTGGAGCTCGA
>DKBA01000329.1:0-7926 GCA_002450985.1 Acidimicrobiia bacterium UBA6912
GCGCGACCAGGTCCCACGGTCGAGGGGAACCCGTGGGACCGATGGTCACTCTGCTGTCGCGAACTCCTCGGTGAAGGTGCCGCGGATGCGGGGATAGACGACGGGGCGGTGCTTGAAGCAGGTATCTGCCCGGTTGTAGCGGCTGACGACGATGTCGCAGCCCTCCTGGGCGCAGACTCTGCCTCGTGCGTACTGCTTGGGCCGTCGAATACGAGAGCCGGGTCGGGCCGCTCGAATCGCTGTGTCTGCCATGAGAACCTCCGCAAGGTCCGGTATCTCCCCTAGTTCGGAGGCACCGCGTCTGGCGGATGAAAAAAACTCGGGGAATCGCGGACTGCTCGCAGGCGATCAGGCGGGTACGCCGGGAGCCTTGTCCTCCCGGCCGCCGCCGGGCACGATGACGGCCGTCGCCGCTGCCGCCAGCGCCACGATGAGCACCCAATCTCCGAGGCGGGTGTAGAGCGTCGGCGCTGCGATCCGCATCTGCACCTGCCCCTCGAGGATGGTGACGTCGAACAGCTCGGTCGAGGACACCACGTCGCCACGAGCCGTGATGAAGGCCGACTTGCCGGTGATGGCGGCGTGGACGAGGTCCTGGCCGACGGCGGCGGCGTTGACCCTCGTCATGCCGATGAGCTGATCGGACGCCGGTCCCCGGCCGTAGCTCGCCTCGTTGGTGGCCACCACCTGGAGTTGCGCACCCGCCTGGGCCTCAGACCGGATGTACCGCACGAACGCACCCTCGAACGAGATCACCGAACCGATGACCCCGACATCGGTGGTGAACACCACCGGCTGATCGCCCCGGATCATGTCGCGGGGAACGCGCTCGAGTTGAGGAACGAAGTCGAACAGCGACCGGAGCGGCACGTATTCGCCGAAGGGCACGGGATGTCGTTTGAGATACACCCCGAGCTCGGAGCCGTTCTTGCCGAAGAAGGTGTTGGTGTTGAGGAACTCGTCCTGTCCCACCACCCGCGTGCCGCTCACCAAGAGGTAGGCGTCGAGCCGCCGCGCCTCGGTCTCGAGCTGGGCGCGCACCTCCGAGTTCTCCTCCGGCTCGTACGGCGTGCCCATGGCATTCTCCGCCCACACGACGAGATCGACCGTGCCCGGCTCGAGCTGCTGGGTGAGGGCGAGGTGCGACTCGTAGATCAGCCGGTTCTCGTCGGGGCAGCGGGCACCGGGGCATGGTGAACCACCCTGGATGATCGCCACCCGCAGCGCCGGTCCGTCGGCCGCCGGCGGGAGGAGACCGCCGGCGAGCATCAGCATGAACGCCACCACGAGCGGGTCGACGAGCAGGCTCCAGTGCTCCTGGCTCTCGATCACGAGCACGAGTCCCGCAGCGACCCCGGCGGCCAGCAGCCCCCACCCGCTCGGCCCGATCCACTGGGTGGCCCCGATGAAGCCGGGATTGCCGGCGGCCCCGTAGCCGAGCGATCCCCAAGGGAACCCATCGAGCGGGAACCTCGCCCTGACGAACTCCCACAAGCCCCATCCGGCGACGGCGACCAGCCACCAGCGTCCCGCCGGCCAGTGTCGGAACGACCAGATGAGGAGGGAGTACCCCGAGGCGAGCGCCGCCAGAACGGTCGTCAACGGCAGCCACGCCACCACGCCGAGCACCGAGATCCAGTAGAGGAGCACGCCGAAGAACACCATGCCGTGGATGAACCCGACGGCGAGCGCACCCCACGCCGAGCCCACGCGCCGCGCCGCCCACATGAGCGGTGCGGGAGCGACGAACGCCAGCAGCCCCCAGTCCAGTGGGGGGAACGCAGCCCACATCAGGAGCCCGCCGGCGGCGGCGACGAGGTAGGGGATCATCGAAGCCGGCAGGTTAGCGACGGACGGAGTTCCAACTCCTGGGCCGGCGCCGGGGGCGGGGGTCCGCCGGACATCTCGTAGCATGGCCGCCGTGAACGACCTGGAGCTCGCCATCACCGCCGCCCGTGCTGGGGGCGAGATCGTCGCCGCCGGGTTCGGAGCACACACGACCACCGAGTACAAGGGCCGCAACGACCCGGTGACCGAGGTGGATCGGGCATCCGAAGAGGCCATCCTCGCCCTGCTCGCCGCCGAGCGGCCGCACGACGCCGTGGTCGGCGAGGAGGGCACCAGTCGCGGCGGCAGCGAGCGGAAGTGGTTGGTCGACCCGCTCGACGGCACCGTGAACTTCGTGCATGGGCTCCCGCAGGTGTCGGTGTCGGTGGCGCTCTACGAGGGTGATCAGCCCCTCGTCGGGGTCGTGTTGGACCCCATCCACGGTGAGCTCTTCGCTGCGGCCGCCGGTGGGGGCGCCACCCGCAACGGAACGGCGATGTCGGTGTCGGCGACCGCAGATCTCGCCACTGCTCTGCTCGTGACGGGCTTCCCCTACGACCATCACGAGCACGCCGATGCCTACCTGGCGACGCTGGCCGCAATGCTGCGCCGCGTCAACGGGATCCGCCGTCTCGGGTCGGCGGCACTCGACCTCTGCTACGTGGCTGCAGGGCGGCTCGATGCCTATTGGGAGTTCGAGCTGAAGCCGTGGGACATCGCTGCCGGCATGCTCATCGTCGAGGAGGCCGGCGGCACGGTGACCGACCCCTTCGGAGCTCCGACGACGCCCCAGAGCCGGCACCTCGTGGCGTCGAACGGCATCCTGCACGCGGACGTGCGGCAGGTCGTGGCCGCCACCTTCCCCGAGCACCTGCGCTGACCGTTCGGCGCATCCAGCGACGAGATCCTGCCGCGCCGCCCTTCGGGCCGACGACCGGAGACCGTCCGCTCACGGCTTCCTCTCCTGGCGCTAACCGCGGGTCCCTAGAAATGGCGGTCGAAGGATCCCGGCGCAGAGGAGGGATGTCATGGGGGCTGGACCGCGATCGACCAGGCTATCGCTCTTCCCGTCGTCGATGCGGCGGCGGCAGGTACGGAGACGGTGGGAGAAGAAGTGGGAGCGCACCGACCAGTTCCCCTGGCAGGCGGGCGGTGTCGCTCCGGAGCTGGCCCACGCCGTCGATGCCGGATGGCTGGGCCACGGCACATCGATCCTGGATGCCGGTTGTGGCAGCGGAGAGAACGCAGCGTGGCTCGCCGGTCGCGGATTTCGGGTTGTCGGCATCGACGTGGCTCCGGCGGCGATCGACGAGGCGATATCCACCTATCGAGGTGTGCCCGATCTGGCATTTGCCGTCGTCGACGTCACCCGACCCGGCGTGCTCGATCGGCAGTTCGATGGGGCCGTCGACCGTGGCTGCCTCCACATCGTTCCTGCGGAGCTGCAGCGCCGCTATGCAGCGAATCTCACGCGCTGGGTCCGCCCCGGCGGGTCGTTGCTGTTGACGATGCACACGCAGAACGATTGGCGTCCGGACGATCGCCGCCNNGGCGAAGAGCGGCGCGCACTCCCCGCAGAGGAATCCGGCGTCGACGAAACGAGCATCGTCCCCTGCCGGCCCCATGCAGATCGAGCACCGATCGTCGACGAAGTCGTCGGCGATGGCGGTGAACGGCCCCTCGATCCTGAGGAGATCCGTCACGAGCACTGCCTGGTTGGTTCCGTTCTTCATCGAGGCGACGAGGCTACTACCTCGCCGGTGCGTTGAGCTCGCGTCGCACTCATCGTGGGCTCGCGGCCCGACAACCGATCGCTCACCCAACGGCGATAGAAGTGATGGGTAGGAGGGCGGGCGACACCCTTCTCGATCGGGTGCTCGTCGCAGGGGAGAGACAGCCGGCGTCGCGTGCGGCGGGAACCCATGCGACGCCATGACGAACCCCAAGGAGGTGGCTCTCATGCGGAGGGCAGCCGTTTCCAACCCGAGTGATGCGATGCTGCGCCGTCGTATCCGGTGCAGCATCTACATCGTGTGCATCGCTCTGGTCGTCGTACCTTTGTCGGTGTCGGCGGCGATCGCTCACCCGTGCGACAGGCATCCGAACGACCCCCGGTGCGCCGGCACGACCACGACGACGACCACGCAGGCCACGACGTCGACGACCACGACGACGACCACGATGCCCCAGGCGTCGACGACCACCACTGCGGCGCCGCCGGGCGATGGCGTCCTGCTCGGCATCGTCAGCGGTTCGAATGGCGATCGCTACTGGAACGAGGCGGTGGAGAGCTTGGAATTGCCGTCGACCACGGTCAATCTCGGAGGCGGCGACACCCACAGGTGGGGGACGCCCATCAACTCCCGGTATGCCACGTACTGGGCGACGTTCGACGAACACGCCGCCCACGGCCCAGTCGACGTGTGGTGGTACGCGCTGAGCCGATCCAACACCACCGACGAGGCCGATGCCGAGGCGGAGGCCGACACGATCGTCGCCCAGATCCTGACGCTGCGGCCCGACGCGACGATCCACGCCAGCACGATGGCGGCGTACGACCCGGACACGTGCACGTCGGACAACGTCCCGATGTCGGAGCACCTCGTCGCCTACGCCATCGCCACCTTCGAGGAGGTCATAGCCGGGCCGGTCATACCCACCGTCACGACGACCACGGATGGGTGTCACCCCGGGGGTGAGTCGCTGACCGCGGGCGCTGCCGTGGTGGCGGCGTGGGCCGCGGGACTGGGCGGCTGAGGACGTCCGGGTGTCGCGGTCGCGGCGACGCCTGCGGCCTCACCCCAGAAGCGATCGGATCGGGACGGCCACGTCCTCGTAGTCGGCGTGCCGGCCCGTTGCCTTCTTGGAGTAGATCAGCTCATCGCTCGCGGTGACCTCGAAGACGCCACCCCGGCCGGGCACCACGGTGACGGACTCGATCTCGTGCTCGAACTCGGCGAGCAGTTGTTCGACCATGCGCACGGCACGGTCCGTATAGCCTCAAGCGGCGCAGTACTCGATCTCGATCTTCATGCCGGTCAGCGTAGCGGCTCGTCGGTCACGCATCCCTCTGAGGCCGGACGCACGGTGGCGACGTAGCGGGCGAGCGCCCCACGGGCGACCTTGAGAGGCGGCGCCGCCCACGCAGCCCTACGCCGCGCCATCTCGTCGTCATCCACCGCGACGTGGATCGCCCTCAGCTCGGCGTCGATCGTCACGACGTCGCCTTCCTCGACGAGGGCGATCGGGCCGCCGTCCTGCGCCTCGGGGGTGACGTGGCCGATGATGAAGCCGTGGGACCCGCCCGAGAACCGGCCGTCCGTCATCAGCGCCACCTGGTCGCCGAGCCCGGCGCCCATGATCGCCGATGTCGGGGTGAGCATCTCGGGCATCCCCGGACCGCCTTTCGGTCCCTCGTACCGGATGATGACGACGTCACCGGGTGCGATCCCGCCCTGCTCGAGCGCTGCGAGCATCTCTTCCTCGCTGTCGAACGGTTTGGCCCGCCCCTGGAAGCGGAGCCCCTCCTTGCCGGTGATCTTGGCCACGGCGCCGTCGGGGGCGAGGTTGCCGCGCAGGATCTGGATGTGGCCGGTCTCCTTGATGGGGTCGTCCCACGGGCGGATCACCGTCTGCCCCTCGGCCAGGCCGGGGAGGTCGCTCAGGTTCTGGGCAACCGTCTTGCCGGTCACCGTCATACAGTCGCCGTCGAGGGCCCCGTGCTCGAGCAGCAGCTTCATCACCGCCGGCGTGCCGCCCACGTCGTGGACGTCCTCCATGACATAACGGCCGCTCGGCTTGAGATCGGCGAGGAGCGGGGTGCGGTCGCTCACGGCCTGGAAGTCGTCGATGGTCAACGTGATCCCCGCCGCTCGTGCCATCGCGATCAGGTGCAGCACGGCNNCGCCGTGTACATGCCGCCGCACGCCCCGGCGCCGGGGCAGGCGTGGCGGACGATGTCGCGTCGCCGGTCCTCGTCGATGCGGCCGGCGATCCACTCGCCGTACGACTGGAAGGCGGACACGATGTCGAGCACGGTGCCGTCCTCGGCGTGGCCGGGCCGGATGGTGCCGCCGTAGATCATCAGGCCGGGCCGGTCGAGCCTGGCGAGCGCCATGATGCTGCCCGGCATGTTCTTGTCGCACCCGGGGATGGCAACGACGGCGTCGTACCAGTGGGCGGCGACGACCGTCTCGATCGAGTCTGCGATGAGGTCGCGCGACGGCAGCGAGTAGCTCATGCCGTCGGTGCCCATCGACATCCCGTCGGACACGCCGATGGTGCCGAAGCGCATCCCGACGAGGCCGGCGTCGGCGACGCCCTCCCTCACCCGCGTGGCGAGGTCCCCGAGGTGCATGTTGCAGGAGTTGCCGTCGTACGCCATGGCGGCGATACCGACCTGGGCCTTGTCCATGTCCTCCTCGGTGAGGCCGGTTGCGTAGAGCATGGCCTGGGAGGCGCCCTGCGACGCGGGCTGGGTGATGCGGCGGCTGTAGCGGTTGAGATCGGAACCCATGCGGAGATGGTATCGCCCCGAGAGATCGCTCGGCTGCGCCTCGCTTCCAGACATCAGACGTCAGAGGTCAGACGACAGGNNCTCTCAATACCGCCAGATTCTCCGGAACCCTCGGTACACTCTGGACGTCTCATTCGAGACCCTTTCCCCACTTGGCTTCGAGGTCTTCGTTCATGACCACCATCCAGATGCCCGAGGCGCCTGCGGCGCCCGAGTCCCCCAAGAAGAAGCGGCGTGGCCGGACGGCGCTGCTGTGGATCCTGATCCTCGCCGTGGTCGCGGTCTTCGGTGCGATCGGGTTCTTGCTGTGGACCGATTCGAAGATCGAGAAGATTCCGGAGAGCGAGCTGGAGTCGTTGCAGCCCGTTGCCGGCGATATCCGGAACATCCTCGTGGTCGGCACCGACAGCCGCGACGATCTGCCGTCCGACTTCGAGGGCAACTTCGGCGACTTCTCCGGGTCTCGCACCGACGTCATCATGATCGCCCACTTCAGCGGTGGCCGGGCCCAGCTGCTCAGCATCCCTCGCGATCTCAAGGTGCAGATCCCCGGGCAGGGCACCCAGAAGATCAACGCCGCCTACGTCTTCGGCGGCCCCGACCTCCTCGTCCAGACCATCCAGGACAACCTCGGCATCTCCATCAACAACTACATCGAGATCGATTTCGTCGGGTTCGCCAACGTCGTCGACGCCCTCGGCGGGGTGACGCTGGCCTTCGACTACCCGGCGCGGGACCTGAAGTCGGGTCTCGAGGTCCCGGCAGGTCCCCAGACGCTCGGCGGGGAGATGGCGCTGGCCTACGCCCGATCCCGGTCGTACCAGGAGCTGCGCGACGGCGAGTGGCAGTCGGTGAACGGGAGCGACATCGGCCGCACCGGACGACAGCAGGAGCTGTTGCTCACGATGTTCGACCAGGCGACTTCCCCGGGGAAGGCCTTCAATCTGCCCGGCTTCGCCTCCGCCTTCGCCGAGCAGATCCGCGCCGATTCGGGGCTCTCGGTGAACGTGCTGGTCGAGCTGGGGCGTGCGGTCCTCGGCCTCAGCAGCTCGGAGATCGACACCAAGACGCTCCCGGTTGCGATCTCGAATGAGGGCGGCGTGTCGTACGTCGTGCGCACCGAGCCGGCCGCCACCAACGTGCTGAACGCATTCGCCGCTGGAGACCCCTTCCCGGCCGAAGGATGACTCTGGCGACGTCTGACGTCTGGTCTCTCAGACGAGCCTGCCCTCCATACCGCCGGCGACGGTGACCACCTGGCCCGTGACGTGACCGGAGAGACGGTCGGAGGCGAGCGCCACCACCTGGGCGGCGACATCGTCGGGACGACCCAGCTTCTTCAGGGCCATCGTGGCGGTGACTCGGGCGACGTGGTCGGCATCGAGCCCCTTCTCGCCGATCATCGGGGTCACGGTCCATCCCGGGGCGACGGCGTTGACCCTCACCGCAGGCCCGATGCGCGCCGCCTCGTTCTTCGCCGACAGGAGCAGGCCGCTGAGTATCGCTCCCTTGGCGGCCGCGTAGTCGGAATGCCCGGCTTCCCCGAAGATCCCTGCGGTTGAGCCGATGAGCACGAGGGAGCC
>DKBA01000329.1:7978-15010 GCA_002450985.1 Acidimicrobiia bacterium UBA6912
GGAGGTCCGGTGATGCACTGCGACGTGCGCTCCTTCGGCGGCGAAGGCCCTGACGACGGCGGAGCCGATACCTCCGGCGCCGCCCGTGACGAGCACGCCCTTGCCGTGGAGTCCTGTATCCATGCGCCGAGTGTACGAGTGTCCGCCGTCCGCCGTCCGCCGTCCGCCACTCTGTCGTCTGTCGTCTGTCGTCTGTCGTCTGTCGTCTGACGTGTGCACTAGGGTCCCACCCCCGCCCTGGCCATGGAGGTGCCCGTGCCCATCCCCATCCCCGACGACGTGAAGGCGATCCTGGACGAGCCGGTGTTCGTCCACGTCGCCACCGTGAATCCCGACGGTTCTCCGCAGAACTCGGTGGTCTGGATCGAGCGTGACGGCGACCTGCTGCGTTTCAGCACGGCAGAGGGACGTGTCAAGCCACGCAACCTCCGTGCCGACCCCCGGGTGAGCATCTCCTTCTCGCCGCTCGACGACCCGTACCGCAACATCACGATCTCGGGCCGCGCCGTCGCCATCGAGAACAACGGGTACGACCTCATCGACACACTCGCCCGGAAGTACCGCAACGTCGAGAAGTACGAATGGGCGCAGCCAGGGGAGATCCGCACCGACGTCACCATCGTGCCCGAGCGAATCTCTGGTTGAGCCTGGGCCCGGCGTCGATGGGTGACCTCCGCCCCCCATCTCGACTGCCGCCTGCGGTCTAGTGTCGGGGCCGGCAGCCGATTCGGGGAGGACGGCCCCATGGAAGTGCTCCGGTGCGCGGGACTGCGCAAGACCTTCGACGATCTCGTCGCCGTCGACGAGGTGGGATTCACCATCGCCGAGGGCGAGACCTATGGACTGCTCGGCCCGAACGGCGCCGGGAAGACCACCACGATCTCGATGATCGCAGGCATCCTCGAGCCGGATGCGGGTGACATCGTGGTCGCCGGGACGTCGATGACCACCCGTACGACGGCGGCCAAGGAGTTCATCGGGCTCGTGCCGCAGGAGTTGGCGATCTACCCCGACCTCACGGCGAAGGAGAACCTCCGCTTCTTCGGGCGCCTGTACGGCATGGGCGGTTCGACGCTCGCCGCCAGGATCGACGAGGTGCTCCAGGTGATCGGGCTCGCCGACCGCGCCGACGACAAGGCGGAGGAGTACTCGGGAGGCATGAAGCGGCGGCTCAACATCGGCATAGGCCTGCTGCACGAGCCCAAGCTGCTCATCCTCGACGAGCCGACCGTCGGGGTCGACCCCCAGAGCCGCAACGCCATCCTGGAGAGCGTGGGCCGGCTGAGCGCCGCCGGCATCGGCGTGCTGTACACGACCCACTACATGGAAGAGGCCGAGCGGCTCTGCGATCGGGTCGCCATCATCGACAGCGGCCAGATCCAGGCCGAAGGTACGCGTCGCCAGCTCGTCGAGCTGATCGGCGGGAAGGATCGGGTGCATCTGGGACTCGACGGCGACGCAGTGGCGGCCCGCGAGTCGATCGACGCCCTGCCCGCAGTGCATGAGGCGCACCACGGCGACGCTACCGTCGACCTGCTCGTCGACGACGCACGCACCGTGCTCCCCGAGATCATCTCCCGGGTCGCAGCGGCGGGGGGAGGGGTCACCTCTGTCGAGGTGATCGAACCTGATCTCGAGGCGGTGTTCCTCCACCTCACAGGAAAGGCGTTGCGCGACTGATGAGGGCTGCCCTGCGAATCGCACAGAAGGACCTGCGGCAGCGTCTGCGGGACCGGTCGGCGATCGTGCTCGGCATCATCGCCCCTCTGGGGCTCGCGCTCATCTTCTCGCTCATCATCCCCGACGCCGCCAACGACTTCTCGGTGGAGCTCGGCGTCGTCGACAACGACGGGGGGCACCTGGCGGAGGCCCTTCGCACTGAGGTCCTGGGCTCGCTGGAGCGCCAGGGTCTCCTCGTCCCAACCACCTACGCCACAGAGGGCGAGCTGCGCGACGCAGTCGACTCCGGCGCGGCCGAGGCCGGGCTCGTGATCCCGTCGGGTTTCTCCGCCGCGGTGAGCGCGCCGGCGCCGGGCACCTGCGATGCGGGCGGATGCACTGCGGCCACGCTCGAGGTGATCGGTCATGTCGACCGCCAGACATCGGCTCAGATCACCGCGGCGGTTGCGGAGAACTTCGCCGGGGAGCTCACCAGCGTGCGGGTTGCGGTCGCCGCGGCGAGCGCCGAAGGCCGGACCGACCTCGCCCAGGTGGCCGCTGCGGCCGCCGAGACGCGGCCGCTGGTCGGCCTGGACGACATGGCCGCCGCCTCGCGCACCCTCGACCTCAACACCTTCTTCGCCGCCGGAATGGCGATCTTCTTCCTGTTCTTCACGGTCCAGTTCGGCGTGTCGAGCCTGATCGAGGAGCGTACGAACGGCACGATGCCGCGACTGCTCGCCGCACCGGTGCACTGGTGGCACATCGTCGCGGGGAAGGGGCTGGCGAGCTTCGCCCTCGGCGTGGTGGCGATGACCGTGCTCGTCGTCGGCTCGACGCTGCTCATCGACGCACACTGGGGCGACCCCGTCGGCGTGGCGCTCCTGATCGTCGCCGCCGTCCTCGCCGCCATCGGGATCATGGCCGTCATCGCCACGCTGGCGCGCACCGCGGAGCAGGCGGGCAACTGGCAGGCGATCGTCGCCGTCGTGCTCGGCATGATGGGCGGCACGTTCTTTCCGATCAGCCAGGGCCCCGCCTTCCTTGCGAGGCTGTCGTCGCTCACCCCGCACTACTGGTTCATGCGGGGTCTCGGGGACATGCAGGCGGGTGGGGCAGTGGCCGAGGTCGTACCGGCGGTGGTCGCCCTGCTCGCGTTCTTCGTGGTGGCGATCACCATCGCCGCCACCCGGGTCAGGGCGATGGTGCGCCCATGAAGTCGCTGCGNNTTCGGCGGCGGCTTTCGGCCGCGCCTCGGTGTCTTCCAAGAAGGAAGCGGCACGTTCTCCGATGCGCTGGTGGAACGGCTGACGGCCGATGACAGCATCGAGGTCAACACGGTGCGGAGCCTCGCCACGCTGGAGGATCAGGTCGAGCGGGGTCGTTTCGAGGCCGGCGTCATGATCCCTGCCGGTTACGACGAGGCGCTCTCTGCGGGGCGATCGGTTGCGCTGACGTTCATCGGGAGCAACGACCTCACGAGCCAGCAGTTGCGCTCGATGATCGAGGCGGCGTTCGCCGAGGACAACATCGCGCTGCGCGCCGCAGTCGTGCTGGGCGGCGACGTCGCGGCCGGAGTGGCCGAGGCGCAGGCCGTCCGTCCCATGGCGGGGGACGTGGGCGTCGACGTCACGGCGACGGGGGAGGCGGTGTTCCCCGAGACGCTCGGCCAGTTCGACGTCGGCGCGCCCCAGCAGCTCCTGCTGTTCGTGTTCCTGACCTCGCTGGCCGGATCCGTCGCGCTCATCCAGTCCCGCCGGTGGGGGGTCACGAGGCGGATGGTGTCGACGCCGACCACGACGGGCACCATCGTGCTCGGCGAGGGGCTCGGCCGCTTCGGAGTCGCCATGGTGCAGGGCTTGTTCATCATGATCGGCTCGCTGATCATGTTCGCCGTCAACTGGGGCGACCCGCTCGGGGCGGCGGCGGTGCTCATCCTCTTTTGTGCCGTCGGCGCCGGTGCCGGCATGCTCAGCGGGTCGACGTTCGCCAACGATCAGCAGGCGGGGTCGTTCGGGATCTTCGCCTCGTTGGGGCTGGCCGCTCTCGGTGGGTGCATGATGCCGCTCGACTTCTTCTCGGGCCCGATGCGCACGGTGGCCCACTTCACGCCGCACGCGTGGGGCCTCGACGCCTTCACCGAGCTGATCCGCCACGACGGCACCATCGTGGACATCCTGCCGGAGCTCGGCGTGCTCGCCGGCTTCGCCATCGTGTTGCTCGGTCTGGCGAGCTGGCAGCTCAGGCGAACGCTGACCGCCTGAGGTCGGCCCCGCCGATACACGCACGGCTGCCTCACCCCCGGGGGTGAGGCAGCCGTGCGTCGTTCGATGCGGGGCGCGTGCGCCTACGGGACGAAGATCGCCGTCTGGCTGATGTCACACTGCAGGTTGCCGTCGCCCCTCGATTCGGGGTCCGTGATGTCGATCGGCTTGTTCTCCGCTCTGACGCCGATTTCATGGGAGCCGGCGCCGACCTCGGTGTACGACGTAGCCGCCGCGTTGGCAAAGATGCGGGTCGAACCGGTATCGGGGTCGAAGTAGAGCACCGCTGCCTTGTCGACTGCCTGGATGCCGTCGATCGTGATGTCCACATCCCACCTGGTGTCGGTGGTGGCCGTCGCGCTCTCGCAGTTGAGCGCCAGGTTCACCACGATGCCCCCGGCGACCGGCGTGTCGATGGTCAACACGTCTTTCAGGAGGAACGGGCTCTGGGCCGGGCCGGGCTGGATGAGGGCGTCGGCACCTGCGGCGACGTTCACGTTTTGGGCGAACCGGCGCATGAAGGCCGCCATCTGCTGGCGGGTCACCGGGTCTCCAGGGCAGAACTCGTCGTTCGCAGGGGGATTGCACCCCTTGGTGACGCCGGCATCCGCCAGCCAGGCGATGTCGTCGTGGAAGATGTTGCTCGTCGGTACGTCGTTGAAGCGGTCGCCGGCGATGGCGATCGCCGGCACCATCACGGCGACCGTGATCGCCCCGATGAGCAGCATGCGTGTGGTTCTCTTCACCCCTGTCTCCCTCCCGTTCGGGTCCGGCGCCGTGCGCCGCGGAGTCGTCCATTCTCGCGTCGTCCGCCGATCACGTCTCGGGCCATGGCGAACCTCCGGCAGCATACCCCAGCCCTCGCCGGGCGATTCGTCGTGACGCGCTGCTGGTGTCGAGCGCGCATCGGGTGCGGCACGGTGGGGAATCCGCAGATCGAGATCGGCGGATGCCCGGGTGGCCCTGCTCCTCGGCGTCGCCGGCGGCGTGCAGCCGGCCGGCATGAGCGCAGGCCTGCTCGGACGAGCCCTTTCAGTCGATCACCGACCCCGTACCGAGGTGGTGGCCGTCTCGGCGGACACCGCCACCACGCTCGCTGCGCTGGGCGACACGATCGCGTTCAAGCCCACCGTGTTGGCAGATGCCAGGCCGCTGACTTCTGCGCACACGGTGAGCGTGTGGTCGCCTGAAGAGAGTTCCGCCCCGCCGGCGAGCGAGAGGGTGGTGAAGTACGGCTCGGTGCCGATGTTTCCGACCGTTGCGGCGTAGATTTGGCTCACGACACCGGCCCTGTCGCAGGCAGGGTTGTCGAGTTCGATCCAGCCGCTGACGTCCGCGCCGCTACCCGTCCCGGTGAATTGGAGTCCGATGACGGCGTTGATGGCGGCGGTGCTCGCCACCACGGGTGAGACCGTCGTGCTCAGCACCTGGGAGGTGGTTCCGAGGTCCACACCCGGTGCAGCGGCTTCCGCCACGACGAAGGTGTCGTAGGCCTCGGGCGGCAGGCCTCCCAGCATGTCTGCGTCACCGGCCATCGTGGCGGTGTCGGCGGTGGTGGCGGTGGTGGCGGTGTTGGCGGTGTTGGCGGTGTTCGCGGTGGTCGCGTGGTTGGCGGTGTCGGCGTGGTTGGCGGTGTTGGCGGTGGTGGCGGTGTTCGCCGTGGTCGCGTGGTTGGCGGTGTCGGCGGTGGTGGCGCTGTCCGCCGTCGCGGCCTTGTCCGCTTCGCTGACGACGCCGTCTTCGGCGCCGAGGAAGCCGGCGAAGCGGCGCATGAAAGCGGCCATCTGCTGGCGCTTCAATACTTGTTCGGGGCAGAACTCGTCGTTCTCCGGGGGGTTGCAGCCGAGGGTGATTCCGGCGTTCGCCAGCCACCCGATGTCGTCGTGGAAGGCATTCGTCGTGGGAACGTCGGTGAAGCGATCGGCGGCGACGGCAACCACCGGCACCGTGACCGCGATCGCGATCGCTCCGGCGAGCACAATGCGTGTCGTTCTCTTCATCCCTCTACTCTCTCGCTAGTAGTCGGTCCAGATGTGGACACCAGGCCGTCGGCATGAGCGCGACCTGCCGGAGCCTATCTCAGAATTCCGCCGTCGCCGCGTGGTCGCCGCTTGCGACCGGCTGCGACGGTATCACCGTCGGCGCGGCGCCGGCATGCTCAGCGGCTCAACCTTCGCCAACGATCAGCAGGCGGGCTCGTTCGGGATCTTCGCCTCGCTCGGGCTCGCCGCTCTGGTCGGGTGCGTGATGCCCCTCGACTTCTTCTCCGGCCCGATGCTGACGGTCGCCCACTTCACTCCGCATGCGTGGGGTCTCGATGCCTTCACCGAGCTGGTCCGTCACGACGGCACCATCGTCGACATCCTGCCCGAGCTGGGCGTGCTCGCCGGCTTCGCCGTCGTCTTGCTGGCGCTCGCCTCGTGGCGGCTGAGGAAGACGCTGACTTCGTGACGGAGGGCCCAATGCGATTCGCTTCCCGCAGCTGATCGGGCCCACAGGGAGCCGGCTCCCTGTGGGCCCTCTCTCGTCAACCGGGCGGGACTACTTGCCGAACCCTGCGCTCGCAGCAGGCACCGTGATCGACACCGAGCCGTGCGGGTACCAGACGGCGCTCATCTGCCCGATGTAGACGGAATCGCCGGAGTACACGAGAGCCACGGTGTGGTCACCTGCGTCCACTTCGGCGATTCCCGACGTCACGCAATCCGCCTCGTTGTGCTGGGAATGGTCGACGTAGCCTCTGTGCAGGCCGGGTTGGAAGCCGGCGCCTCCGCCGTCGAGCTCGAACCCGCACCAGATGTCACCTGTGCCGTCCCACGAGTCGCCCGTTGCGCTCATCACCAACACGCCGTCGGTTGGGGCCACGATGGTGACCTCGGCGATGGTCTCCTCGACGAGGAATCCCCCCGTTGCGTCGACGTCCCAGTTCGCTCCCGCAGCCACGGGTAGCAGGTGCTGCGCGAACCGGCGCATGAAGGCGGCCATCTGCTGCCGTTTCACCGGTTCTTCCGGGCAGAACTCATCGTTGAGCGGGGGATTGCAGCCTACGGTGATACCTGCGTCGGCGAGCCAGGCGATGTCGTCATGGAAGATGTTGGTGGAGGGCACG
>DKBA01000200.1 GCA_002450985.1 Acidimicrobiia bacterium UBA6912
CCGTCTGCCGTCTGCCGTTTGCCGCCTGCCGTCTGACATCCGGCATCTGCCACCTGTCGTCGGCCGTCTACGCTCCGCCCATGCGCATCGGTTTCCAAGGCGAGCCCCACTCCTACAGCTACCGCGTCGCCGGCGAGCTGTTCCCCGACGACGAGCGGGTCGGGTTGCACAGCTTCGCCGAGGCGTTCGCTGCGCTGGAGCGAGGCGAGGTCGAGCGGCTCGTGCTGCCGGTGGAGAACTCGACCACGGGGAGCGTGCTCCCCGTGCTCGATCGGCTGCCGGGCAATGCCGACCACAAGCCGCTGGCGATCGTGGCCGAGTATCACATCGAGGTGCGCCACACCCTGCTCGGGGTTCTCGGGGCGACGCTCGACGGGGTGAAGGAGGTCCGCTCGCATCCGGAGGCGCTTTCGCAGGCCGAGGCCACGCTGCTCGAGCTCGGCATCGAGCCGGTGGCGCGACCGGACACGGCGGGTGCGGTGCGCGAGGTCGCGTCGCTCGGCGACCCCTCGGTTGCGGCACTGGCACCGGAGGCTGCGGGCGAGGCGCACGGACTCGTGGTGCTCCGTCGCAACGTCATGGATCGCGCCCACAACACCACCCGGTTCTTCGTCATCGCCCCCGGCGCCCCTCAGGTCGACCCCGACGACGACAAGACCACGATCGTGTTCACCACGGCACACCGGCCCGGCGCCCTCGCCCTCGCCCTCACCGAGCTCGGCTTGCGGGGGGCCAACCTCACCCGCATCGAGTCGCGGCCGAGCGACGAGGCGTGGTCCTACCGATTCTTCGTCGACCTGGTGCACGCCCCCGGACCGGAGGCGCTGGCGGCCGTCATCGACCCGCCGCCTGCCACGCTCGCTCATCTCCAAGTGCTGGGNNCTACGGCCTGGCGTAGCTGCCTTGGGCGACGGCGACGAGACGATCGGGGTCGCCCTCGACCCAGATCTCCACCGTGCCGACGATGCGTCGGTTGCCGACCGAGTGGATCTTGGCCCGGGCGAGCAGATCGCCGTCTTTGGCGGGCCGGAGGAAGCGGATGGACATCTCGCTCGTCACCGCCATCGCCTCGATCCCCACAACGCTGAAGACGGCGAACCAGAGGGCGGTGTCGGCAACGGCGAACATCGTCGGTCCGCTGATGTAGCGGCCGGGCCGCAGCGTCGTCTCGTCGAACCGCCATCGAGCCGTCGCCGTGTGCTCGCCGATCTCCTCGCAGGAGATGCCGGATGCCGCGGCCGCCGGATAGGCCTCCGGGAGGTAGTCGTTGATCTGCGCCGCGGTGAGGAGCGGATCTGTCATGTCAGGCGAACCGCTCGGCGAGACGGCCGATGAAGTGCGTCCAGCCTGCGAGGTGGTCGGCCCTCTCGTCCTGGTCGTCGGCGGTGTACTCGCCGTGGGCGATGGTGAGGTGGGTGCCGCCGGGGACGGCTTCTGTGGTGACGAGGACCGTACGCTCGGGGAGCGCCGGTTCGTGGTCCCAGCGCCACGTGAAGCGGACACGATGGGCCGGAACCCGCTCGATGAACCTCCCGCGCAGCGTCCATCCCTGCTCCGGCCACCGGAAGCTGTAGTCGCCGCTCTCGGTGTCGATCTGCGCTTCCCCTGCCCACCAACGTGTGAGCAGGTCGGGATCGGTGAAGTGGTCCGTCACGGTGGCCGGTTCGGCCCCGGCGAGCAGTGTCTCCAGGACGAGCCGAGAGGATGTTGACGTTGCGGCCTCGCGGAGCATGTCGATGAGCGTACCCGGGGTCGATCGTCCGGGGACCCCGGATCCCGAATCGTGTCACACCCGCCCGTTATCGTGGCGACACTGAGAAGTGAGAGGCGGGAGCCGTGATGGGCGACATCGGGACGAGTGGAAGGCGACTGGGTGGGGCGACCACCGGCTTCCATCCCGCCGCGATTCGGCATCGCCTCACCTGGGCGGGAGGGCGGCGCCATGGCTAGCCGCAACCCGGCCGCCCGCAGGGCCACGAGCACATCGGCCTTCGGTGTCGGGCGTCGCGAGAACCACGACTCGTCGGCCTTCTACGCTCGGTTCACGCCGCCCGAGGTCTCGACGGCGGATGACGTCCGCTATCCGCCGGTGCACACGGACGAGATCTGGTGCGGGCGCGCCGAGGACCTGCTCGCCGGAGACGACCTGGTCGCGGACAACTCGGTGGCGCTCGTCGTCACCTCACCGCCGTACTTCGTCGGGAAGGCGTACGAAGAGGCGATGGGCGAGGGGCACGTCCCGACCGACTACGCCGAACACCTCGAGCGGCTCCACGCCGTGTTCGCCCGGTGTGTCGCCAAGCTGGAGCCGGGCGGCCGCATCGCCGTCAACGTCGCCAATCTCGGGCGACGCCCCTACCGGTCCCAAGCTGCCGACATCGTGCGCATCTTCGAGGACCTCGGGCTGTTGCTGCGCGGCGAGATCATCTGGCAGAAGTCCGACGGCCTCAGCGGCTCCACGGCGTGGGGCTCTTTCCAGAGCGCCGCCAACCCGGTGCTGCGCGACATGACCGAGCGCATCGTCGTTGCCAGCAAGGGCCGCTTCGATCGGGCGGTGTCGCGGCGGCTGCGGGCCGAGCGGGGATGGCCGTCGGTGTCGTCGCTCAGCCGCGAGGCATTCATGAGCTACACCACCGACGTGTGGAACATCCCGAGCGAGAGCGCCTCGCGGGTCGGTCACCCGGCACCGTTCCCTGTCGCCCTGCCGCGCCGGCTCATCGAGCTCTACACGTACGAGGGGGACCTCGTCCTCGACCCGTACATGGGGTCCGGCAGCGCCGCGATCGCCGCGCTCCGTTCCCACCGCCACTTCGTCGGATGCGACACGGAGGAGGCGTACGTGGTGGCGGCGCGCGCTCGAGTCGAGCAGGAGCGGGAGCGCCTGGAACGTACCCGGGAACGGCGGGAGCGCCTCCGGGTCGCGGTGCCCGCCGTCAGGAGCGACGACGATGCGAACGCCGATCCCCTGGCGCGTGCCGTGCGGGAGGGACGGAAAGCGGAGGAGCTCGCCGCCTACGTCCTCGAACGATGCGGATTCTCCGTGACCGCCCGCAACAAGAAGCTGTCGACCGGCGTGGAGATCGATTTCGTCGCCACCGCGGCGGATGGCTCGCTGTGGCACTTCGACGTCACTGGGGCATTCACCAGCGAGCGAGGTGGGCTGCGCCGCACCGACACACTGTGGAAGTCGCTCGGCAAGGCGGCCATGCGGCAGCTCGCCGACGACAACCGCAGCGAGGGCCGCTTCGTGCTGCTCACCACGGATCTGCCGACGAGCGGGGTCGGTGTGCGCGCGCTGCGCGAGGCGCGCCGCAACAAGCTGATTCTCGACGCCGTCGAGATGCTGTCCGAAGAAGGGCAGCAGCGCCTGATGGACTATGCAGATGCGGGGGAGGAGGCGACCGAGCCGATCGGTGAGCTGCTCGTGCCCGAGGAGCCGGATGCCCTCTTCTGACCGCCGCGCCACTCGGGCCGCGCCGGGCGCCGTCGCCATCGTCAAGGGCGATCCCCCGCAGGTGTTGCTCGCCGACACGGCAGCCGTCATGTCGCGCCTCGTGGCGCTGCACGTAGTGGCCGCCTCCAACCCGGGGGACTTCTCGCCGGAGGTGCTGGCCGCGCTGCGCACCGAATTGGTGGAAGAGCGCTGGGCGGACGCCGTCGTCACCTGGATGGAGGCCACCGGCACGTTCATCGACATCTACGAGGAGTACGTCCCTGTCTGGTCCGAGGCCGAGCTCGGCGAGGACCTCGCCGGCTTCGAGGTCCGGCTCGCCCGGATCTTCGAGGGCCATCGCTAGCCGTGGCCGCCCCCCGCACAGAGGTCACCGAGATCGTCACCGGGCTCGGCATGTTGGGGTTCTCGGACCTCGATCGTGCCCTCGAGGTGCGACCCCGGTCGGTCATGAACGTCGAGCCCGACCACTACGCCCGCCTCGACGATGCCCGGCACAGCGGCCGCTTCGAGCACGAGTTCGAGGTGGCGTGGACCAACGGCGTCGAGTTCGCCCGCTCGCCCGAAGGGCTGCGCGGTCGTCCGCCGTGGTCGCTCGAATGGAAGGGGAGCCATCGCCCGCCGGGCTACGAGCAGATCCCCGCAGACCTCAGGGTCGATCATGTCTTCCTGGTGTCGTGCAAGTACGGGTCGAACATCCTCACCAACTCGTCACCGGCCAATCTGTTCGATCGGCTGCTCGCCGACCGGCAGCAGGACGTCGGCGGCGACTGGTTTCTCGATGTCGCTCCCGACGCCTACCAGGCGTTCTATGCGGCGTGTCGCGCGCATCTCGGCGCCGATGATCTGCCTGCGACGGTGTCGGACCTGCGCCAGGACCACCGCGAGACGCTCAAGCGAGTGCTGCCGCGGCATCTCACCGGAGAGCTCGGCCGCACCTATCGGGAGTTCGCCGCCGAGGTGGCTACGGCGTCGGCCCGGCGATGGACGCGACAGATGCGGGCGCGAAGCCGCCAAGAGGAGACCTTGTGGCGGCTGCTCCGTCTGCAGGCTGCGCCGTACTTCGTGCTCGGCGAGTCTCCGGTGGGCTCGGCACTGCGCTACCGGGTGGCGACACCCTGGGACTTCCGCAACCGTTACCGCTTCACCGGCCTCGAGGCCTGGGGCGACACTTCCAAGCGCCAGCCGGTCGTGCAGTGGCAGGCCGAGGTCGTCGATCGTCTGTCGGGCTCCACGGTGACGGCGCTCGGGCATGTCGAGGTGCGGTGGAGCCACGGCCGCTTTGCGCAAGCGCCCGAGGCCAAGGTCTACCTCGACACGCCCCACCATCTCGTCCCCGGATACGTTCCGCTCACCGAGCCGCCGCGCCCGGGCCGGCTCCAGCTTCGATGGGAGGAGGCGACGTTGCCGTGACCGACATGCCCGACCGTCCCGCCCTGCGCCAACGGGGAGTCATCGAGCGTGCGCTCGTCGCCGCATTTCCGTTCCTGCTCGTCCCGGTGGCCGTTGCGCCGTTGCTGCTCGTGATCCCTCAGCCCGCCGATCCGCTCCCCCTCTTCTCTCTCCACCTGTCGCTCCTCGTCGGCCTCGGCCTCGTCGTGACGCTGCGCATTGCCCCTCTCGGCGACGGGGCATGGTTCGAAGGCTTCGAAGGCTGGTCGTCCCGCCGCCGCACGTTCCTCTCTGCCGTCGTGCTCGTCGTCATCCCCACCGGCCTCGTTGCGTTGGTGTGCCTTGCATCGGCAGCTGCGTTGCGTCTCGATCCGTCCCTCCAGTTCCTCCAACTGCTGTCGGCGCTCGACATCACATGGGCCGGCGCTGCGATCGTCATCGCCGTGCGCTGGCTCCGGGGGAGGGGGGCCGCCGTCGCAGCCGGGGTCGCCCTCGGCGTGATCTGCGTGTGGTCGGTGTGGAACTACCTGCACGTCGTCGGCTTCACGCCCGACGGGGGATGGCTGGTGGACGGAGGGCGCATGATGCAACTCGTGCTCCCGTTCGACATGGCGGCTGCCGCCGTCGCCGTGACCCTCCTCGTCGTCGCCGTGCGGCGCCGGGCCGGGTGACCGCTCACCGGACGGCGCAGGCCAGCGTCCAGTCGTAGGGCTGGAAGGCGATACGGGGTCGGTCCGTCTCGATCCAGCGCACCACGTCGGCTTCGAGCCACGGCACGATCGCGGCGAGCACCGTTGCCTTGCCGGCGGGCCGCCATGCCGGCATTCGGTGGGGGCGAACGAAATCGGCGCCATACCAGAGGAAGACACGGCTGAGCATCGCCACCCCTGCGGCTCGATCGGCCACCATCCCGCCGTCGTGCAGGAAGCGCCGCATCTGCTCCTCGAGTTGGCCGTCGATCCGGTCGCCGGTGAAGGGCTCGTAGCGCAGCGTCGGGCATGACGCCGACCCGCACACGAGCGAGCCGTGGATCCGGGGGTCACCGAGCCTGCGCAGCTTCCCGTGCTCGATGTCGTCCAGCGACAGCGATTCGCCGGCGACGGTCGCCCACGGTCTCGTGAAGCCGCCGCGCACGCGCAGCACGGTCTCCGACGACAGTTGCCATGCCTCGGCGGCGAGATCG
>DKBA01000241.1 GCA_002450985.1 Acidimicrobiia bacterium UBA6912
CGGCGAGCTCCCCGGCGGCGAACGACGGCACGGTCTCCGGCACGACGAGCCCGCCGTCGGGGGCGAGACCGCCGAGCAGGACGTCGCCGAAGCTGGACGGCGGCATGCCGCCCCGGGTGGAGACGTACCGCACGTCAGGGCTCCAGGCGCCGGTACGCACCCCGGAAGTACACGAGCGGATCGACGAGGTCCCCGGGGACCACCTCGTCGATGCGCCCGGCCACCAGCACCGAGAAGCTCTCTTCGCGCCCTTCGATGAGCGAGCACAACGCATACGTCCCGAATCCCTCGAGCACCGGTCCGTGCGGGGTGTCGGTCACCGCCCGCCCGGCGAAGACACCCCCGGGGCTGGGACGCAGGGCGGCGAAGACGTCAGCCGTCTCCCGGTGGTCCTGACCGGCGACATGCACGACGAACCGCTCGGTGTCCTCGATGGCCTCGAGCAGGTCGGTGGTCGGCCCAAGCAAGCAGTACACGAGCGCCGGATCCCCCTCGGCCACGACGAGCGACGAGACGGTGAGGCCGGTGCGCCGGTCGCCGTGGCCCGCCGTCACGATGGTCACCGGCACGGCGAGACGGCCGCGGAACTGGCGCACCGGATCACGCTGCTCCGGGGGCGTGACGAAGGGGTGCTCGTCGTGGATCTGGCCGTGGTCCATGGTGGTGTCAGCCCTCCAGGGGCACGAGGGTGCGCGCACGCTGCCGGAAACGCGCCCGATGCGTGTAACCCGCCGTACGAGCTGCTTCGATCAGCGTCGCCCGGTCGCGGCCGGCCTCGTGAGGGTAGTGGGCGTCGCTGGCGAGGGTGATCGGGACTTCGGCGTCGGCGAACATGGAGAGCAGCTCCGGGGCCGGGTACATCTCGCCCACCACCCGGTGCAGCCCGGCGCTCGACAGCTCGACCGCGGTGCCCGACGCCGCCGCAGCCTCCACGACCTTGCGGTACAGGTCGACGGGCGGCGCGGCGAGGCGATGGCCGTGCTTCTTCACGACATCGACGTGGGCCAGCACATCGACCGCACCGGAGGCCGCCAGCAGCGTCTCGATCTCGAAGTACTCCTCGTACGCTCGGGCGACGCCGCGCCGGGCGAACTCGAACGCCGACGGTGAGTGGTCGACCGCCCAGCCCCCGATCCAGTGGACGGAGCCGATGAGGAAGTCCCACGGGTACGGGGCGAGCAGATCGAGCACGGCATCGATGGTCTCGGGGAAGAAGTCCACCTCGAGCCCGAGCAGCACCGGGAGGCCGCGGTCTTTGGCGGCAACGACTGCGGTGACGTACCCCTCGAGCGACAGTGTGAGATCCTCCACGACCATCTCCTCGGTGAGCCCGGCGAGGTCACGGCGAGGCTCGCGCTCCCAGAACCGACCCAGCGCCGGTGTCGCCTCCACGCAGCGGTAGAGGTGCTCGGTGAAGCCGACCTCGTCCGCACCGTTGGCGATGGCGGCGTCGACGTAGGCCTCGACGTGCCCGTCCGGATACTCGCCCGGTCGGGGGCCGGTGCCGCGCCAGGTGCCGTGAGGATGGAGGTGGACGTGGTAGTCACCCATGAGCGGGCAGCGTACCCGCCTCGTCACGAGGGAAGTGCGGCGACGAGCCCCTTCAACGGGCCGGCCGGCAGCGCGGCGCGCAGCAGGGTGCGGGCGCCCTCCCCCACCGTGCCGGCGGCCGCGAGATCGCTCGCCGCAGCGGCCACGGCCTCCGGCAGGGCGGCGAACACCCCGATCTGATCGAGCTCCGCCGCCGTTGCCGCATTGCGCGTTGCGCGCGCCGCATCGCCGCTGGCGAGGGCGGCGAGCGCCTTCTCCGCTGCGGTGAGGGCGTTGCGCTGCCGTTGACCGTCGAGTGCCATCTCCCCGAGCGTACGCCGATCGTCCACGAGATACGTCCGATATGCGGCCGGCACGGCCATCGGGCATAATCCTGCAATGCACAGCATCACCTGGAAGGGACGGCTCGGCCCGCTGGAGCTGCAAGCCTCGAATCACACCTTCGAACCCTCCACGATCTCTCAGCTGGTCGCCAACGTTCTCGAAGTCGAGGAAGGCGACGTCGTCATCGATGTCGGCTGCGGGACCGGGATTCTCGGCATCATCGCCGCCAAGCTGGGCGCCTCCAGGGTGTACGGCATCGATGCCAGCCCCGACGTCGTCGAAGTGGCTACCGCCAACGCCACAGCCCACGGCGTCGCCGACAAGATGCAGTTCTTCCAGGGCGATCTGTTCTCGCCCCTCCCCGAGGACGTCGTCGCCGACGTCATCATCGGCGACGTCTCGGGCATCCCCGACAACCTCGCCGCGGAGAGCGGATGGTTCCCGTCGCGGGTGGGCGGGGGACCCCGCGGGGCCGAGCTGCCGATGCGCATGTTGCGCGAGGCCGGGCGGCGCCTCAAGGAGGGCGGCAGGCTGCTGCTTCCGACGGGCACGCTCCAGGACGAGAACGCCATCCTCGACGTTGCCCGCTCCGTCTTCGCCAGCCTCAAGCAGCTCACCGACCGGATGATCCCCCTCGCCGCACCGCTCGCCGAGAGCAAGAGCCTGCGGGAGCTGGTCGACGCCGGCATCGTGAAGCTGACCGCCCGCGGCTCCCGGTTCGTCTGGGAAGCACGGGTGTGGGAGTGCGAGAAGCCGCAGCCGGTCTAGGCCAACCGGCCGACGGCGACCGGCTCACTCACGCCCGCTGTTCGGCGCATCCTTTGGACGGTGCCGGGTCACGCGGCTGAATCCGGCCCACCGACGGCGGCTCGATCTCGGGAGCGTGCCCGGTCTGCAGCATCACGTCGACGGGGCACGGCGCCGTGCAGACACCCCGGCCACGAGACGCCATCCGAGGAACCCGAGGGCGAGGAACGCCGTCGCCACCACGATGAACGTGGCCGCCGTTCCCTCGCCGAAGACGGTCCGCCGCAGCACCATCCCCACCATCACCGTGACGGCGAGCACCCCGACGCCGGTTCTGAGCGCCGCGGGCCGGCGCCAGGCGCGAACCGCGACCCAGGCCACGGCGAGCGCCAGCATGAAGGGGGCGGCCGTGCGCAACAGACCGCTCAGCGTCTCCGCCTCCTCGTGGGTGCGCCGCCCGAGGGCGACGAATCCGAACACGACGGCGACGTCCAGCCAGAGAAGCGTCGGCGATCTCATGGCGTCATCGTAGGTGCGAGCGGGCCGACCCCGGCCGGCCCCAACTGCCTGCGATGCGTCACGCCGTGAGCAGCATCCTCCCGGCTGCGACCAGGGCGGCGGCGACCAGGATCCAGCGCACGAACCCCGCGCCCCTGCGCAGGGCGAGGTGGGCGGCGATCCACGCCCCGCTCACCTGGCCGATGGACAGCACGGCGCCGACGGCGACGTCGACCTGTGCGGCCGCAGCGAAGAAGACGAGCGCCACCGGCGTGTAGGCGGCGATGATCAACACCTTCGCCCCATTGCCGTTCACGAGGTCGAGCCCGGAGCCCAGCACGAGCGCCGCCAGGAGAAGGAAGCCGACACCTGCCTGGACGAACCCGCCGTAGAAGCCGATGGCGAAGAAGATCGCGATTCGCCACGGCATCGCCAGGACCGCCTCCCGCCCCTCCACCCACCGGGACGGGCGCAGCAACACCGAGGCGGCGACGAACACGAGCACGAAGGCAAAGACGCGCCGGGTCGCGCCCGGCGAGAGCAGTGTCGCCACCCAGGCCCCGAGCCCGGCGCCGACCATCGCGGCCGGCACCACCGGCAACACCCGGCGCCACGGCACGGCCTGCCCGCGCGAGAAGCGTCCCAGCGCGGCGAGGTTGGCGAGCTGGATGGCGATCCGGTTGGTGCCGTTGGCGGCGTTGGGCCCGATCAGCTCGGTCAGGATCGGAAGGGTGATCGCCGATCCCCCACCGGCCAGCGTGTTGATGAACCCGGAGGCGAGGCCGCCGAGCGCAACGATGATCCCTTGGCCGAGCGTCATACGCCGGTCGGGGCTTCGAATGCCTCGATCAGCGCCGCCATGAACGCCCGCCCGGTCGAGCCGTCGATGGCGCGATGGTCGTACGACAGGCTGAGCGGGAGCTCACGACCGATCACGATCTCGCCGTTGCGGACGACGGGCCGAGGATCCGCCCTCCCGACCGACAGGATGGCCGTGGTCCCCAGCGGCACGATCGGCGTCCCGTACCGCCCGCCGACGGCGCCGATGTTCGACAGGGTGAAGGTCTGGCCGCGGAGCTCGTCGGCGGTGGCGGTGCGGGTGCGCGCCGCCCCGGCCAGCCGGGTGATCTCGGCGCCGAGCCCGGCGACATCCTGGTCGGAAGCGTTGCGTACCACCGCGACCATCAGTCCCTCCGGCGTGTCGACGGCGACCCCGATGTCGTAGTGCAGTTTATGGACGATCTCGTCGCCTTCGACGGACGCGTTGAACTCGGGGAAGCGCACCAGCAGCGGCAGCAGCCTGCCGATGAGCACGGCCTCGAGCGGCGGCTTGCCGAGGGCGACGCGCTCTGCGAGCACCGCGGTGGGGTCGGCCTCACCGTACGTCGTGACGTGGGGGATCTCGCGCCAGGAGCGGGCGAGACGATCGGCGATGGTGCGCCGCAGCGGCGACATCTTCACCCGACGCACCGGGCCGCCCGTGGCGGCAGCGGCACGCACGTCGTCCTCGGTGACCCGGCCCCCCGGACCCGTACCGGCGACGGCATCGGCATCGACCCCCAACTCGACGGCGAGCTTGCGCACCAGCGGGAGCATCTGCGGCCGCCCGCCCGGTGCGGGGATCGTCTCCACCGCCTCTTCCAGCCTGCCCACGATCGGTGCGGCAGCGGCTGACTCCCGAGCACTCGCGGCCGGGGCCGGTTCGGCCGGCTGCCATTGCTCGCCCGGGTCGCCGATCACCGCGAGCAGCGCCTCGACCGCGAGCGTCTCGCCCTCCTCGGCTCCGCGGTGCAGCAGCACCCCGCCCACCGGAGCCGGGATGTCGATCACCGCCTTGTCCGTCTCGACCTCCACCAGAGGGGCGTCCATCGCCACCGTCTCCCCCAAGGCGGCGTGCCACGCGACGATCACCGCCTCGGTGAGGCCCTCACCCACGTCGGGGAGATGGAACTCGTTGGCCATGTCACGCCTCCAGCGTGCGGTGGACGGCGGCGACGATGCGCTCGACCGTCGGGACGTAGTGATGCTCGGACCGGCGGAGCGGCACGACGGTGTCCCAGCCGGTGACCCGTTCGATCGGGGCGCGCAGCGAGTAGAGCGCCCGCTCCTGCACCGACGCCACGATCTCCCCGGCGAGCCCGCCGGTTCGCGGCGCCTCGTGCACGACCACGCACCGGCCGGTCCGCTCCACCGACGCCACCACGGGGTCGAGATCGAGCGGGGCGAGCGTGCGCAGGTCCACGGCCGCGGCGCTCACCCCCTCTGCCGCCAGCGCTTCGACGGTGCGGCGCACCTCGCGCATCATCGCCCCGTAGCCGACGAGGGTGACATCCGTGCCGTCGGCCACGAGCTCGGCCTCGTCGAGGGACACGGCATAGTGCCCGTCCGGCACCTCACCTTTCACGGCGCGGTAGAGGCGAATCGGCTCGAGGAAGATCACCGGGTCGGGGTCGGCGACCGCAGCGAGCAACATCCCCTTGGCGTCGTACGGAGTGGACGGAACGACCACCTTCAGCCCCGGCGTGTGGGCGTAGATGGTCTCGGTGGACTCGCTGTGGTGCTCGGCGGCGCCGATGCCCGCCCCGTAGGGGATGCGGATGACCATCGGCGCCGTGAATCGGTGACGCGATCGGTTGCGGATCCGCGCCACGTGGCTCACGATCTGGTCATAGGCCGGGTACGAGAAGCCCATGAACTGGATCTCGGCCACAGGCCGCAGCCCGGCGACCGCCATGCCGAACGCCGCCCCGACGATGCCGGACTCGGCGACGGGGGTGTCGATGACCCGCGCCGCGCCGTGCCGCTGCTGGAGCCCGTCCGAGACACGAAAAACGCCACCCGTACGGCCCACGTCCTCGCCGAGGAGCACGACCGAAGGGTCGGCGAGGGCGACGTCGAGGGCGTCGTTCAAGGCCTGGGCGATGTTGCGCTCCGTCATCCCGCGCCGTCCTCCGCCGCCCGCCGCTGCCTGCGGAGCGCAACCGGCAAGTCGACGAACATGCCGTCGAAGATGTCCCCTGCGTCGAACGCGGGCAGCGCCTCCGCCTCCTCCACCGCCGCTTCGACGGTCTCGGCCTCGCCGATCTCGATCCCGTGCTGCCATTCGGCCGTCCACTCGCCGTTCGCCTCCAGGTGGCGGCGCACCCGCTCCAGCGGGTCGCGCGCCGCCCACTCGGCGAGATGGTCGGCGTCCCGGTATCTCCCTGCGTCGTCGGTCGTGGTGTGCGGACCCATGCGATAGGTCACGGCCTCGATGAGGGTTGCCCCCTCGCCGGCCCTGGCCCGAATGACGGCTTCGTGGGCAGCGGCATACACGGCAAGCAGGTCATTGCCGTCCACCAGCACTCCCGCCATGCCGTACGCATCCGCCTTCTGCGCGATCGTCGCAGATGCCGTCTGCCGTTCCCGCGGCATCGAGATCGCCCAACCGTTGTTCTGGCACACGAACACGGTCGGTGTCCGGAACACGCCGGCGAAGTTCATCGCCTCGTGGAAATCGCCCTCGGAGGTCGCCCCGTCACCGAAGAAGGTCATCGCCACCGCGTCGTCGCCGCGGACCAGCGACGCCCAGCCGAGGCCCACGGCGTGGATCATGTGCGCCCCGACCGTGATGGAGGGCGGCAACACGTTCACCCCCGCCGGGGCGTGGCCGCCCCGCTCGTCACCGGTGCGGCCGAGGATCAGGTTCAACCATGGGTAGCCGTGGAACCACATCGCCGCGGCGTCGCGGTAGGTGGCGACCACCCAGTCCCGCGGCTCGAGCGCGGCGACGGCGCCGATCTGGGCGGCCTCCTGCCCTTCGAATTGCGCATAGGTGGCGAGGCGCCCCTGCCGTTGCATGGCAGAGCACTTCTTGTCGTAGGCCCGAGCGGCGACCATCGACCGGTAGAGATCCTTGATGCGGGCGAGCGGCAGCGGGCTGTCGGCGGCGAGGTCGCCCGACGGGGTGAGGATCTGGAGGGGCTGCGGCGCCGCTGGTGGTGCAGGCATCCGCGGGAGGCTAACCGACCCCCTCGACGTCGGAAAGCCATGCCGGCTGCGCGCTCGCCCCGAGGGGCAGCGGCCGCGCAGGGCGCCATCCGCGCACGGAGTTGACGAAGGCGACCTGGGTGGCCCGGGCGAGATCGCGTCGCGTGACCACGTCCTCGACGACGCCGCCGGCCGCGATCAGGTGCGCCCGGAACACGCCACCGAGGAGGCCTGCGGCGACCGGCGGCGTCCGCCACGTGCCGTCGATCTCCACCACGACGTTCCCGGTGGTGAACTCGGTGATCTCGCCCCGCTCGTTGATCATCAACACTTCGTCGGCCGCCGGATGGCGCTTGAGCCGCTGGTCGTAGGCGTAGCGCCGCGTCGTCTTGTGGAACATGAACACGTCACCCGAGTTGATCGGCACGTCGTCGACCATGTACCAGACCGGGTCTGCGCCCGGGTCCATTGCGTGGTGGAACGGGGCCGCCAGCGGCCCGGCAGCAACGTCGATCGAGGCGTCCCTCCCCACCACGAGCCGCACTCGATGCGGCACCGTCGCCCCGTTCACCTGCCGTTGTAGCGCCGCGGCGACGGCGAGGTGGTTCAAGGGGAACCCGAAATACGCCGCAGACGCCGCAAGGCGCTCGAGGTGGCGGTCGAGCAGCGCGTACCCCTCACCGGGATCCCACCGCAGCGTCTCCAAGAGCGAGAACTCCGGGCGGCGCTCCCCGAGCACCCGCGCCTTCGCCCGCGCCTCCTCGTACTCGCCCTCCGAATCCGAGTCCCAGGTGATGCCACCCCCGACGCCGTACGTCGCCGTTCCCTCGTCGCAGTCGACGGTGGCGGTGCGGATGGCGACGTTGAACGTGGCCCGTCGCCCGCCTTCGTCACGGGGAGCCACACAGCCCACTGCCCCGCAGTACACGCCTCTCGGCGACGTCTCGAGCTCCGTGATGATCTCCATCGTCCTCGGCTTCGGGGCACCGGTGACGGATCCCGAGGGGAACACGGCGGCGAAGACGTCGACGAGACCGACGTCGTCGGGCACCTCTGCCGAGATGCGCGAGGTGAGCTGCCACACGGTCTCGTAGCGCTCGAGGGCGAACAGGTCGTCGACCCGAACCGTGCCAAACTCGGCGACACGTCCCACGTCGTTGCGCAGCAGGTCGACGATCATCAGGTTCTCGGCCCGGTCTTTGGCGGAGCCGGTCAGCGCCTGTGCCTTGGCCTCGTCCTCCTCCGGCCACCGCCCGCGCGGGATCGTCCCCTTCATGGGCCGCAGCTCGATACGACCGTCGCCGCGGGCGAAGAACAGCTCCGGCGATGCGCTGGCGATGCAGTACCGGCCGGTGTCGAGGTACACACCGAATGCACCACGCTGTGCGAGCACCATGTCGTGATAGAGCTCGAACGGGTCGCCGGAGAAGGCGGCCGTGAGCCGGAACGTGTAGTTGACCTGGTATGTGTCGCCATCGGCGATGTGGTCCCGAATCCGGCCGATGGCGGCGGCATGGGCGCGGCGGTCGACCATCGCCCGCCACGCGGACATGTGATACGGGGCAGGAGAGACCGCCCGCGGCGCCAATTGCTCGACGGCGATGCGGCTGCGGAAGATGCCGAACCAGGCCGCAGGAATCGCCCCCCGCGTCTCGGGCGCAACGGCGAGCGCCCTATCGAGGCCGGGGGCCGCTTCGTAGGAGACGAACCCCGCCGCCCATTGCCCGGCGTCGGTCGCTCGTTCGACCCGCCGCAGGACGTCCGCCACGTGATCGGCCGAGTGCGCCACGACGACCTCTTCGAGCCCGACGAGCTCGAAGGAGTGCTCTCGTCCCGAAGTCATGTCGTCGAACCGTGCGCGTGGCATGCGCTTTCGAAGCCTACCGATCCACAGCCTGCGTGGGCGACCAGGATGGTACCGGTGTGGCCGCGGGTACGGTCAGTCCGAGACCAGCACCGAATCGAGCTCCTCGGGGGTGATGAGCACCGCTCGCGCCTTGGAACCCTCCGAAGGTCCGACGATGCCCTTCCGCTCGAGGATGTCCATCACCCGCCCTGCCCTGGCGAACCCGATGCGGAGCTTGCGCTGGAGCATCGATGTCGATCCCAGCTGGGAGCGCACGATCAGCTCGATGGCCTGGGTGATGATCTCGGGATCCTCACCCTCGAACTCCTCTTCGACCTCGGCGGCTTTCTGCGCGGGTTCGAAGACCTCCGTGTCGCGGTAGCGCGCTTCACGCTGATGCTTCACCCAATCGACCACGGCGTGGACCTCGGCCTCCGAGACGAAGGCCCCCTGGATGCGCTCCGGCTTGGGATCGCGGGCCGTGACCACGAGCATGTCGCCGAGCCCCACCAGCTTCTCGGCGCCGGCACTGTCGAGGATCACCCGCGAATCCGTCTGCGACGCCACCGAGAACGCCAGGCGGGACGGCACGTTGGCCTTGATGACGCCGGTGATCACGTTCACCGACGGGCGCTGCGTGGCGAGCACGAGATGGATGCCGACCGCCCGCGCCATCTGGGCGATCCGCACCACCGAGTCCTCGACGCTGCGGCCGGCCACCATCATCAGGTCGTTGAGCTCGTCGACGATGACGACGATGTACGGGAACCGATCGAACCCGTCCTCGTCGAGCATCCCGGCGTCCCACTTCTCCCGGTAGCTCGTGATGTCGCGTACCCCGGCGTCGGCGAGCAGCTCGTAGCGCCGGTCCATCTCCTGGACCGCCCACTGCAGGGCGTCGGCCGCCTTCTTCGGGTTGGTGATGACCCGGGTCAGGAGATGCGGCACCCCGTTGTACTGGCCGAGCTCCACCCGCTTCGGGTCGACCAGGATCAGCCGCACCTCCTCCGGCTTGGCGCGCATCAGCAGCGACGTGACGAGCGCATTGATGCACGACGACTTGCCCGCACCGGTGGCACCGGCGATCAACACGTGAGGCAGCTCGTCGAGCTTGAGGAAACGGGGGCGGCCGCTGATGTCGGTACCGAGACCGATCGTCATCGGGTCGGGATCCGTCGTCGCCTCGCCGGACGAGAGGATGTCGCCGAGGGTGACGAGTGAGCGATGCCGGTTCGGGACCTCGATGCCGATGGCGCTCTTGCCGGGGATGGGGGCGAGGATCCGCACGTCGGCGCTGGCCATGGCGTAGGCGATGTCGTGAGACATGCTCGTGACCCGAGACACCTTCACCCCTGGGGCCAGCTCGATCTCGTACCGGGTGACCGTCGGACCGGGGACGATCCGCACCAGCCGGGCGTCGACGCCGTGCTGGTGGAGGGTCTGCTCCAGCTCGGCCCCCGCCAGCTCGAGCACCTTACGATTGTGTCCGCTCGCCTCGCTCAGCTTGAGCAGCTCCAGCGGCGGGAGGTGGTAGCCCTCACCGGCCGGTGGTTTCGGGGCCGGGCGAGGCGGCTGCTTCGGTCGGGAGCCCTTGGGCGCCCGCTTCTCCGGCTCGCTGTCGGTGATGGTCGGCGGTCCGTTCTGGGCTCGCGGCTTCGTGTCGGCGACCGCCACGGATGAGGGCCGCACGAGCGGCGCTTGTTCGCTGCGCGCCGAGCGGCGGCGGAGGCGCCGCCAGCCGTCGGCGATCGTATGACCGACATCGCGGATCGTCGCCTTGGAGAGCACGAGCACTCCCACCGAGATGACGGCGAAGAGCACGAGGAATGCGCCCCAGAAGCCGATGAGCCTTCGCAGGGGGAAACCGACGAGCGAGCCGACGGCTCCGCCGCGGGCGACCACACGGTCCATGCTCTCCGACAGCGACAGCGTCCCGGTCATCAGGTGGAAGAGGGCGAGGGACCCGAGGAACACGGTGAGCAAGCCGACCGACATCCGGGCGTAGTCGGCACGAGGCAGGGTGCCGACCATCGCGACGCCGATGGCGATGAGCACGACGGGAACGAACCAGATCCAGACCCCGAACAGGAACCGCAGGCTGCGGGTGGCGACGTCGCCGGCCGGACCGGCGAGGCCGACGAAGGCGAGCGCCATGAGCACACCGATGACCATCAGGAGGATGCCCCAGACATCGTCGGTCTGGCGCCCCAGCCGGTCCCGCACCCGGTCCCTCGTCGCTCTCAGCGCTGCGACGAACCCGCGTGGCGGTTGCTTCGATTGCCGCTTCCTGGCCGTACTCCGCCCTTTCGCCCCACGGGCCTTTGTCCGTGCTGCCATAAGGGTTCTCGAACCTTACACGCCCCCGCGCGCCCCGCAAACGACCTGGGAAGACGGCAGATGCCAGANNGCAGACGGCAGACGGCAGACGGCTCAGGTCGCCGCTGCGTCCGGGTGTTCCGAGTCCGCAGACCGTCGACCGTCGCCCCTTCCCATCTTGCGACGCGTGAAGAAACCCCCTCAGCCCGGCTGCGCAGGGCAGCTCCCCCTGAGGGAGCCATTCGAAGGCCTGACGTCTGCGCTCTGACGTCCGACGTCTCACTCAGAGCTCGATGAGGATGGGGAAGACGACGGGGCGGCGGTTGAGGGACTTGCGGACCACCTTGCCCGCAACGCTGCGGACGTGGCGGCGCAGCGTATCGGGATCGGCCGGGTGGTGGGAGCCCGCGATGGCGGAGACGACCGCGGCGGCGACCTCTTCGTGGATGTCCTTCGTGTTCTCCGTCACCCCGTGGCTGTCCACATCGGGCCCGATCACGATCTCTCCCGTGCCCAATTCGACGGCGATGGTGACGATGAGCACGCCGTCGTCTGCGAGGTGGCGTCGATCGCGCAGCACGTCCTCGACGTCGCCGATGCCGTGCCCGTCGAGATAGACGTACCCCGCAGGCACGGCGGCTCGCTCCACCCGCAGCTCGCCACCGTCGAGCACCATCCGGTCGCCGTCCTCGCACACCTCGACCTCGGCGACGCCGACGGAGCGAGCCAGCTCGGCGTTGGCATGGAGGTGCCGGTACTCACCGTGCACGGGCACCACCGCCTGTGGCGAAACGACGTTCATGAAGGTGCGGAGCTCGTCCTGGCCGGCGTGGCCGGAGACGTGAACGTGGGCGTTGCGGCCGTGGTACACCGTCACCCCGAGCCGGACGAGGTTGTTGATCACGCGGTAGACCTTGGTCTCGTTGCCGGGAATCGGAGTCGCCGAGATGATCACAGTGTCCTCCGGGGAGAGGGTCACCGACCGATGTTCGCCTTGTGCCATCAGCGACAGCGCGGCGAACGGTTCACCCTGGCTGCCGGTGCAGATGAGCGCCGTCCGCTCCGGGGGCATGTGGAGCAGCTCGTTGAGCTCGACGACGAGGCCGTCGGGCACTCGCAGCAGCCCGAGCCCTGACGCCACCTCCGTGTTGCGCAGCATCGACCGCCCGATGAACGTGAGCTTCCTCCCGGACGCGGCAACCGCGTCGATGGCCTGCTGTACGCGGTGCACGTGGCTGGCGAAGCAGGCGATGATGACCCGCCCATTCGCATGACCGGTGAGCGCCTCGAGGTGAGCGCCCACCGTCGCTTCGGATGGGGTGAACCCGGGCACCTCGGCGTTGGTCGAGTCGACGAGCAGCAGCCGCACGCCCATCCGGCCGAAGCCTGCGAAGGCGCTGAGATCCGTCGGAATCCCATCGATCGGCGTGGGGTCGAGCTTGAAGTCGCCCGAGTGCACGATCAGCCCCTCGTCGGTGTCGAACACGACGCCGGCTGCATGCGGGACGCTGTGCGCCACTCGGGCCAGCGCGAACCGGAACGGGCCGTCCTCGACCCACTCCCCCGGCTCGACGGCACGCAGGTCGGCGGCGATGCCCAGCTCCTCGATGCGCCCGCGGGCGAGCTCGACGCTCAACGCCGTGCCGTAGACGGGGACGTTCACCTCGCGCAGGAAGTACGCCAGCGCCCCGACATGGTCCTCGTGACCGTGGGTGAGCACGACGCAGCTCACATCCTCGGCGCGCGCCACGACCGAGGAGAAGTCCGGCAGGACGAGATCGACACCCAGCATGTCCTCCTCGGGGAACATCAGGCCACAGTCGATGAGCGCCAGCTTCCCGCCCACCTCGAGGACGGCGCAGTTGCGCCCGATCTCTCCCAAGCCCCCCAGAAACGTGACGGCGACGCTCATATGGCCGCTGCCGCCTCCAAGGACGCCTCGATCTGCGCCAGCGTGGCATCCGACGCCGGGATGAGAGGCAGGCGGGGCTCGCCAACCGGTTCCCACCACCGGTTCATCGCCGCCTTCACCGGCATCGGGTTGGGCTCGACGAACAGCGCCGTGAACAGCGGTGTGAGGGCGTCGTGGATCTTGCGGGCCAGGCCCTCGTCCCCGCTCTTGGCGGCGCGGATCATGCGCTTGATCTGCGGCCCGACGAGATGCGACGCCACCGACACCACCCCGGCACCGCCCGCGGTCACGATGTCGAGCGTCATCGCATCCGATCCTGCGTACACCGCGAAGTCGCCGGGCAGCGCTGCGAGGCTGCGCCGGGTGAACTCGATCTCGTCGACGGCGTCCTTGACGGCCACGATCTTCGGATGCTGGGCGAGGCGCACCAGCGTCTCGACCTCGATGAGCCGGGCGGTCCGCCCTGGGATGTTGTAGAGCAGCACCGGAAGGTCGGTCGCCTCGGCGATCGCCACGAAGTGGCGGTACAGGCCTTCCTGCGGCGGCTTCGAGTAGTAGGGGGTGACCGCCATGACGCCGGCGCAGCCGACCTCTGCGGCGCGTTCGGTCAGCTCCACCGACTCGGCGGTGTTGTAGGTCCCCGTGCCGGCCACGACGTGCATGCGGCCGCCGACGGCATCGACGGCGGTGGCGAACAGGGCGGCCTTCTCGTCCGCCGACAGCGTTGGGGACTCGCCGGTGGTGCCGCTCACCACGACCCCGTCCGACCCGGTGTCGGCCAGGTGGCGAAGCAGGCGCCAGAAGGCCTCGTAATCGACGGCACCTCCATGCGTGAACGGTGTGACGACGGCGGTGAGGAGCTCGCCGAATGGGGTCGGTCGCTCGTCCATGATCGGGACGGTAGCAGCACCACCCGTCACTACTATTGCGCGGGCATCCAGCCTCCAGGGACGGTCATCAGATGGCGCAACAACACGACCACATCTCCGACGTCAACACCGAGGACTTCCCCCAAGCCGTGCTCCAGCGCAGCCACGAGGTCCCCGTCGTGGTCGACTTCTGGGCGGAGTGGTGCGGCCCGTGCAAGGTGCTGGGCCCGCTGCTCGAGCGGCTCACCCTGGAGGCGCACGGCGCATTCGAGCTCGTGAAGGTCGACGTCGACGCCAACCCTCAACTCTCCGCGCAGTTCGGTGTCCAGGGGATACCCACGGTGATCGGATTCCGGGACGGCGCCATCGCCGGACGCTTCACCGGTGCGCTCCCTGAACGTCAGCTGCGCGCCTGGCTGGAGGAGCTCCTTCCGTCAGAGCTCGATGAGCTCTTCGAACGCGGGCGCGATGCGGCGCTCGCCGGCGACGTCCTCCAGGCCGAGCAGATCTTCCGCATGGTGCTCGACCAGCAGCCGGATCACGCCGACGCCGGAGCGACGCTTGCGAGCCTGCTCCTCGCCCGCGGGGACACCGAGGAGGCGCTGATCGTGCTCGGCAAGCTCGCCCCCAGCCCCGAGATCGAGCGGCTTCAGGCGGCGGCCCGCCTCACCGCCTCCCGGACGGACGACGTGTCGCCGCTCGAAGCCGCAGTGGACGCCGATCCCGATGACGCCGCCGCTCGCCTCTCGCTGGCGCGTGCCCTTGCGTCACGCTCCGAGTTCGAGCCCGCGCTCGACCACATGCTCGTCGTCGTGCGCGCCAAGGCCGAGCTGAAGGACGAGGCCCGCCAGGCCATGCTCGACGTGTTCGAGGTGCTCGGCGCGGACCACCCGCTCACGGCGACGTATCGCCGCCAGCTCGCCAACGCCCTCTTCTGAAGACCGTCACTCGGTCTCGCCGGTCTCCGGCGGGGGCGGGATCACGACGACGGGTCGGTTGGTGCGGTGGAGGAGCTTCGTCGATGTGCTCCCGGCGAACAGCTTGCGGACGCCCGAGAGCCCTCGCGACCCCACCACGATGAGGTCTGCCTGCTCTTCGCCGGCGGCGGCGATGAGGGCATCGGCCGGCTCCCCTTCCATCACTCGCGTCGTGTAGTCGACACCGAGCGTGGCGCATGGCGCACACCAGTCTTCCCCGAGGCGCCGCCTCGCCGCCGCCTCCATCGCGGCGAAGTCGATCGGGGGCTCGAGCTCGCCGAGATGGGCGAGCGGCTCGAAGACGTGGACGACGACGAGCCGGCCCCCGGTCTGCGCAACGAGCTCGGCCGCCCACCGCAGTGCCCTCGCCCCGTTGTCCGAGCCGTCGATGCCGACCACGACCAGGTTCACCATCAGGCGCCTCCCCGCTCGGCTGGCGCCTCGTCCCGGGCTTCAACCCGAGCGGTCGCCCGCAGTGAAGCGATGACCGTCACCGTCAGGATGGCCGCGATCACCCCGAGCGAGATGAAGGCGTCGATGTGGTACCAGTGCGATGCGATCATCTTGGCCCCGACGTACGCCAGGATCACGCCCAGCCCCCGGTTGAGGTAGACGAGCCGGTCACGGGCTCCCGCCAGCATGAAGTAGAGGGCCCGCAGCCCGAGGATGGCGAAGGCGTTCGAGCTGAACACGACGAACGGGTCGCGGCTCACCGCCAGGATGGCCGGAACCGAGTCGACGGCGAAGACGACATCGGTCGCCTCGATGAGCACGAGCACGACGAAGAGCGGAGTGGCCAGCCTCCGCCCATCGATGCGGGTGAACAGCCGCTGCCCGTCGTATCCGGCGCTCACCGGCACGAACCTGCGCACCAGGCGCAGCACCGGATTGCGCTCTGGGTGGATGTCCCCAGGCGAATGGGAGTACACCCGTACCGCTGTGAAGAGGAGGAAGCCACCGAACACGAACAGCAGCCACTCCAGCCGCTCGAGCAGCGCCACGCCGGTGAAGATGAAGATCGCCCGAAGTACGAGCGCCCCGAAGATGCCCCAGAACAGCACGCGGTGCTGGTACCGGTTGGGCACGGAGAAGTAGCCGAAGATCACCGCCCACACGAACACGTTGTCGACCGACAGCGACTTCTCGATCACGTAGCCCGTGATGTACTGGCTGGCGGCCGTCCCACCGAGGACCGCCCACACGACGAGCGTGAAGGCGACCCCGAGCCCGATCCAGCCGATCGACGTGACCGTCGCCTCCCGCATCCCGATCTCGTGCGACTCCCGATGCAGCACGAGGAGGTCGACCAGGAGGAGCACCACNNCCGACCGTCACCGGGTCGGTGAGCCCGGCCACCCCACGAATCCCGACGAGCACCCCCGGCATGAACGCCGAGCGGTCGGTGGTGTCGTGGCGGATCGTCAGCCACTCGCCGGGGTTGCCGAGCAGCACCTCTTGATGGGCGACCAGCCCGGGCAGCCGCACCGCATGGACCGGAATCCCGGATGCCGACGCCCCGCGGGCGCCGGGCACCAGCTCGACGCCCTCGGCGGCGCGCCGCTGCTCGGGGGCGGCAGCCGCCACCAGGGCGGCGGTGGCCAGAGCGGTGCCGGACGGGGCGTCGGCTTTGCGGTCGTGGTGCAGCTCGATGATCTCGGCGGCGGCGAAGTGGGGAGCGGCGATCTCGGCGAGCCGCATCATCACCACCGCCCCGATCGAGAAGTTGGGGACCACCAGGCAGTTGGGCGGTCCTTGTCCCCACGACGTGCGCAGCATCTCGAGGGCAGCGGCGTCGAAGCCGGACGTGCCGACCACGGCGTGGAGCCCGAGCCGCCGCCACGTGGCGAGGTTGTCCATCACGACGTCGGGCCGGGTGAACTCGACGATCACGTCGGCGCCTGCAGCCGTCTCGGGGTCGGCCGACACGGCGACACCGCCCGCCTCGCCACCGGCCGCCACGTCGTAGGCGGCGACGAGCTCCATGTCGGGTGCCCCAGCCACCGTCGTGCAGACGAGGCCGCCCATGCGTCCCCCCGCCCCGGACACGGCGACCCGGATCATGCGACGTACGGCTCGAGCTCGCCGGGCTCGAACGGACCGACGGCGCCCATCACGTACGGGCCGGCATAGCCCTCGCGCACCACGGCCAGGACGTCGTCTTGAGTCACGGCCTCGATGCGGGCAACGATCTCGTCGACGGAGAGGTGCTCGACACCGGCGATCTCGTTGCGTCCCAGCCGGTTCATCCGGCTGTTGGGGTCCTCGAGCGACAGTGCCAGCGAGCCCTGGAGATGTCCTTTGGCCCGCAGCAACTCGTCGTCGGTGAGGCCGGTCTCCATCATCTTGTCGAGCTCGGCCCGGATGAGCTTGAGCACCTGGGGCGCCTGGCTGGGCGTCGTGCCGACATAGACGGCCGCCGCCCCGGTGTCGGCGAACGGCATGCGGAAGCTGTGGACCGAGTAGGCGAGACCCCGCTGCTCACGGATCTCGCGGAACAGCCGCGAGGACATCCCGCCGCCGAGAATGTGGTCCGCGACGAGGAAGGCATGACGGCGGTCGTCGTCGCGGCGCAGCGCAGTGGTCCCCACCACGAGGTGGGCCTGCTCGGTGTCCCGGCGGCGCAGGTTCACCCGGGCCACGAGGCTCGGTTCGGCGAGGGACCGTTCCAGCGGATCGCCTCCCCAGGAGCCGAAGCGTGCAGTGACGAGCTCCACGAGCTCGGCGTGATCCACCCGCCCGGCCACGGCCACGACGACGGAGTGCGGCGAATACCGGCGGCCCCAATAGCCGGCGATGGTGTCGCGACTCATGTCGAGGATCGACTCGCGCGTCCCGAGGATCGGCGGCGACAGTGGATGCGACGGCCACAGCGCCTGGACGAACAGCTCATGGGCGACGTCCGTGGGGTCGTCCTCGTTCATGTTGATCTCCTCGAGCACCACGTGCCGCTCGGAGTCGATCTCGTCCTGCCGGAACGCCGGGCGGCGCACCATCTCGGCGAGGATGTCGAGCGCCAGTGGGAGGTGGGCATCCCGCAACCGGGCCCAGTACGCCGTGTACTCCTTGGAGGTGAACGCGTTGTTCCGGGCTCCGACCGCATCGAACGCCTCGGAGATCTCCTGGGCCGACATGGTCTCGGAGCCCTTGAACAGCAGATGCTCGAGGAAGTGGGAGGCGCCCGCCTCCGGAGGCACCTCGTCACGGCTGCCCGTGTCGACCCAGCAGGCGACGGCGACGGAACGGGCGGACGGCATGTCTTCGGAGATGATGCGCAGCCCGTTGGGCAACGTCGTGAGGTCGTAGTGCATCGCACGATGATAGGACCGGCCCGCATGCTGCCTCGCAAGGCTCCCGGCGTCGATCACCGGCGCGGCCGGCCCAAGGCGTCGAGCAGCGGCGTCACGACGGCGCCGGGACGGAACGCCCTGTCGGCGTGTGTCCGGCTCCGTCGTCGCATCTCGTCGAGCGCGGCTCGGTCGGTGGCGAGGCGCTCGAGGGTGGCCGCCAGGGCCACCGAGTCGCCGGGCGGCACGAACACGGCAGCGTCTCCCAACATCCTCTGCTGCGGCTCCGTCTCGGAGGTCACGACCGCACATCCGGCCGCAGCCCCCTGGTACACCTTGTTGGGCACGACTCGCCGCGCCTTCTCACCGGTGCCGAAGATGCCGAGGCACACGTCGTGGTCGGCGACGAGCGCAGGCAGGCGCTCCGGCTCCACCCATTCCCGCCACTCGACGCCGGGGCGTCCTCCCGCCGCGGCAATGGTCGCGGCGAGATCCTGGCCGTGCCCGATCATGGTGAAGGAGACCTCGGGTCCGCACCGGGCGATGGCCGCCCCCACCGTCGGTGCACCTTGGAGCGGGGTGTACAGCCCGAAGAACACCACGCGGAGCGTTCCGTCGTCGTCATCGGGCGGCGAGGTGGTGAACCACGGGTCGGTGGCGCCGACCGGGACGACGACGCCGCGGGACCGCAGGTCGGCCGGCATGAGCGCCAGGTGCTCCTCCGTGTCGACCACCACCACGTCGGCGCGGCGCATGGCGGCGACATCGATGCGGTCGAGGAGGCGGCGCATCGCCCCGCCACCGAGAGCACGGTCCCGGGCGATGCCGCCGACGAAGGCGAGGTGGTCGAGCACGAGCCTCGCCTGCGGCCAGCGGCGACGCGCCAGGTGGACGTCGACCACGCCGACGTAGCCGACGAGCACGGCGTCGGGCGCCTCGAGCCGGCGTGCCAGCCGCCACAGCCGCACCCAGGCTGCCAGCAGCCTGCCGGCGAGCGGCACGAGCCGCCACGGCCGGCGCAACGCCTCGACTCGAGCGGCCGTGTCGACATCGAGCGGCACGTTGCACTCCTCCACCGTCACCCCGTGCGTCCGCAGCCCGGCCATGAGCACCTCCACGCGAGGGTGATGGCGGGCGTCGTACGTGCCGAAGGCGACCACCCTCACGATCGGATCCGCCGTGTCGCCGCCACCAGCACCATCTCGGACAGGATGGCGAGGAGGCGGAGGCCGACCGAGGCCGCGATCACGGCCGCGGCAGGAGCGTCGACGAGAACGAGCAACGCCGCCTCTCGCACCCCAAGACCGGACGGAAACGGAATCAGCGCAAAGCCGACGGCCCACGCCATGTCGAAGGCGACGGCGGTGCGCAGGATCCCCGCACTGCCGGCGAGATCGTTGAGGAGGACTGCGTAGCCGAAACCAAAGGTGACGACCGGCACCAGCGACCAGATCCACGAATGCAGGATCGCTTCTTGCGGTGGGGCCGTCAGTTCCCCATCGCTGCGCCGCGCCCAATGCGCCACGCGTGACAGCACCGCCTCCATCCACGCCCGATGGAGGAGGAGCGGCGCCAGGAGCGCGGCGCCTGCGGCGAGCCGAATCCACACCGGAAGGTCGCCCGCGGCGACGAGGAACCCTCCGACGAACGCCGCCGACGTGAGCTGCACTACTCCGTGGGCCACGAACGCACCGGCCACCCGAGCCGCCCGGAGACCGCTGGCGGTGGCGAGCCCGATCTGACCGGCGGCCTGCCACAGCCCGCCTCCCGGGATGTACTTCCCGAGTTGCGCCATGTAGAAATCGGCAACGAGCCGCCGCGGGGCACCCTCTCCGAACAGCGCCAGCCAGCTGAAGCCCGCACCGACGAGCCCGACGAGAATGAGCCCCGCCGCCGCCGCCATGACGCGCGGATCGGGGAGCACCGAATGGCGCGAAAGGTCCCACGTCTCCCACAGTGCGACCACCATGAAGGCCAGCCCTACGGCCCCAAAGACGACGCGAAGCACGCGCCGCCGCATCACTCGATACCCGACGGGCGGCGCGCCGCAGCGACCCAGGCTATACCTCGATCGCTCGTCGCAAACGGTCGCTGCAGGTACACGAACGGTTTGACGGCGAGGGCGATCGGGGCGGCGAGCCGCTCCCGCGGCTGGAGCGTGCGCCCGCTCGCCGCCGTACGCTCCGCGTGTTCCGGGACCGCGTCGGCGCGCCGCGACGCTATGCGGTTGCGCACCCACTCCGACACATATCCGAGTGGGAATCCACAGGCGGTGACCTCCACGTCGATCAGTCCGGCACCGCGGAGCAACTCTGCGAGGCCTGACCGGGAGTACCGGCGGATGTGTCCTACGGCGTCGTCCCACGCACCGAAGCGCTCCTGATGGGCGGGAACGCTCACGATCACGAGCCCTCCGGGGCGCAGCCAGTGCACCCAGGCAGCCAGCGCCGCCGCGTCGTCTTCGAGATGCTCGAGCACCTCGAAGGCGCCAAGGACGTCGAAGGTGCGCTGCGGTGTCTCGGGGATCACGGTGTTGATGACCCGGGCTCTCGGATACCCCGAGAGGCGGCCGGCGGCCACCCGGAAGGATGCGGTGTCCGGCTCGTACCCCACGTACTCGTACCGCTCTGCGAGCAGCGTTGCGAGCGCCCCCTCACCGCACCCGACCTCGAGGAATGAGGTGGCACCTTCCATCCCCTCGAGGGTCCGCGCGATGATGTCATAGCGCAGCCTGGCCATCGGGGACAGCGGGGCGGCCACGTCTGCGATCACGCCCCGGGGCGATCGTCGACGGTCGCCGGCATGACGTCGTGGGGACGGCGGTTGAGTTGCACGAGCAGGTCGGCGAGGAGGCCGACGAGCGCCAGTGCGCTCGCCAGGCCGAGGATGACGATGGTGTTGGTGGCGATGCGGAAGTCCTTGGCGACGACGTCGTAGACCAGCTTGCCGGCCCCGACGACCCCGACCAGCGATGCCGCCGGGCCGAAGACGCGCAGCGGCTCGTACATCAGCACCAGACGCACCACCTGGAGGAGGTAGCGGCGGGTATCGGCCCACCAGTGGAACTTCGATGTCCCCGCGCGCGCCGCGTAGTCGATCGGCACGTAGCGCACCGAGTAGCCGTTGGTGAGGAACGTCATCGTCAGCGTGGTCACGCACGAGAAGCCGCGCGGGAGGAGATAGAGGAACTGGGCACCGACCGAACGGCGGAAGGCGCGGAAGCCGGAGTTGAGGTCCGGGATGGCAACGCCGGTGAGGTACGAGGCGAGTTTGCGAATGAACCACTTCGCAGGTGTGCGCAGCAGCCGGACCGTGCCCTTCTCCGACGTGCGGGCCCCGACGACCTGGTCGAACCCGGCCATCGCGCCTACCAACTCGGGGATGCGGTCGTTGGGGTAGGTCATGTCGACGTCCGACCACACCACCACGGCGCCGCGGGCGGCGGCCGTCCCGGCGCGCCGGGCGGATCCCGAGCCGCGATTCTGGGCGAACTGGAGCAGACGGATGCCCTCGATGCGGCGCAGCTC
>DKBA01000255.1 GCA_002450985.1 Acidimicrobiia bacterium UBA6912
CCCGGTGATGGTGACCCCGAAGTGGGTCGGCACCCGCTGCCAGCCGATCGCCATCCGGGACGTGCTGTCGTATCTCGTGGCGGTGCTCGACGACGAGCCCGGCGGGCACGTGTACGAGATCGGCGGGCCGGACGTACTGTCGTACCGCGAGATGATGAAGGTGTACGCCGAGGTCGCCGGCCTGCCCCGCCGGCTCCTCATCCCGGTCCCGGTGCTGACGCCGCGGCTGTCGTCGCACTGGATCGGGCTCGTCACCCCGCTGCCCAGCGGCGTGGCCAAGCCGCTGGTGGACTCGCTGCGCAACGAGGTCGTGGTCCACGACGACGCCGCGCTCGAGAAGTTCGCCGTCACGCCGATCCCGTTTCGCCGTGCCGTGGCGCTGGCGCTCGACCGCAGCAATGCGCTCGAGGTGGAGACTCGGTGGTCCGATGCCAGCACGAGCCCGGCCCAGCCCTTCGCCGGGGATCCCAAGTGGGCGGGCGGCACGCTCTTCGTCAACCGGCAGACGGCGGAATCCCAGGCCGCCGCAGACGACCTCTTCTGGGGCTTCGCCCGCATCGGGGGGAGCGTCGGCTACTACGTGCACCAGTGGGCGTGGCAGCTGCGCGGGCTCCTCGACCTCCTCGTCGGAGGCGTCGGCCTTCGGCGCGGCCGGCGGCATCCTGAGGAGGTGCGTCTCCACGACACCATCGATTTCTGGCGGGTCGCCGCGGTCGAGCAAGGTCGCCTGCTCCAACTCGCGGCGGAGATGAAGGTCCCGGGGAAAGCCTGGCTGGAGTGGCGGATCGAGCCTGCGGACGGTTCGCACACCGTCGTCCAGACCGCGTACTTCCGTCCGAAGGGGCTGTTCGGCCGGCTCTACTGGTACGCCATGCTGCCGTTCCACCACCTCATCTTCCGCAGCATGCTCGAGGCGATCGTCGCTGCCGCAGAGCAGCGGAACCCCTCGCAGCTCGCCCGCTGACGGGTCGTTCTCCCGGAAGCGCCGGATCCGTTCAGGGGGTGGGGACGAGGCTGTCGGCGATCTCGTCGGCGAAGGCACTGATAGCCCCCTGATCCCGCCAGTCGCCCGCTTTGCCGTTGCGCACCATGGCTTTGGCGATGAACCCGTGCGTGTCGGGCGCCAGCCGGCCGCCGAAGGTCGTCACCTGCGGGTCGCCCAGGTCGTGGGCGAGATCGAAGACCCTTCCCGGGAGCGGCTGCGGCTCGTTGGCGAGCTCGTCGAGCGGTCCGCTGTGGAACAGCCACACCGGAGGCGGCTGCGAGAGGTGGGTCAGCTTCCGTAGTGCGCGCACCGCGGCGTGTCGCCACCGTCCCCCGTACAGGGCGCTCCCCACCACCACGGCGTCGTAGTCGCGGAAACGATGCGCCCGGTTCGCCGGGACCACGTCGACCGCGGCGCCGCGCTCGCTGAGCCTGCGGCCGATGGACTCGGCGATCTCGGAGGTTCCGCCCCGTTTCGATGCGTGAACGATGAGCACGCGAGCCATGTGCGCTCCCTCGATCGAGCGTGCCGTTCCCCATACCGTGGTCTCGGGCGACGTCTCGGGCAAGGGGCGAACGGCCCCCAAGTGTTGGGACGCCGCCAACCGATCTCGGACCGGCGCCCCACCGGCCGCCACCGGGCGCAAACCATGGCTGGCAGGAAGAACCCGGTCTCCCCAGACTGTGATACGTTCCCGTCGATGACACGCCGCCGTGACCTCGCTCACCTGCCCGGAACGTTCGGTTACCCCATCATCGGCCACACGCTCCACTTCGCTCAGGACGCCGAGCGGTGGGCGACGGAGGCGTACCGCGACCACGGTCGCATCTACAAGTCCCACTTCATGTTCGAGCCGGTGGTCGTGTTCGCAGATCCCGACGCCGCCAAGCAGGTGTTGCTCGACCGCACCGAGACCTTCTCGAGCACCTACGGCTGGGAGCCCACCATCGGCAAGCTCTTCGCCCGCGGGCTCATGTTGCGCGACTTCGACGACCATCGCTTCCACCGCAAGATCATGCAAGCCGCCTTCCGCAGCGAGGTGATGGCCGGCTACCTCGACCTGATGCAGCCGCTGATCGACGGCGCCGTCGGCGAATGGCGTGGCCGCAGCCGGATCGACTTCTACGACGAGGTGAAGAAGATCACGCTGAACATCGCCTCGACCGTCTTCGTCGGGCTGCCGCTCGGTGACGATGCGGCATGGATGAACCGGCGCTTCATGGATGCGGTCAACGCCTCGGTGGCCCCGGTGCGGTGGGAGCTGCCCCGGACGGCGTTCCGGCGAGGCATGGAGGCGAGGCGGGAGTTGGAGCGCTTCTTCGGTGATCTGGTCCCGCAGCGCCGGACGAGCGACGGCGACGACATGCTCACCCGGCTGTGTCACGCCGAGTCCGAGGACGGAGACCGCTTCGCCGACGACGAGATCGTCGATCACATGATCTTCCTCCTTCTCGCCGCCCACGACACGACGACATCGACCATGGCGACGATGGCCTGGGAGCTCGCCACGCAGCCGGGGTTGCAGGACGCCGTCCGCGAGGAGGTGGCCGCACTCCCCGGCGGGCGATTCAGCTGGGACGAGCGCGACGCCCTGCCGCTGATGGATGGCGTGTTCCGCGAGGCGATGCGGCTCCACCCGCCGGTGCCGTTCATCCCACGCCGGCTGATGAAGGACGCCCGGGTGGCGGGGGTGCCGGTGCCGGAGGGCACCATGATCAGCGTGGCGACACTGCTCATCCATCGCCTCCCGGAGCTGTGGCCCGACCCGCTCACCTTCGACCCGGGGCGTTATGCGCCGGGCCGCGAGGAGCACAAGACCCACTCGCACGGCTACATCCCATTCGGCGGCGGGGCGCACACGTGCATCGGTATGCACTTCGCCGGCCACATGGCGAAGGCCGTCATGAGCGACGTCCTGATGCGGTACCGCCTGGTCGCGCTGCCCGGGCAGCAGATCCAGATCCAGACCGTGCCGATCCCCAAACCCCGCGGCGGGCTCCCCCTGCTCCTCGAGCCTGTCGGGTGATCCCGTGACGGGCGAAGCGGTGACGGGCACATCCGCAACGCCGCGGACCCGGTGGCTCGGGCTCGCGGTGTTGAGCCTCGGCGTGTCCATGATCATCGTCGACGCCACCATCGTGAACGTGGCCATTCCGTCGATCATCGGCGACCTCGGGATGAGCCTCGTAGACGCCGAGTGGGTGACGACGGTGTACTCGCTGGTCTTTGCCGCCCTCCTCATCACCCTGGGTCGTGCCGGCGACGCGTACGGCCGGAAGCGTCTGTTCCTGGCCGGACTGGTGGTGTTCGTCGTGGCGAGCATGCTCGCCGGGCGCGCCGGCTCGGCCGGATTGCTGATCGGGGCGCGGGTGCTCCAGGGGGTCGGGGGGGCGATGATCCTCCCGGCGACGCTGTCGATCGTGAACGCCACCTTCCGAGGCCGCGAGCGTGCGATCGCCTTCGGCGTGTGGGGCTCGGTGATCGGCGGCATGGCGGCGGTGGGCCCTCTGCTCGGCGGGTGGCTGACCACGAGCCACTCGTGGCGCTGGGCCTTCTACATCAACCTGTTCATCGGCGCGGCGGCCTTCGCCGGTGGCCTGGTGTGGGTGATGGAGAGCCGCGACGACCGGCCGCCGGGGCGGCTGGACATCGCAGGGATGCTCACGAGCTCGATCGGTCTCGTCGGTGTCGTGTTCGGGCTCATCGAGGGATCTCGGTACGGCTGGTTCACGCCGACGGGCCAGTTCGCCCTCGGCTCGTGGACGTGGCCGCTGGACTCGGTGTCTCCCGTGTTCTTCGCGCTCGTGCTCGGCGCCGCCGGCCTCATCGCCTTCGTCCGCGTCGAGTCGGGTCGCCGGGCCGCCGGGGCCACCGTGTTGTTCGACATGGCCCTCTTCCGGCTCGAGAGCTTCCGTTACGGCAACGCGGCGGCGACGATCGTCGCCCTCGGGGAGCTCGGGATGATCTTCATCCTCCCGCTGTTCGTGCAGGCGGTGCTCGGCTACTCGGCGTTCCGGACCGGAGTCCTCCTGCTGCCGCTCGCCATCGGGGCGTTCATCGGCGGGCCTACGGCGGCGCAGTTCGCCAACCGCTACGGCCCGCGCCGGGTCGTCACCGTCGGCATGGGACTCGAGGCCGTCGCCATCTTCACGATCGGCCTCCTGCTGGCTCCGGATCTGGGGCCGTGGACGCTCGTCCCGTCGCTCTTCGTCTACGGCGTCGGCGTCGGTCTCGCTTCGGCCCAGCTCACATCGGTGGTGCTCGCCGAGGTGCCGCCCCGCGAATCCGGCCAGGGATCGGGCATGCAGTCCACGTTCCGCCAGATCGGCGCCGCGCTGGGCATCGCGCTGCTCGGCACGGTGCTCGCCGTCAGCCTTCGCTCGCTGACCGACGCCAACCTGGCGGATCGCGGCGTGCCCGCCGACGTTCGCGCAGGCATCGTCGCGTCGGTCGACCAATCCGGCGGTCAGGTCCTGGGCTCGCTTCGCCAGGACCCGGCGAACGCAGCCGCGGTGACGGCCATCGAGGAGGCGTTCGCCGGTGCCGCCCGTCGCTCGGCTTTCACGGGAGTCGTGTTCGTCGTCATCGGCTTTGGGCTCAGCTTGCTGTTGCCGGAGACTCGGGACCTGGACTCCCGAAGCGAGCCCCCAGGACCGCGTGGGGAGCCTGCGTGACGTGACGGAGCGGATCGATCACTCCGTGCGGGTCGGCATCTCGTTCGGGCTGACCTCGGGAGTGATCACGACGCTGGGCCTCCTGGTCGGCCTTTCCGCCGGCACCGATTCGCGAGCCGCGGTGGTAGGTGGCATCCTCACCATCGCCGTCGCCGACTCGCTGTCCGACGGGCTCGGGATCCACGTGTCGGAGGAGGCTCAGGGCACCCGGTCCCCGCGTGAGGTGTGGACGGCCACGCTGGTCACGGTTGCGGCCAAGCTCGTCATGGCGCTCACCTTCCTCGTTCCCGTCCTCACGCTCGAGCTGGGCACGGCCGTGATCGTGTCGATCGTGTGGGGAGCGGTCGCGCTCGGCGTGTTGAGCTACGTCGTGGCCGCCGGACAGGGCACGCGCCGGTGGCCGGTGGTGCTCGAGCACCTCTCCGTCGGGACGTTCGTGGTGGTCGCCGCGCAGCTCATCGGATCGCTGGTGGCCGCCGCCGTCGGGTGAGCTCTTCCCGGTCCGTCGCTTGTGGGAGGAGCGGTCAGCGCCGAGTGCGCTTGCCGGTGATGCCCAAGAGGGCGCGCTGCTCGTCGCTCAATCGGGCGGCCGCCATGCGGACCGCCTCCCGGCTCATCCGGTCCCGGTGGGCGACGAGGAAGCCGAAGACCGCCTCGGGTGCCGCATCAGACAGGTCGCGCAGCACCCAGCCGACACCGGTCTGTGAGAACCGCGCGGGGTCGGCGAGATTGGCGGCGCAGACGCCGAGCACCATCGACACCAGGCCCGGGAACACAGCGTCGCCGCGACCGGCCACCGGGACGAAGGCCACGGCGGCGGCGCGCCTCCGCCACAGACCCGGCGCGTCGGCCCACTCGGCGATGGCCTCGGCGACGTCCCGACCGCCGCCCTCGATCATCGGTCCGAGGACGCGCACGCACAACCAGTCGGTGGTGTTCCATTCCCGGATGTGCCCTTCGTCGAAGAGGGCGGCGAGCACGGGGAGGTCGCGTGCCGGATCGAGCTCACCGGCGGGTGCGACCCGCTCCTGGAGGAGGAGGATCGCAGCCAGCTTCTCCTCGGCGAGGGGTCGCCGCAACAGGCTGAACGCCGCTTCCCGGCAGCCTTCGACATCGAGGCCGGCATCGTCGACCCAGC
>DKBA01000166.1 GCA_002450985.1 Acidimicrobiia bacterium UBA6912
GCGGGCCTCAGCCGGCGAACGGCCGGTGCCTGCCTCACTTCGCCTTGAACCCCGACAGGTTCATGAAGCTGAGGATGCCGACCACCAGCACCGTGGACAGCGAGAAGAGGATGAGCGTCGTGATCGGCGCCGTGCTCTGGGCGAACCCGAGCAGGCTCAGCACCGTGGCGACGAGGCTGCCGAACGTGCCGAGCGCGGCGCCGGCATAGCACCACCTCCTCCGTCCCGGATCGACGAGCGGTGCGGCCAGGACGAGGAGGAGGACGGTCGTCATGACCGCCACGTAGTTGACCGTGACCTCTGCAGGGCTGAGGAGCAGCCGATCGCCCACCACGTCGCTCGCGCCGAGGGTGAGCGCCACCGTGGTGTAGACGACCGCTGCCGCCATGACGAGGAGCATCGCGGTCTGGAGACGATGGAGCCGGCGCTCGGCCATGGAGCCCGGTACGTCGAGGGCGATGATCTTGGCGAGCCGTGTGGTGTCGCTCGCCCAGCGTGCGTCGCTGATCGAGATCGCGTTGCGGTGGGCGAGCGGGCGGAGCCGCTCGGGGAGTTCCTCCGCCCTCGGCATGAGGGTGTCCTCGACGAGCACCGGGTAGACCGGGACGTTGCGCTCGAGTGCGGATCCGACTTCCGTGGCCACCCAGTCGGCCGGATCGTCAAGCCTCCTCTGTCCGTTCCCATCCGTGACCGTCGCCCACTCCGGGCCGATGACCACGACGACCGCATCTGCGGCAGACATGGTGCCCGAGATGGCGCTGGCGAAGTCCTCGCCTCCCGCGATGTCCTCGATGTCGCGAAACACTCGATCCGGCCCGAAGTAGGTGCCCAACGTGTCACTGAGGCGACCCGCAACGCCCGGGGCGTCGGACCGCCGGTAGCTGATGAAGATCCTGCCCCGCGTCTTGTCGTCCACCGCATCGGCTCCCGCTCCCCGGGAATCCTACGCAGACGGAGCGTCCCAGAGCGTGCGCACCCGACGCTGTCTCCGAGGGACGGGGGCGGCCCGGGAAGGGTCGTGGTGGTCGATGACATGGCGGACTCGGTGGTGCTATGGCTTTGCTACGCTGCCGATCCCACCAGGGCGCTTAGCTCAGCGGGAGAGCGCTGCCTTCACACGGCAGAGGTCACTGGTTCGATCCCAGTAGCGCCCACCCAGAAGCTCCCTGCGGCACAGCGAAGATCGGCCTACTGCTTCTTCCTTCTTGCGGCTCACCGGCCAGCCGCGACCACACCCCGACCCCGAACAGCCCGGGGTGTGGGCGGTGACGCTCAAAGAGGGGGAGCGGTGGCGGCGCCGGAAGTCCTCGACCCCGGCGGGAACCCTCCCACGTTGCCTCTTCTTTGGATCGCCTTGAGGTCGTGGGCGCACGCTGGGAGTGAAAGGAGGTTGTCATGAGGAAGTCGATGTTCGTCCTGGCACTGGCACTGGTCATGACGGCCGGCGCATGTGCCCAGGACGTGACCGCATCGGATGAGTATCAAGCCCTGGAACTCGAGGTGGCTGCCCTCGAGAAGCAGCTGTCCGACACGACAGCCGAGCTCGCCGAGGCCCAGGCAAGGCTCGAAGAGAGTTCGGGTGAAACTACCGGCGCCGTGGAGATCCCGGCCGAAGTGCTCGCCCTCCTCGATGAGTGGTGGGAGGCCAACGAGCGCAACGACGGATCCGTCGTCGATCTCTATGCGTCCGACGGGTATCACCTCTACGGGGAGACGAAGTTCGCGCTCGACAGCCTTGCGGCGCACCTCCAACAGGCGGTGAACCCCACGTGGATCACGGAGCCCTATCTGATCGTTGCCCAGCAATCGCACGGTCGGTACGTGGTGACCCGAGGGATGCAATCCGGGCCCTTCGCATCGGCCGTCACGTTCGAGATTCTGACGACGGCAGACGGTGAGCTCAGGCTTGCGCAGACCGCTTGGACCAAAGCCCATTGATTGCAGACACAGGCGAGGTGAAGGGTCCGGCTCCATCCGGACCCTTCACCTCTGCGGTTCGTGCGGCGATGGGGGAGATGTGGCCAAGAATGCGCCGATAGACTCAGGGGAGGGATGTTGTTCTCGATGCTGGGTCCGCTCGAGGTCAGAGAGGCGGATGAGCCTCTCCCGATCGGCGGACCCCGGCAGCGCTCGGTGCTGGCGTTACTTCTCCTCGAAGCGGGCCGGGCGGTTGCGGCGGACCGCTTGGTCACCGAAATCTGGGGCGAGCAGCCGTCCGACAAAGTCCGCGACTCGCTCTACACCTATGTGTCCAACCTTCGTTCGGTTCTGGGTCGCGATCGTCTCGTCCGGTCGGACGGCGGCTACCGATTCGAACCGTCCGAAGGTGATGTGCTCGATACCGAGGAGGTCGAAGCCCGGCTCGCCGAAGCGCGACGGCTGGTCGGCTCCGACCCGGCGTCAGCCATCACCCTCATCGATCGGTCACTGTCCTCCTGGCGGGGAAGACCGTATGAGGGTCTGGAAGACCTCCCGTCGGTCGTCCCGGAGGCCGCCCGGCTCGAAGAGCTCAGATTGCGAGCCCTCGAAGACCGGATCGAAGCCGAGCTGCGNNCCGTACCGGGAACGGTTCTGGGAGCTGCTGGCGCGGGTCTTGTATCGGGCGGGCCGCCAAACCGAGGCACTGCGCACGCTGACCCGACTCCGTCGGATGCTCGCCGACGATCTGGGTATCGACCCGTCGCCATCCGTTGCGCGGCTGGAGGAACGGATACTGCTTCAGGACCCCGCACTCGACGAAGAGGTGACGACGCCGGCCAATCTACCGGCGCCGGTCAGCAGCTTCATCGGTCGCTCCCGCGAACTGAGCCAACTGGAAGCGCTCATCCTCGAACATCGCCTCGTCACCGTGACGGGACCCGGCGGGGCGGGAAAGACCCGCCTGGCATTCGAGGCCGCACAACGAGTCGCCGGCAGCTTCCCGGATGGGCTGTGGCTGATCGACCTCGCGCAGGTCGCGACACCCGAGGGGGTCGGCGAGGCAGTCGCCGCAGCGCTGCGGCTCGTCGTGTCGCCGGGCCGTGACCCGATCGATGCACTGCTCGACCGGCTGCGCCCGCAGACAGTGCTCCTCCTACTGGACAACTGCGAACACGTGGTGGAGGAGGCCGGCCGGGTCGCAGCGCGACTCCTCGCCGGAGCGCCGGGCCTCCGGATCTTGGCCACCAGCCGCCGTCCGCTCGACGAGCAGGGAGAACACCGGGTCCGGCTCGAGGGTCTCGACACGTCGGACGCCGGCGATGCCCAGCAACTCTTCGCAGAACGTGCCGCCGCGGCCCGGCCCGGCTTCGCGCTCGACGAGTCCCTCCTGCCGGCTGTCTCCTCCATCTGCCGTCACCTGGACGGCATGCCTCTGGCAATCGAGCTCGCCGCAGCGAGAGCCGACGCCCTCTCACCCGCCGAGATCGACGGCTATCTCGTGGATCGGTTCCGCCTGCTCGGAGATTCTCGCCAGGACCGACCGGTCCACCGCTCGCTCCAGGGTTCGCTGGATTGGAGCTACGGCCTCCTGAGTCCCGACGATGGCCACGCATTCGACCGGCTCGGCGTATTCGAAGGTCCATTCCTCGCGGCCGCCGCCGCGACGGTGCTCGATGCGGGATCCGAGATCGCCGCCGTCGATGTACTGCGCCGTCTCGCCCGGGCCTCTCTCCTCCAGGTGNNATGCGCCGAACAGCGGGGTGCAGTGTTCGGTAGTGGGCGCACCGGAGCACGAATCGTCATGGAAGGCGAGCTTGCCGACTACGAGGCGGCGTTCGACCGGCTCACCGGGGCCGGACGAATCGAGGAGGCACTCGACATGGGGTGGCCGCTCGGCCACGTGTGGCTGTTCTCCGGGCGACTCGATCGGGGTATCGGCCGCCTCCGGCGACTCGTGGACGCGTCCGCGGGCATGGAGACCCAATCACGGGCGGACACGCTCACGGCGGGGTCGTTCCTGCTGATGTACGCGAACCGGTACGACCAGGCGATTGTCTGGGCCGATGAGGCGGCCGCAATCTACCGAGAGGTGGGCGACGAACAGGGGCTCTCGTACGCCCTGGCGCGCAGGGGACACCTCGCGTTCTCGGTCGGCGACGTACCGGCCGCCCTTGGGTTGCTCCAGGAGAGCCTCGCGATCTGCGGGCGGATCGGNNCGCGGAATGCTCGAAGAGGGCCGTCGTCGGTTCATCGCGATCGGCGACACATTCGGTCAGATGCACGCCAACATGTTCATTCCCAACTTCGGGGATCAGACCGCGGAGACGCAAGTTCGGTACGCCGAGGAGAGTCTCGAGCTCGCAGACCGGCCTGACGCCGATCCGCTCATCCGGCCCATCGCCCTGCACAACCTGTCGTTCAGTCTGTGGACTGCCGGCGAACGAGAGCGCGCCGTCGGTCTGAATCGGATCTCTGCCCGAACTGCCCTGGAGATGGGCGCCACAGTGTCGTCGGGCATGGCGTTCTTGCAGGCAGGGCTCTACGCCGGTGTCGGTGGTGACGGTGAGCGAGCCGCAATGCTGTACGGGGCCGGGAACCGGCACTTCGCCATGCAGTTTCCGCCCTTCTACATTCGCCAGATCCAGCCGGGAATCGACGCCGCCACCGAGACCCTCGGGGAAGAGGAGTACCAGCAGTTCTACGAGCAGGGCCGGGCGATGAGTGTCGACGAAGCTACCGATTACCTGCTGAGGGAGCAGTCCACCGTCGGTGAGCCTGGGCGCGGCCACACTGCGCCCACATGACAACCAGCTACGACCCGTGATGACCGTGGACAACCGGTAGTCAGAAACCAGACAACCGTGGATGATCGGTGGTGACGATCGATGAGCGGTGACATCGGGCCCGCGTTCACACGGCAGAGGTTGCGGACCGCCATGCGGTCAGTTGTTCGATCCCAGTGGCGCCCACCACCAGTATCCCCGTCCCGAGGCCCTTCGTTCGGTCTCGGTCGCCGGCGTCAGGTGGTCCTGGAACGGAGACCGGAGCGGGCCCAGCACCAAGCCCCGCTACCGGTGTGTGAGGGGCCCCATCCCTGACCGTCGTATTCGATCACGTGGGCCCAGCCCCGATTGGGTGAAGCCGCGCTTGGCCATCAGCGCCTGGCGCGACGAATCAGCCAGTGGCCGAGAGTGCAACGACGAGGGTGGAGATCGCCGCAACCGCCGACAGCGATCCCATCCCGAATCGCTCGATTCGGCTCGTCGATGCGACGTTGGCGATGGTGTTGAGCACCAGGTAGACGAAGACGACCCACACCGCCACGGTCACCCAGCCGTCGGGGTCGAACCACGCGACGACGTCGGCACGTGACAGGACGATCGCAGCTGCCAGCAGCAGGATCGGGATGGCGACGGCGCTCACTGCCCGATACTGGGGCGAGAGCCGTCCGTCGACCGTCTCCGCCTTGCCGCCGAAGACATGGTCACCCCACGGGGCACCGAACACGAGCGCCAGCTGGAAGACAGCGACGATGGC
>DKBA01000165.1 GCA_002450985.1 Acidimicrobiia bacterium UBA6912
CGGTTCTTCCGCGACGAGGTGCTCGACTGGCTACGGGAACAACAGGTCCAGCCGCGCACTACAGCAGACAAGCCGGACGAGGTTCCCCTCTCAGAATGACGAGGTGCCGGTCCAGAGGACCAGGCCACTGCACGGATAGGTACCCGCGGGTGAGTTGTTCCGCACACCGACCGTGAGGGTGCCCTGCGGTGCGATGGGCGTCTCGAGCGGCCGGGCCACTATCGCCATGAGGCTCGCGAGCACGCTCGGCGACGAAAAGTATGGGAGAAGTATGGCAACGGTGCTGTACCAACCCGCCCCACCGAATGCCGAAAGCCCCCGAACCCGTTACGGCTCAGGGGCTTTCGTCTCGTCGGGCTGGCCGGATTTGAACCGGCGACCTCTTGACCCCCAGTCAAGCGCGCTGCCAAGCTGCGCCACAGCCCGTAGCGGGTCATGTTACCCCACGAGGCACAAAGGCAGACGGCCGGTCAGAAGACCCAGTCGATGAACAACACGATGCCCTGGATCAGCCGGTACCCCAGGTAGATGCTCACCATCACGATGGTGAGGATGAATCCGATCGGCCACTTCTCCTCGTCGGCGGGCACGTCCCCGCCCGCCGAAGGCGTCGCTTCGTGGTCCATGTCGCGGTCGCTCATACCGGGGGCACCCCGTGGCGCCGTCCGGAGAACGTGCGGTCCTTACGCTCGGCATACCGCAACCGGGTGATGAGGTCGGTGCGCAGGTCCTCGGGCTGCACGACGGCATCGATCACCAGCTCGGATGCGAGGCGGAGCAGGTCCACGTCCACCTCGTACTCGGCACGTCGCTCGGCGACGAACGCCTCGCGCTGGTCCTGCGGCAGGGATTGGATCTTGTTGAAGTAGACGGCGTTGACGGCGGCTTCAGGCCCCATCACGGCGATCTCGGCGGTCGGCAGCGCGATGGTCGCCTCGGGACGCAACCCCGGGCCCGAGAAGGCGTACAGCCCTGCCCCGTACGCCTTGCGGACGATGATCGACAGCCGGGGCACGGTCGCCTCGGCGATCGCCGTGAGCATCTTGGCGCCGGCGCGAATGATGCCCTGCCGTTCCACCTGCGTGCCGATCATGAACCCGGGGACGTCGGCGAAGAAGAGCAACGGGATGTTGAAGGCGTCGCACAGCCAGATGAACCGGGCCGCCTTGTCCGCCGAATCTACGAACAGCACCCCGCCGAGGTGGCTGGGCTGGGAGGCGACGATGCCCACCGGCTTGCCATCGAGGCGGGCCAGCGCCGTGACCACCTCCCTGGCGAACAGCTCCTTGACCTGGAGCAGGGAGTCGGCGTCGACGATGCCCTCGAGGAACTCCACCATGTCGTACCCCTGGGCGGAGTCCGTCGGCAGCACGGCGCCGGGATCGTCCCCCACCGGGTCCTCCGCCGCATAGCCCAGCGGCAGCTCCCGGTAGCTCGAGGGCATGTATGAGAAGTAGTGGCGCGCCCAACCGATGGCATCCTCGTCGCTGGTCACGAGGGCGTCGCCACAGCCGGAGACGGTGCAGTGCATGCGGGCGCCACCCATCTCCTCGAGCGTCGTGTGCTCACCGATGACCATCTGCGCCATGCGGGGCGATCCGAGGTACATGGACGCCCGGCCCTCGACCATGATCACCACGTCGCAGAACGAGGGGATGTAGGCACCGCCGGCGGCGGAAGGCCCGAACAGACAGCAGATCTGCGGCACCCGGCCGGACAGGCGCACCTGGTTGTAGAAGATCTTCCCTGCGCCGCGCCGCCCGGGGAACAGCTCCACCTGATCGGTGATGCGGGCCCCCGCCGAGTCGACGAGGTAGAACACCGGGAGCAACTCGTCGTAGGCCGACTCGAGCGCCCGGATGATCTTCTCGACCGTGCGGGCGCCCCACGAGCCTGCCTTCACCGTGGGGTCGTTGGCGATGACGATCACCGGCCGGCCGTCGACCAGCCCACGCCCCGTGACGACGGCGTCGGCGGCGAGGTCGTCGGCCACGGCGTTCGCCAGCAGCCCGTCCTCCTCGAACGAATCGGGATCGCACAGCAAGGCCACCCGGTCGCGCACGAAGAGCTTGCCCTGCTCGGCCAGCTTCTCGTGGTACTTCTTGGGCCCGCCGGCCAGAGCAGTCTCCGCGGCTTGGCGAAATCGTTCGTCGAGCGAACGGACATCACCCATGGTGTGAGCCTCCGGCCTTCATCGCCGCCAGGGTACCCCTCTGGCGGTTCTCCTGGGCCTGCCGACTCATTTCGCCGCCACTCTGGTCAGCCCCCGATCGCTGTGTGTACAGTCCCACATACCGGGCCGCGAACGGACCGGAGTGCCGACAGCACGGACCCGGGGGGGTCCACGAACTGAGGGGGACGTTCTATGTTCGCTCGGATTCCCACACGCGTGTGGCGGGACACGGCCGTCGCCGGCATCGTGTTCCAGGTGATCCACTTCATCGAGCACGGGGCTCAGCTCGGCTACTGGTTCCTGCACCCGACGGCGGCGCCATGGCTGACGCCGTGGGCCGTGGCTGGACGGGACATGCTGGCCGCCGGGGGCAACGCCGGTCTCGGCAACGAGCTGCTGCACCTCGTCGGCAACAGCCTGTTCTTCATCGGGTTGATCGGTCTGTGCGTGCTCGTCGAACGCGGCGGCGAGAGCATCGCCGATGTTCGGGCTCTGAAGATGGCCGTGATCGTGCAGGGGTTTCACGTCTTCGAGCACGTGCTGCTCACGTCGACCTTCGCTGCCACCGGCACGGCCATCGGCTTCTCCACGATGTTCGGCACCATGAGCGGGGTGGCCGGGTCGACCTACCGTGTCTGGTTCCACTTCCTCATCAACCTGGCGGCCACCGTCTACGCCGTGCGAGCGTTGTCGACGGCCCACCAACGCAACTTGCTGCTCGGGGATCAGCCGGCGATGGCGTGACGTCGGAGGCGCCTGGCCTGCTCAGGTTCGGGTGCCGGGCCTCGGGCGCTCGATGTCCTCCGGCCGTCTGCTGTGCCTCCGTCTCGTGTAGAGGCGCAGCGGGGTGCCGAGGAAGTCGAACTCGTTGCGGAGCCTTCCCTCGAGAAAGCGCAGGTAGTCGGGACCGATCTCGCCACCTCGCACGAAGAGCACGAACGTCGGCGGCTCGGTCGCGGCCTGCACCGCGTAGATGATCCGCGGCCGCTTGCCCGCTCGCATCGGCGGCGGATGGGCCGCCTGCCAGCCGCGAATGAGCCGGTTGAGGTCGGGAGTCGGGATACGTGTCCGCCGGGTCTCCAGCACGGCCCGGATCGCTTTCGGCAGCCGGTGGAGCCTGCTCCCCGTCTTCGCCGACATGCGCAGCACCGGCGCCCACGAGACGAAGGCGAGGCGGTCGCCCACCCCATCCTCGGTGAGCGCCCGGCTGTCCTCGTCCACGGCGTCCCACTTGTTGAGCAGCACGATGAGGCCCACACCGGCGTCGGCGATCTCTTCGGCGAGCCGCTGCTCTTGATGGGTGACGCCGCGCGTGCCGTCGATCACGAGCAGGGCGACGTCTGCGTCCTTCAACGCCTCGCGGGCACGCATGACCGCGTACATCTCGACGTCGTCCTTGATCTTGGTGCGCCGCTTGATCCCCGCCGTGTCGACGATCTCGAACGGCTCCCCGTCGAGGGCGACCACCATGTTGATCGGGTCGCGGGTGGTGCCCGGCTCATCGGCGACGAGCACCCGCTCCTCACCCGCCAGCTTGTTGAGGAGCGTCGACTTNNGTGCCCCTGCCGTGGGCGGCGCTCACGGGATGCGGCTCACCGAGTCCGAGCGCCCACAAGTGGTCGAGATCCTCCTCCTGCCGGGGCCCGTCGACCTTGTTGGCGACGAACACGAAGGGGACACCGCTGCGTAGCAGCAGCCGGGCGACGCCCTGGTCGTCGTCGGTCACGGCCGTAGTTGCGTCGGCGACGAAGACGACGAGATCGGCGGCGGAAACTGCGGTCTCCGCCTGGCTGCGGATGCCCGACGTCAGCTCCTCGTCGGGATTGAGCTCCCACCCGCCCGTGTCGACGAGGAGGAACTCGCGGCCGCCCCACTCGGCGATGAACTCCCGCCGATCCCGCGTGACGCCGGGTTGCTCGTCGACGACGGCCGCCCGGCGCTTGAGGATCCGATTGACCAGGGTCGACTTGCCGACGTTGGGACGCCCGACCACCGCGACGCGCGGGTGGGTTTCGTCGGGCGCGGCCTCGTCCTCAGCCGCGGGAAACTCGGCCAGTACGGCCTCGATCAGGTCCTTGACGCCCTCGCCATGCGCCGCCGAGATCGCCGCCGGCGCGCCGAGGCCGAGTTCGTGGAACTCGCTCGCTGCGATCTCGTACGCGATTCCCTCGCTCTTGTTGGCCGCGATCCACACCCGCTTGTGCAGGCGCCGCAGGCTCTCGGCGATGCCCCAGTCGGCAGGCGTCAGCCCGCTGCGCACATCGGTGATGAACACCACTGCGTCGGCCTCGGCGATCGCCTGCTCGGTCTGCCGCGCCATCTCCGCGAAAATGCCGTCGGTTGCCGTGGGCTCGAGCCCGCCGGTGTCGATCACCAGGTAGGGTCTTCCGCCCAGCCGGCCCTCGCCGTAGTGCCGATCGCGCGTCACGCCCGGCACATCGACGACGATCGCGCCGCGCGTGCGCGTCAGGCGGTTGAACAGGGTTGACTTGCCGACGTTGGGGCGCCCGGCGATGGCGACATAGCCAGAGCGGTGCTTGGCCTTGGCCTCAGGCGCGCGTCGCGAGTTCATAAGCCTGCCGCGCAGCCTCCTGCTCGGCGCTGCGCCGGCTGCTGCCCTCCCCCTGCGAGCGCACGCCGAGATCGGGTATCAGACACTCCACGTGAAACTGCTGCTCGTGCGCTTCCCCCCGCGTCGCCACCACCGTGTACTGAGGCAAGCCGATCTTGCGGGCTTGCAGATATTCCTGCAGCAGCGTCTTGGGGTCCTTGCCCAAGGTCGCGGGGTCGATCGAGTCGAGTGCATTCCCGAAAATCGTTATGACAACGCTGCGAGCCGCAGTGAAGCCGCCGTCAAGAAATGCGGCGCCGACCAATGCCTCGACTGCGT
>DKBA01000259.1 GCA_002450985.1 Acidimicrobiia bacterium UBA6912
CGGACAGGCCGTAGCCCTCGACGAGGTGCGCCCCGGTCACCTCGGTGAACTCCCGATGGACGTCCGGCGGCAGCGGCGCCGCCCCGGAGATGCAGTACTCGATCGACGACACGTCGTACTTGCCGCTCTTCACGTGGCGATGCCGCGCAATGGCGGCATAGAGCGTCGGCACACCGGGAAGCACGGTGGGTTTGTGCTTGTCGATGGCCGCGAGCAGCCCGCCGAGATCCCGCGGGTCGGGAACCAGCACCTGGGTGAAAGCGCCGGCAACGGCGAGATTGAGGCCGACCGTGATGGCGTAGGCATGGGTGAGCGGCAGCGCCGTCAGCACCACTTCACGTCCGTGCCGCAGCTGCGGCACGAACGACATCACCTGGTGGGCGTTGGCGTTGAGATTGTCGTGCGAGAGCACGGCTGCCTTGGGCACCCCCGTGGTCCCACCCGTGTACATGAACACGGCGGGCGAACCGGCATCGACGGAGACCGGTTCGGGCCGGTCGTCGACCTCGATGTCGTGCCACCAGTGGCCGGCACCGTCGTCGTGCAGGGTCGCCCTATGGCCGTCCTTGCGCTCCCGGAAGAGCGTGAAGAGAGCCTTCATCGGCCCGGTGAAGTAGTCCTTGATGTTGGCGACGACGACGTGCTCGATCGGGGTCTCCTGGCGGGCCGCCTCCACCAGCTCGTACAGGCTCGACAGCACGATCGCCACCGTCGACCCGGCATCCGCCGCCTGATGGGCGAATTCGGCGGCCGTGTAGAGCGGATTGCTCGGCACCACGACACCGCCGCAGCGCCACACCGCCTCGTAGGCGATGACGAGCTGCGGGCAGTTCGGCATCATCACCGACACCCGGTCGCCGGGCTCGACCCCAAGGCGCTGCAGACCTGCGCTGAAGCGATCGACGGCGATGTCGAGATCGGTGTAGCTGATGGTGCGATCGAAGAACGCCAGCGCCGCTCGGTTGGGATACTCGAGCGCGGTGCGGTACAGCAGCTCGTCGAGGCGGGCCCTCGGCCAGTCGACGGACGCCGGCACGCCCTCCTCGTACAACGCGAGCCAGGGCCGGTCGGTCATCCCGCCTGCTGCGAGAAGCTGATGGCACGCTCGAGGACGGCGAGCGCATCCCCGGAGTCGAGCGCTTGGATGGCGAGGCCCATCGCCTCGGTGAACCCGTCGGCGAGCCCGGCGGCGACGATGGCGGGCGCCGCGTTCACCAGCGCGATGTCCCGCCGCGGTCCACGCTGCCCGTTCAACACCTCGAGCGTGATCGTGCGGTTCGCGGCGGCGTCGCCGCCGAGCAGGTCCTGGCGGGTGGCCCGGCTCACCCCGAAGTCCTCCGGCGTGAACTCGGCATGGGTGATCTCGCCGTCGACCAGCCGGTAGATGTAGGAGGGGCAGGTCGTGGTGAGCTCGTCGAGGCCGTCCTCCCCGTAGAAGACGTAGGCGGTCTCCGCCCCGGTGTTCCGGAGCACCTCGATCATCTTGTGGGCCATGGCCGGGTCGGCGACGCCCACGGCGTACCGGGTCGCTCGCGCCGGGTTGCACAGCGGTCCCAGGACGTTGAAGACCGTGCGAAAGCCGAGCTGACGGCGCACCGATGCGGCGTGGCGCATCGCCGGGTGGTAGCTCGGGGCGAAGAAGAACCCGAATCCCACCTGCCGGATCATCTCGACGGTGTCGTCCGGCGGCAGCTCGATGTTCATCCCGAGCGCCTCGAGCAAGTCGGCGGAGCCGGTGTGCGAGGAAGCCGCGCGGTTGCCGTGCTTGGCGACGCGGGCACCGGCCCCGGCGGCGATGAACGCAGCCGTCGTCGAGATGTTGAACGTGCCGGACTGGTCACCACCGGTGCCGACGAGGTCCACCACCCTCTGCCCGACGTCCACGGTGATGGCGGCGTCCAGCATGGCCTCGACCATCCCGGTGATCTCGTCGCTCGTCTCACCTTTGGCCCGGAGTGCCGTGACGAAGGCGGCGATCTGGGCCTCGGAGGCCTCGCCCGCCATCACCTGGGCCATCGCCTGGCGGGCGTCATCCCGTGAGAGGGACTCTCCGGCGACCAGCGCGCCGAGCGCCGTCGACCACTCGAAGTCGGTCATCACTGCGGCAGCTCTGCGGCCGCGAGGGGGGCGTGATCACACATGGCAGGCAAGGGTACCCGGTCGCGTCCGGGCTGGCGTCGAAAGGGCACGGGCGCCCTCCGATGGACACGTAGCCCGTATCCCGTATCCAGTATTCGTGTCGGGATACGGACTACGAGATGCAGCGGACGCAGTCCGCCCGCGCAGCCTGCCCGCCTACGCGCTCCTGCGGAGCTGCATTCGGCGCTGCTTCTCGTTCAGCCCGCCCCACACGCCGAACGTCTCGCGGGCATCGAGGGAGTACTGATGGCACTCGAGCCGTACCGGGCAGATGGCGCAGAGCGCCTTGGCTGCCGCCTCGTCCGCCTTCGAGCCGGGGAAGAACAGGTCCGGATCGGCGTCGCGGCACGCCGCAAACACCACCCAGGGACGCTCTTCGGTGATCGGTGCCTGGAGGAACTCCGCCAGGGTCATGACAGTCTGTTGCACTGGGCGCTCTCTCCCGTCCGCTGGTGCACTCGCCTATCAGACGCAGTCCACAGCCGTCCGGTTCCCTCCTCCTTTGCCCCTTGCGCCGGCAACTACACTCGCCCCGATCACCGTGACCACGATGGCAAGGGAGGCAGCCCTGCTGTACTTCGCTTACACCGCGAGAATCGACCCGGATCGCATGGCCGAGGTGTGCCCCGATGCGGAGTTCCAGTTCATCGCCCATCTCCCGCAATGGGGTCTCGACTGGCCGATCCGTGACGGCGGTTGGGACGGCGGGCTGCCCAGCGTCAAGCCCGATGTCTCCAGCACGGTCTGGGGCGCCGTGTTCCTGGTTCCCGAGAAGCAGTTCCCCGATCTCGACGCCGCCGAGTCGGAGGAAGGGCGTACCGCCCGATCGATCGAGGCCATGGACCGCAACGGCAAGCGCCACCAGGTGACGACCCACGTTCACGAGGGCAACGGCGCAGGGGCGCTGGCGCCATCGGCGGATTACGTGACGATCATGCTCGACGGATCGCGCCACTGGAACCTCCCGGCCGGCTGGATCGCCGGGCTCGAAGAGCACCTGCGCGCCCATCTCTGAGCCTCAGCCCCGCCCGCTCCCGCGGCCGTCGTGGGGCCCGGTGCTGCTCGGGACCATGGCCGGCCTCGGCCTCGGGTTGGTCGCGTTCATCATCCTCGGCATCGCAGGCATGGTCGATGCCGACGGCTCGAACGTGGTCCTGGTCTTCGTGCAGTTCCTCTCGCTGTTCGTCGCCGGCTACGTGGCCGGCCGGATGAGCGCAAGCGCACCCGCCCTCGACGGTGGATTCGCCGGGCTGCTCGTGTTCTTCGTCTCGGTGGGGGTGAGCGTCGCCGGAGGTGCGACGCTCGGTATCGGGCCGGCGCTGTTCCTCGGCGTCGTCGCCGCCGTCCTCGGCTCGGCCGGCGCCGTCCTGGCGGAGCACCGGAGGCGATGAGGTAGCAGACGGCAGAAGGCAGACGGCAGACGGCAGACGGCAGATGCCAGNNTGTTCGTGAACGCGTTCACGAACAGGGACTTTCGGCCCTAGTCCGCGATGCACGAGATGCAGACGATGCATCAGACGCATCACATGCATCTCGTGCAGAAAGAACTCACTCCGTGGCCGTGCTGCTGACAACGAAGGACCTTCAGTCCCTCATCCACGTCGACAAGTCCACGATCTACCGTATGGCCGAAGACGGCCGCCTCCCCGCCATCAAGGTGGGACGGCAGTGGCGATTCCCCGCCGACCGCATCGCCGAGATCCTCGGCGATGGCGTCGTGCCCACCGCCGTCCCCGAGACCTCGCCGCCCCCCTCGGCCGATCTCGCCGCCCTGCTGGTGCCGGAGGCGGCCCAGGCCATCGCAGACCTCGCCGCCGATCTGTTTGGCGTGATGGCGGTCGTGACCGACATGGAGGGCAGGCCTCTCACCACCGTCGCCAACCCGTGTGGCTACTTCGATGCGGTTGCTCAGACGCCGGGCGCCGTCGCCGAGTGCATCGAGGGATGGCGCCGGCTGGGCACCGAGATCGACCTCGAGCCCAAGTTCATCCCGAGCCATCTCGGCTTCCTCTGCGCCCGCACCTTCATCCGAGTCGGCAACGACCTCGTCGGGATGCTGATCGTGGGCGGCGTCACCCCGAAGGGCTGGCCGCCGAGCGATGAGGAGCAGACCCGGATCGCCGCCGAGCTCGGCATCGACGCGGCGGTGATCCGCAGCCACATCGACGAGACCTACTACCTCGACGACGCCCATCGCCAGTGGGCGTTGGGCCTGCTGCCACGTTTCAGCGACATCATCTCCCGCCTCGCCACCGCCCGCGCCCAGCTCCTCTCCAAGCTGGATGCCATCGCCGTCCTCGCCGGCGGCGCACCTCACCGAGATCTCATGACCACACCAAGCCAAAGGAGCGAATCGTGAAGAAACTGCTCGTGCTCGGCGCCGGCACCGCCGGCACCATGGCCGTCAACAAGCTGCGGCCACACCTCGAGGCGGACGAGTGGCAGATCACCATCGTCGACGAGAACGAGCACCACTATTACCAGCCGGGGTTTCTGTTCATCCCCTTCGGCATGTACGACCGTTGCGACGTCATCAAGCCGAAGCAGCGCTTCATCCCACATGGCGTGGACCTGGTGATCGGAGAGATCGACCAGGTTGAGCCGGGCGACAACCGGGTGAAGCTCGCCGACGGAACCGTGCTCGAGTACGACTACCTGATCATCGCCACCGGCACCCACCCGCGACCCGATCAGACCCCGGGTCTGGAGAGCGACGAGTACGGGAAGACGATCCACGACTTCTACACGCTCGACGGCGCAGTGCGGCTCGCCGACACGCTGCGGACCTGGCAGGGCGGCAGGATGGTGATCAACGTCATCGAGATGCCCATCAAGTGCCCGGTGGCGCCGCTCGAGTTC
>DKBA01000102.1 GCA_002450985.1 Acidimicrobiia bacterium UBA6912
GGTGAGCGCGGCGAGCCGCTCGTGCAGCTCGACCTCGATGCCGGCGATCGCCCGCATCAGCCGCTCTTGGCTGGTGACGTAATGGGTGGCAGGGTACACCCACAGCTCCGGGAGCTCCGCGATCACCTCGCCGGTCACCGGATTCATCTGGAGGATGCGCTCGACCTCGTCGCCGAAGTACTCGACGCGGTACACCGACTCCTCGTAGGAGGGGAACACCTCCAGCGTGTCCCCGCGGAGGCGAAACCGGCCCCGGACCAGGTTGACCTCGTTGCGCTCGTATTGGATGTCGACCAGGCGGCGGACGGCGAAGTCGAGTGGCAGCTCCACACCCTTCACCATGCGCAGCAGCTGGCCCTCGTACTGCTCGGGTGACCCGAGGCCGTAGATGGCGGACACGGAGGCCACGATCACGACATCGCGACGGGTGAGCAACGCCGCCGTCGCCGAGTGGCGGAGCCGGTCGATCTCGTCGTTGATCGTCGACTCCTTCTCGATGTAGGTGTCGGTCTGGGGGATGTACGCCTCGGGCTGGTAGTAGTCNNAGCGCCTTGTTGGGCGCCAGGACCAGTGTGGGCTTCTGCACCTGCTCGATCACCCACGCGATGGTGGCCGACTTGCCGGAGCCGGTGATGCCGAGGAGGGTCTGGAAGCGGTCGCCGCGCCGGATGCCCTCCGAGAGATGGGCGATCGCCTCCGGTTGATCCCCCGCCGGTGCGAACTCGGACTGGAGCTTGAACGGCCGCATGGGGGCAGCGTACCGGTACCCGGTGACAGAAAACGCGGCGGCCGCCCGGCCGCTCAGCCAGATGCGACGAAACGCTCCCACCACGCATCGACGGCGGCGGCGAGGGCGTCCCGGTCGCCGTCGTTGACGATGACGCTGTCGGCGCTCGCCTCCCACACGTCGTAGGGAGGCTGGGCCGCCATCCGGCGCCGGACGTCGTGCTCGTCCATCCCCCGCGCCACGGCCCTGGCGAGCCGTACCTCGTAGGGAGCGAGGACGACCAGACGGTGCCAGCCGGGGCCGAGGAGGTCGACGACGAGGGGCAGCTCCACGACGATGACGGCGTCGGTCGCTGCTCGCGCCGCGGCGTGGATACGACTGGCGATGTGAGGATGCGTCAGGGTTTCGAGTCTTTGCAGCTCGGAACGATCGGCGAACACGACGCCCGCCAGCAGGCCGCGATCGATCCTGCCGTTGCGCACGACCGCCGGCCAGCGATCGGCGACGGCGTCGAACGCCTCTCCCCCGGGCTCCAGGACCGCATGGCCGAGACGGTCCGCCTCGATGACGTGCGCCCCCCTCCCGGCGAGCATCGCTCCGACCAGGCTCTTGCCGCTCCCGATCGGACCGGCGAGCACGACCCGGCTCACCGCGGAATCCTTCGGAAGTCGCACTCGGCCACTGTACCCTTGTGGTGTGAATCGCTCTGAGAGCACGGCCTGGGAGACACGCTTCGACTGGACGCTCACAGCTCTGATGCTGGGCGCGTTCGGGCTCGCCATCTTCCTGAGCGGGAATCGCGAAACCGATGGGGAGCGCGCGTTGCTCGCCGCCCTCATCGCCGGGGCATACATCGTCGTGGTGCAGGTCACGCCACGGCGCCTCCGCAATCGCGGGATCATCGGCGAGCTGATCGCAACCTCCGGCGTCGTCGCCACCCTCGCCGCGGTGTTGCTCACGGAAGGTGACAACACCGGCTACATCTTGTTGGTGGCGGTCCCGATCTACTTCGCCGCCGCATTCATCGGCTTTCGCATCGGCATGGAGACCGCGTTCCTCGCCACGGCCGGGCTCGTGGCGATTCTCATGGGCTTGGGTGGGGAGAGATGGTTCGAGGACAACGCCACCACCTTCGTCTTCTACATCCTCATCGGGTTCACCTTCAGCCAGGCACGAAGACTGCTCGTCATCGAGCGCGCTCGATCCGACGCGCTTCGTGCCGCATCCGCCCTCGACGCGGTGCGGCTGGAGCGGCTCGAGTCGGCGCACGATCTGCTCGTCGAGCTCTCCGAGGTGGCAGGGACGAACGAGCTCAGCGCCGTCAGCATCGGCGAGACCGCCCTCCTCGAGCTGGTCGATCGAGTGCCCATGGAGTACGGATCCGTGAGTTCGGTGTCGGAAGGTGGGATCGTCGCCGAGATGGGACATCTCACCGACTCCGACGTCGCGGAGGAGTTCCCCATCGGGATCGGCGATCGTACCCTCGGCATGTTGCGGCTGTGGCACCGGCCGGGCGTCGATCTCGCGCCGCACCGCATCGCCATCGAGGCGGTGGTCGCCGGCGTTGCGCTCGCGTTCGACAACATCCAGCTCCTGCAAACGGTGGCTCGCCGTTCGGTGCAGGATGAGCGCAACCGGGTGGCGCGGGAGCTCCACGACGACATCGGACCGGCGCTGGCGTCGCTGGGCCTCGGTCTCGACGTGCTCATCCAGAACTCGCAGGGCGGGACGACCTCGCGGCAGCTCGAGCGCCTCCGGCATGCCACGACTGAGCTGGTGGAACGGGTGAGGGCCACGGTTGCCGCGCTCCGCCGCGCCGACACCACCACGGTGATCGACCACATCCACCGTCTCGCTGCCGAGCTCGGAACCGGACCTCCCAACCTCATCGTGGCGGTGGACGAGCGTGCCCCCTCTGATGGCGCGACCGCCGCAGAGGTCGGGGCGATCCTCGTCGAAGCCGTCCGCAACGCCGCCCAGCACGCCTCGGCAGAGACCATCCGCATCGACGGGGTCATCGCCGGCGAGTCCGGGCGGCTCATCGTCAGCGACGACGGAAGGGGATTCGACGCAAGCGCCGCCTACCCCGGCCACTACGGGCTCGTCGGCATGCGGGAGCGGGCCGCCTCCATCGGCGGTGACATCAGGATCTCGTCGATGCCGGGCCGGGGAACCACTTTGCATGTAGTGTGGGGCACCCAACAGGTAGCCAGTAGATGATCGACGTAGTCATTGCAGATGATCACACCCTGATGCTGGAAAGCCTCGCCGAGGCGCTCGACAGCATCCCCGACATCCGTGTCGTCGCCACCGCGAGCGACGGCGCCGAGCTCGTGGAGCGGACGCGCCAGCATCGACCGGGCGTGCTCCTCGTCGATATCGAGATGCCCGGCGTCAACGGCATCGATGCGTTGCGCGAGCTGTCGGGAGCGATTCCTGCCATCGTCGTCACCATGCACACCGGGGAGTCGGAGCGGCGTCAGGCCGAAGCGGCGGGTGCCGTTGGCTTCCTGTCGAAGGCAACCCCGCTGCCCGATCTCGCCGCAGCCGTCAGGGCCGCCGCAGCCGGTGAGCAGTTGCTCGACCCCGAGTCGCTTGCCGACATCCTCGACCGCCACCGCGCCCCGCAGCTCGATGCGGGCGCCGCATCGCTCACGGCGCGTGAGCGGGAGATCCTCAAGCTCCTCGCCCAGGGCGTCAGCGCGACCGACGAGCTCGCCGATCTGCTCTACATATCGCAGAAGACCGTCAAGAACCATCTGGCAAACATATATGACAAGCTCGCCGTCGCCGATCGGGCACAGGCCGCCGTCGAGGCCATCCGGCTGGGCCTCCACCGCGAATCTCCCGAGGAATCGCGGTAGGTCGGCTGGCCTATAGCGCCCCTGGTGGGGCGGCGATACAGTTCACCTAGCATCGCCCTTCACAGGAGGTTGGGGAATGACCACTCGTATGTATGTTGCGCTCCAGAGTCGATTTGTCGCCGCAGAACGCGGCGCAAGCCTCGTGGAGTACGCCCTGCTGCTGGCCCTGGTTGCGCTGGTTGCCATCGCTGCCGTTCGCATCGTGGGAACGAACGTCACCTCGGACTTCGAAGACATCGCCTCGAATCTGTAGGCAGACCGAACGCCACGTGTCTGGCCCTACTTCGCTGATGGACGTCCATTGCGATGTGGGGCCGGATCGCGTGGTGGCTCGTTCTAGAGGCCGCGTACCGAGTCCGTCACTCGCAGCCGAGAGCCGCGACCACGAAGTCCTGGTCTTCGAAGCACCGCTGCCAGCCCCCCTCGACGAGACGTTCCAGCAAGTCCGAGTCGGTCGGTAGCAGGGCTCGCTCGATCCCGTAATCGGTGAAGAGCCCACGCCATTCACCACCGTTCACGGCCCGCTCGTAGCGCCGGAGCAGCTCTGCCCCGTAGAGCTCCACGCGGTCGTCGATCAACACCAGGCGACCGGGGTCCTTGTAGATGAGGTAGCCGGCAGCTGCCACCGTCGTGAACGTCCGGTCGCGGCCGCCTGCATCGATCGCAGGCTGGGAGGGGAACATGGTCTCGTCGACTCGCACAGGTCGGGCCAGCACCGCGACCGCCGATACCGCGAGTGTGAGGGCAGTGGCCCACACGAAGAGTGGATTCGCAGCCGTCTCACGGCGATCCGGCACCGCCTGCACCGCGTGCCCGAGCCACGGGGCAAGGAGCAGTGCAGCGGGAAGCACACTCCGCGCCGAGGTGAGCCCGAAGACCACGGCAGGCGCCACCACCCACAGGGCATTGATGGGGATCCTCCCCGCGGCCAGGCCGACCATCACCAGGAGGAGGACCACCAAGAACGCAGCGAGCCACGGCGTCGTGAAGTCGGGCGGCTGCCACTCTTGGAGCAACCCGAGCCCGTCCCTGTTGGCGACAAAGGCGAGCATCACCTGCCAGATCGCCAGGCCATGAGCCGTCAGGCCTGCCGCAACGAAGGCGATCGCAACGGCAACGCCTTGACGTCGAGACCGCCGCCGCAGCGCGTCGAGCCCGAAGAAGACGAGCCCCACCACGAACGAGCCGTGAACCGCCGCCCACAACCAGATGACGAGCGGTATCGCCCACAGCATCTGCCGGCGCACCGACATGAGCACGCCCGTGAGCGCAAACAGCACGAACGTGATGGCGACCGGCCTGGGCTGCACGTACGGCTGACTCAGCCAGCCGATGGTCACGAGCGCTCCCAACACGCCCACGTGTACGCCACCGCGCGCCCAGAGCACGGCGAGGACGACGCCGAGCGCGGCGCCGACGACGGCAAACAGGAACCAGGGAGTCCAGCTCAGCCCCGGGAACCAGCGCTCGAGTTGCCCGTAGACGAGCTCGATCAGCCACGACTGCGTTCGCCACGGCTCTCCGAACCGGGTGAACGAGTAAGGGTCGGTCCGGATCACCTCACCCGAAGCGAGCTGGTCGACACCTGCCCGCACATGCCACATGAATGAGTTGTCGCGCAACGGCAGCGAGGCGCGGAGGGCGAGGCCCCAGAACGGAACGATGAGCCACAGGTGACGAAGCCGGAACCGACCGGCGATCCGGCTCAATTGGCGAGATTGCGGATGATGCTGACCGCCGCCGGCCCGAGGAGGATCACGAAGATGGCGGGGAAGATGCAGATCACGAGCGGGAACACCATCTTGACGGGAGCGGCGAACGCCTTCTCCTGCGCCCGCTGGCGGCGCCTGGTTCGCATCTCATCCGCTTGGACCCGCAACATCCGCCCGATGCTCACACCGAAGGTATCGGCCTGGTTCATGGCGAGGATGAACGAGTTGAGGTCGTCGACATCGGTGCGCTCGGCCAGCGCCCGCATCGACTCGTATCTGCTCACGCCGACCCGGGTCTCCTGCAACATCCGCCCGAACTCGTCGCTCAGCTCACCGGGGACGTGTTGGACCACGCGGTCGAGGGCCGCCTCGAACCCCAGACCCGCTTCGATGGAGATGACGAGCAGGTCGATGATGTCGGGCAGGTCACGTTCGATCGCCGCCACTCGATCGGCGGCTCTCCGGTTGAGGAGCTGGTCGGGCCCCGCCCATCCGGCCAGTAAACAGATCGCCAGCAGCAGAATCCGCTGGGTCCCGGACGTGTAGCCCTGGAACACGAGGAAGGCGACGATCCCGATGGCGAGGGAGACGGCACGGATGGCGGCCCATGAGGTCTCGTCGATCGCGGGGTACCACGCCGCCTTGATGAGGCGGCTCCTGGTGCGTTCCGCCCATGCCCCCGGGGTGACCCGCATGCCGAGCACACCGATACGGTGGAACGCAGGGACGACGGCCCTCTCGACGAAGCTCTGCTGCATGATGTCCTGATGCGTCTGCAGGCTGGCCAGGCGCCGCGTGGTCGCCTGACGAGAGCGTTGCAGATTGGAGCCGATCACGAACGCGAGGTACAGCACCGCAACGGCGGTGGTCACGACGGCGAGGACGAGCGTCGAGGTCATGTCACACGTCCACCTTGATCACGCGCACCAACCACACCAGCCCGATCCCGAGCAGGACGAGCGCCAGCCCGATGGCCGCCTTCCCGACCGAGCTCTCGAGCAAGGGCTCGAGGTACGACCGGTTGCCGAGGAAGAGGAACGCAAAGAGGACGAACGGGGTCGATCCGAGCACGAACGCCGAGATTCGCCCCTCGGCGGTGAGTGCGCGCATCTCGCGTCGCAGCCTGCCGCGGTGCAGCATCGTCTCGGACGTGGTCTGGAGCACCTCGGCCAGGTTGCCACCGACCTCGCGCTGGATGGTGAAGGCGAGCACCACCCAGTCGAAGTCGAGGGACTCCATCCGTCGTGCCGAGTCCTGGAGCGCCTCGGTGGCCGACCGGCCGAGGCGGATCTCGTTGAGCACACGACGGAACTCGCGCGAAGTGGGTTCGGGGGCCTCCTGGGTCACGGCCTCCAACGCCTGGAGCATCGAGTAACCCGCCCGCAGCGACGTGGCGATGAGGTTCAGCGTGTCGGGAAGTTGGTCCTCGAAGCGGCGGCGTTGCTGGGACGCAACCGCAGCGATCAGTCCGGCGACCAACGCGACGGCGAGGGCACCGGCGATGAGGGCCGCGACCGGATTGCCGGTGAGCACCAGGGCGATGATCCCCACGATGGCGGCGCCCGCCAGCGACCCGGCGATGGCCTCGCCCGGCCGAATCGCCAGGTTCGCCTGCTCCAGAGCGTTCTCGATCTGCCCCAGCACACCGCGACGCTCGGCGAGTCGCTCCGCCCTGATCACGAAGCGGCGGAGGAGCCGGAACCGTGCCAGCACGCCCTCTTCGCGGACGGCGCCCGTGTACGCACTGAGTCGTGACTCCAGATCGCGTTCGACGCTCTGCGAGCCGAAGACCACGCTGACGAGCATGAACGTGGCGACGCCGACGCCGACGATGGCGATGAACGCCAACGCTCGGCCGGCGGCGCCCACGGCGTCTGCCGCGAAGACCGGCGCCGCCCACGCCGCGATGGTCAGCACGTCGCGCTCATCGCGGCCGTGCCTGGAAGGGCTCGGGCTCGAACAACTCGGGCGACAGGGTGATGCCGTTCTGCTCGAGGTGCTCGGCGAAGCGGGGCCGGAAGCCAGTCGCCTTCAGGCGCCCCAGGTAGCGACCGTCCTCGTCGATGCCCATGCCGTAGTCGAACAGGAAGAGGTCGTTGGTGGTGATGACGTCGGACTCCATCCCAAGAACCTCGCTGACGTGCGTCACCCGGCGGGTGCCGTCACGGAGGCGGTGGAGGTGGACGATGAGATCGACCGCCGAGGAGATCTGCTCACGAACGGCGCGAATGGGGAGGTCCATCCCGGCCATGAGAACCATGGTCTCGATGCGCGACAGCGTGTCGCGCGGCGAGTTGGAGTGGATGGTGGTGAGCGAGCCGTCGTGACCGGTGTTCATGGCCTGGAGCATGTCGAGCGCCTCGCCGCCGCGCGCCTCACCGACGATGATGCGATCCGGACGCATGCGCAGCGCGTTGCGAACCAGGTCGCGAATCGTCACGGCGCCCTTCCCCTCGAGGTTCGGCGGGCGGTACTCCATGCCGAGCACGTGCACCTGGTTGAGCCTGAGCTCGGCGGCGTCCTCGATCGTGATGATGCGTTCGTTGTCCGGCACGAAGCTGGAGAGGACGTTGAGCAGCGTCGTCTTCCCGGAGCCGGTGGAGCCGGAGACGATTACGTTGACCTTGCCGAGCACGCAGCGACGCAAGAAGCCGGCGACCTGGGCGGTCAAGGTCCCGTTCTGGATGAGGTCGTCGACGGTGAAGGGGTCGACCGCGAACTTGCGGATGGTGAGAAACGGCCCGCCGATCGCCAGCGGATGGATGACCGCGTTCACCCGAGAGCCGTCGGGGAGCCGGGCGTCGACCATCGGCGTCGATTCGTCGATGCGGCGCCCCACCTGGCCCACGATCTTCTCGATGATGCGCTCCACGTGCGTGGCGTCGACGAAGCGGGTGTCGGTGAGGTGGAGGATCCCGTTGCGCTCCACCCACACCTGGTGCGGCCCGTTGACCATGACCTCGGTGACGCTGTGGTCGGTGAGGAAGGGGTCGATCGGGCCGTAACCCAGCACATCATCGGCGATCTCCTGGAGCAGCTGGAGCCGGTCGGGGCGAGCCAGGGGAACCGACTCCTCCTGGTCGAGTGCCCACTCGAGCATCTCCATCACCCGCAGCTTGAGCTCGGCATCGCTGAGCTGGCTGTCGTACAGGGTCGGGCCGAGGCCCTCGACCACCTTGTAGTGCAGGCGCCGGCGCAGGTCCTGGCGCATCTCGAGGCGCTGACCCTCGATCGTCGTGTCAGCCGCCCTGGCGGCGCGCACTCTGTCCGCAAGGCTCATGCTCTCACCTCACACGAATCATCGCCGGCCGCGCCCCCGCGACCGGTCCTCGTCGCCGCCCACTTGCCCGTCCTGATCGAAGACGAGCCTGGCGACGTTTCGGAAATCTCTGGCGACTCGGGAGCGGGGGTTCAACGTCACCACCGGCACACCCTCGTTCACCGCTCTCGGAACGAGCTTATCGGACACCACCGACGCCTGGACCTGGAGGCCGAGAGACCGCTCCATCTCGCCGACGTCGAGACGCGCCTTGGAGTTGTGCCGGTTGAGCACGAGCTTGATCTTCTCGAACGGGAACTTGATCAGCCGCAGCGTGTCGAGCGCCAGCTTGGCGTTCTTGACGCTGGGGAGGTCCATGTCGACGACGAGCAGCACGACGTCGCTCCGCTCGAGGATCGACAGCACCGGCTCGTCGAGGAACGGCGCGGTGTCGATGACGATGTAGTCGAACATGCGGCGCAGCATGCCGAGGGTGCGCACGACCACGGGGGTGGACACCTCGTCGGCGAGCGCAGGCTCGAGCGGCGCCGCCAGCACCCGCAGCCCGCTGGAGTGGCGGGCCAGGAGGCTGCCGAGCAGCTCTTCGTCGAGCTTCTCGATGTCGCGGGCCGCATCGACGATGGTGTGCTTCGGATCGACCTGGAGGGTGATGCACACGTCACCGAACTGAAGGTCGGCGTCGAGGATGGCGACCCGCTCCGGCTCGCTCCACTCGGCGAGACTGACGGCGACGTTCGAGGCGGTGACCGTCTTGCCGGCGCCGCCTTTCGGGGACATGACCGTGACGACCTTCCCGATCCGGGGCCGCCAGTCGCGCGGCGTCTCGCCCCGGGACACGCTCTGGGACACGAGCTCGAGCGACTCGGCGAGCTTGTCCTTGGTGAGCGGCGTCTCTATGACGTCCTTGATCCCGAGACGGAGCGCGGTGCGCAGCACCTCGGTCGTGAGCTCGTCGGTGGCGAGGATGACGGGCAGCGCGGGACGAAGCTCGAAGAGCGCCTTCACCTCCTCGACGGCGCTCGAGGAGCCGAACGTGGGGCCGAGGATGGCGATCTCGATGCCCTCCTCGACCAGACGCCGCTGCCCGTCGCTCATGTTGCGGGCGCCGTACACCGTGTGCTCTCCGAGGAGCCCCTTGGTGTCGTCGACGAAGCCGTCGTCGCCGTCGACGAGGAGGATCGACCAGGTGCTACCGGCCACTGAGCTCCTCCAGGTCGTCACGGATCCTGTCGACGAAGTTGAAGATGTCGTCGACGGTGGCGCCCCGGGCCTGGACCTCTGCGTACTCGAAGTTCGACGGCAGCAGCGACACCGCGAGCTGGGTGCGCTGGCGGGCGAACTCGATCAGCTCGGCCTCTTCCGGCGTCACCTCGAGGACGATCACGGTCTCGCCCTGCTGCTCATCGCCCTCGACATTCCCAGTGGTGGCGATCGTCTGGTCGCCGACAGCGAGCACCCGAAGGTTCTGGAGGATGGTTTGGGTGAAGTCCACGGCATCTGGGAGGGCATTGGCGTACCGGCTCAGCGGGTCCTCAGGAGGTTCGATGACCTGGGTGGTGCCGTCCTCCGCCTGGACGACGACCGGCTCACTGGAGCCGACCAGTCCGGACAAGTCCGCGTTCGCCAGGATGAAGTCGCGCGTCTCGGGGTCGGCGAGCAGCGCATTGATCGTGCTCGTGTCCAGACGGAACGTAGCCAGAACGTTCACCCGGTCGTCGGGCTGCACCAGGCCGCCGACAGAGCCGACATTGCCGGGGCTGATGGCGACGGCCACCTTGCCCTGCGGGATCTGCGCCGAGAGCGTGTCGGTCGCTACTTCGTCGGCCGGCACGAACAGGTCGCTCGTGATGAGCTGTCCCTGGCTGATGAGCCCAACGGAGAAGTTCCCCTCGAGCACGGCATTCAGGTCCGAGGGGTTGTCCCCGCACAGTGTGAAGTCGACGTCGGGTGCGTCGCGGTTGACCGGGCCTTCGCAGACGATGGTCGAGTCGGGGAACGCCACGTTCACGGCGAGGTCCGTGGAGCGAGCGATCGAGGCCTGCGCCTCCGCCCCGCTCGTGCCCTCGGGAATGGTGGCGGTCGCCCGATAGACGACCACCTCCGAGATGTCGGAGCGCACGTTGTCCTCGACCGTGGTGAGATACCGCCACACCGAGAACGACGCAGCGGCCGAGAGGAGGAGCGCCACGAGGAGCACCACGGTGCGGCGACTCATACGACTCCCCCTCCCATCACGACGGTGACGTTGCTAGAAATTCCTGGTCCTGAAGCCACGACAAGTTCCTGGTCCTGAAGCCACGACAAGCCTTGCACGTTGGTACGGCTGCCACAACCGCATGGTCACTTCCGGCCGATGCCCCGCTCCTTCAGCTCCTGCAGAATCGCCTCGAGTGAGGCGTCTGCATTGAAGGAGGGGGTCTCCGTCGCCTCCTCCTCGCGTTGGAACTCGCGGCGGCGCGGCCGCGGCGGGGTCTCGGGACGGCGGCGCTCGGTCCACTGCGAACGCTCTTCCCACTCCGGGAGTGCCTGCTTGATCGACAGGCTCACCCGGCGCCGATCGGCATCGACCTCGGTGACCTTCACGCGAACCTGCTGGCCGATCGACAACTCCAGCTCGGGGCTCTCCACGTGGTGGACCGCGATCTCGGACACGTGCACGAGACCCTCGACGCCGTCGCCCACCGAGACGAAGGCACCGAAGGGCACGGTCTTGGTGACCTCGCCGTCGATGATCGCACCGGGCTCGGTCTCGCGAACGAACCGATCCCATGGGTCTTCCTGGGTCTGGCGGATCGAGAGCGAGATGCGCTCGCGGTCCCGGTCGACCTCGAGGACCCGCACCTTCACCTTGTCTCCGACGGTCACGACCTCGCTGGGGTGCGACACGTGCTGCCACGAGAGCTCAGATACGTGGACGAGACCGTCCATGCCCCCGAGGTCGACGAACGCGCCGAAATTGACCACCGACGAGACGATGCCCTCACGGATGTCGCCGGGCTGGAGGTCCGCCAGGAAGGCTTGGCGCTGCTCGGCCTGCGCCTCTTCGAGGTAGGCGCGCCGCGAGAGCACCACGTTGTTGCGGTTCTTGTCGAGCTCGATCACCTTCGCCTCGATGACCTCGCCGACGAAGGGATGGAGATCGCGGACGCGACGGAGGTCGACGAGAGACGCCGGGAGGAAGCCACGCAGGCCGATGTCGACGATGAGGCCGCCCTTGACGACCTCGATCACGGGCCCGGTCACCGTCCCGCCCTCTTCCATCACCTGCTCGATGCGTCCCCACGCTCGCTCGTATTGCGCTCGCTTCTTGGAGAGCACCAACCGACCCGACTCGTCCTCCTTCTGCAGAACGAGGGCTTCGATCTCGTCACCGACCGACACGACGTCGGCGGGATTGGCGCTGTTGCGGATCGACAGCTCGTTGGCGGGGATGACGCCCTCGGACTTGTAGCCGATGTCGATCAGCGCCTCGTCGGGGTCGACCCGAACGACCGTGCCGGCCACGATGTCGCCTTCCTTGAACTCGAAGACGGTGCGATCGATGGCCGCAGCGAAGTCGTCGGCGGACAGGTCGTCGGCCACATCGCCGATGTCGCTCGGCGCCGTGATGGCGGGCCGCACGCTGCGCGAGACGGTGGGGACGCCCTCGTCGGGCCCCGCAGCGGCCCCCACGGAGTCGTCGCCGATCTCGGGAGCAGACGACGGCGCAGGCCCCTCGTCCACGGCTTCGGCGGCGGGTGCCTCCTCGTCCATGCCCGTCCGATCGGGGGTCGACGCAGCGGTCAACGCTCCCTCGGCGGTCTCCTCGATCTCGGGAGCGGTTTCCTCCCCTGCATCGGTGGCGGCCTCAGCCACAGGAGCCGGAGCGACCTGCTCCAACTCGGTCACACCGGAAGCTGGTGCTTCCGTCTCGTTCTCGATGGCCATGCGACGACATCAACTCCTTGGAAACATGGATTGCCACCGAGCGCGATACCCCGGTCGGAGGCAGCGTAATGGTAACAGGTCACAGCACGGCCTGGACGCTCTTTCGTTGGGCGGGCCCGCTCCGGGTCAGGCCTTGCACTCGGCGAGGTCTCGCCCGGTCGCAACGTCGACCCTCAACGGCACGCGAAGGCGCACGATCCCCTCCATCACCGACGTAGTGAGCGCAGTGATCGCCTCCATCTCGCCGTCAGGCACCTCGAGGACGAGCTCGTCGTGGACCTGGAGGAGCATCTCCGCTCCCGAGCCGGCGGCGCGGAGCTCACGTTCCAGCTCGACCATGGCCTTCTTGATGATATCGGCGGCCGAGCCCTGGATCGGGGCGTTGAGCGCCATGCGCTCGCCCATCTGGCGATTGCGGAAGTTGGAGCTGGCGAGCTCGGGGAGGTAGCGACGGCGTCCGAGCAGCGTCGTCGTGTAGCCGGTTGCCTTGGCCTCGTCGACGATGCCCCGCATGAACTCCCGGACCTCGGGGAACCGCTCGAAGTAGGCGTCGATGTGAGCCGTTGCCTCCTCCCGGCTGATGCCGAGCCGCTGGGCGAGCCCGTAGGCCTCCATCCCGTAGAGAAGGCCGAAGTTGATCACCTTGGCCCGCCGGCGGGCGTCCGGCGTGACGTCCGCAGGCGCGATGCCGGCGACCCTGGCGGCGGTCGCGGTGTGGATGTCGAGGTCGTTCTCGAACGCATCGACCAGACCGGGGTCTCCCGAGAGGTGGGCGAGGATGCGCAGCTCGATCTGGGAGTA
>DKBA01000073.1 GCA_002450985.1 Acidimicrobiia bacterium UBA6912
GGGGCGAACACGATCGCCTTGGCGCCGAGCGTCATGAGGTTCTTCGCCGCCTGGTCGACGTCCGGCGTCGTCCACTTGCCCGGCACCGGGTGGTTCATCCACGCCGGGCTCATCAGCGGGAACTTGCGGATCAGGCGCTCCTGGATGGCGTAGTAGAGCGCCGTGCTCTCCCGAACGCCGGTCTCCATGCCCTTCGTCTCCAACGGGCAGCCGTGCAGGCAGAGGGCGATCGCCACCTGGATCGGGGCATAGCGCTCGAGCAGGGGAGCGATGCCCTCCTCGATGTGGTCGACGAGGCGCTGCTGGAAGTCGTCGCGCTCCCAGAACGACGGCAGGTAGCGCATGTCCCGCACCCACTGCCCGTCGGGGTGGAGCGCCTCGTTGATCTGCTCCAGCACCAGCCCGCTGGTGAACACGGAGTCGACGACGAGCCACGGGTACACGACCACCTTGTCGAACCCGTCGGCCCGGATCTGGGGGATGACCTGGGACGGGAGGAACGGCTCGACGAAGTTGAAGGTCTTGTAGACGGCGACGTCGTCGCCGTAGGCCGCCTTCAGGTGCTCCGCGATGCCGGCCCGCTGCCGCTCGAAGATGTCGTTGTGCGGCGAGTGGTAGTGATTCGCCGCATGCCACTCCTTCTTCTGCTGCCGCTCGAGGCGGCGCGACAGGAAGGGGATCATACGATCCGGGAACTTGATCGACTTGGACACGAGCAGCTTGAACGACCGCTCGTTGTACTCGGCGAACTCGTCGTAGTGCTCCACCTCGCCGTACCCGGTGAGCAGGACCGCGACCCGGTCTCCCATCCGCCCCCTCCTCGTGCTCGTCTCGTTGCGGCAGCTCGTGCCGGCCTGTCGTGCGTGGGGCGCACGGTACCCGGATCCAGCACGGTACCGTTCCGGCCGATGGAGCAGCTGCGACCGGTCCCGCTGAAGGATCCCGCCCTGCCCCAGGGCCTTGGGGGCAAGGTCGGGGGGCTGCGGTGGCTCGCCGACCACGGCTTCCCGGTGCCCGCCACCTGGGTGCTGCCCGCTCCAGAGGGGGATGGTGACGACGTCGCCGCGGCGCTCGCGCCCGTCATCGATCCCTCCCGGCGCTACGCCGTGCGCTCGTCGGCCAACGTCGAGGACGGCGGCGCCATCTCATATGCCGGGCAGTTCGTGTCCCGGCTCGATGTCACGGGGCTGGATGCGGTCGTCGACGCCGTCGTCGCGGTGGTCGCCTCGGCGTCTGCCGACGGAGTGACGGCGTACCGCCGGCACACCGGCGACGAGCGCCCCATCGAGATGGCGGTCATCGTACAGGAGATGGTGCCTGCCGCCGCCGCAGGCGTCGCCTTCTCGAAGAACCCCATCACCGGCCTGAGCGAGACGGTGGTCGAAGCCGTCGCCGGGACCGGCGAGGCGCTGATGTCGGGCACGGCCACGCCGGATCGGTGGGTGCAGCGGTGGGGCGACCTGATCGAGCAACCCGAGCACAGCGCCATCGCCCCCGGCGTGGTGCGGGAGGTTCTCGCCGGGGTCGGCGAGATCGCCGCTGCCTACGGCGCCCCGGTGGATCTGGAGTGGGTGCACGACGGCGACCGGCTGTGGTGGGTGCAGGTCCGGCCGATCACCGGCATCGAGGGAGTCACCATCTACTCGCGGCGCATCTCCAAAGAGGTGATGCCGGGGATCATCAAGCCCCTGGTGTGGTCGGTGAACGTGCCGATGGTGAATCAGGCGTGGGTGGACCTGTTCCGCGAGGCGCTCGGGGACGTCGCCATTGCGCCCGAGGATCTCGCCAAGTCGTTCGGCTACCGGTCGTACTTCAACATGACGGCGATCGGCGAGGTGTTTGCCGCCATGGGCATGCCCCGGGAGTCGCTCGAGCTGCTCCTCGGCCTGCCCACCGGGTCGGAGCAACCCCGCTTCAAGCCGACGGCGGCGACCATGAAGAAGCTGCCGCGGATGCTGACGATGGCGATCCGCAAGGCCCGCTACGGCGCCGAGGTGGAGCGCGCACTCCCCGAGCTCGAGGCCGAGTACGCACGCTACGCCGAGCGGAATCGGACGGCGATGAGCGACGCCGAGCTGCTGGCCGACGTCACGGCGCTGCAGCGCATCGGGGTGCGGTCGGCCGGGGTCAACATCGTCACACCGCTGCTCGCCAACGTGTACACCGCGCTGTTGCGGCGACGGCTCGGCAAGCACGGCCTCGACCTGGCCGAGATCGATCTCACCGAGGGCATGGCGGAGCTGGAGGCCTTCGACCCGAACCCGCATCTCGACCGGCTCGCCGAGCGTATGCAGCGGCTCGATCGCGCCGAGCGCGAGGCCATCCTGCGTGACGGCTACGACGCCGTGCCCGACGAGCTGCGCCGCGAGGTCGATGCCTTTCTCGACCAGTTCGGCCATTTCAGCGATTCGGGCAACGACTTCTCCATCCCGCCGTGGCGGGAGATGCCCGACACCGTCGTGCGGATGGCGGCGACACGTCCCGGCACCGGCAGGGGCGCAGGACGCCTGCCGTGGCAGCGCGTCGAGTCCGCCGTCCCCGCATGGCGGCGGCCCATGGTCCGCACGCTGCGCGGCCGGGCCCGCACCTTCTTCCACCATCGCGAGGCGGTGTCCTCGCTCTACACCTACGGGTACGGCCTGTTCCGCGACTACTTCCTCGAGATCGGGAGCCGGCTGGTCGATCGCGAGCTGCTCGACGAGCCGGACGACGTCATGTATCTCACCCTCGACGAGGTGCGCGCCGCGCTCACCGGTGCCGACCTCAGCCCGTCCGTCGCCGAGCTGGCGGCGACGCGCCAGGCCGAGATCGACGAGGTCGGCGACCTCGACATGCCGGAGGTGATCTACGGCGACGACTTCATCCCCCGTCCTTCCGACGACACTGCGAAGAAGGCTTGGCACGGCGTGCCGACCGCCCGCGGCCACCACCGGGGCCGGGTGTGTGTCGTCACCGGCATCGCCGACTTCGACCGGGTGCGGGCCGGCGACGTGCTGGCCATCCCCTATTCCGACGTGGGGTGGACGCCGCTGTTCGCCAAGGCCGGCGCCGTCGTGGCGGAGTCCGGCGGCATGTTGTCGCACAGCTCCATCGTGGCCCGGGAGTACGGCATTCCGTGCGTGGTGTCGGTGAAGGGCGCCACCCGGATTCCGCACGGCGCGATCGTCACCGTCGACGGTTACCGGGGCGTGGTGACCCTCCAGGAGGCGCCGTGAATTTCGGGCTCGCCGCAGTGCTCGCCGCCGCCGGCTACCTGATCGGCGCCGTCTCGTTCGCCCGCATCGTCGGCCGTCGCATTGCGCCTGGCGACGACCTGTCCAAGAACACCCTCAACCTCCCCGGCGACGCCACCATCGACTACGGCGGCGTCAGCGCCACCTCCATCGCCATCCGCGGCGGGCCGAAGTGGGGCTCCTTCACCGGGCTCCTCGACATGGCGAAGGCGTTCGTCCCCACGCTGGTCGTGCGGCTGATCTGGCCGGACGAGTCGTACCACCTCGTGGTCGCCGTGGCCACGATCGTGGGCCACAACTACCCGGTGTACTACCACTTCAAGGGCGGCCGCGGCCAGACGCCGATCTACGGCAGCCTGCTCGCCATCGATTGGGTCGCGGTGCCGGTGACCACCATCGTCGGGATCGTGGTCGGCGTCGGCCTGCTCAAGGACATGTTCATCGCCTACACGCTCGGGATGTGGCTGCTCATCCCGTGGTTCGCCTGGCGGGCCGGCCCGCCCGAGGTTGCGTATGCCGTGATCGCCAACCTGCTGTTCATGGTGGCGATGATCCCGGAGACGAAGGAGTACCTCGCCAAGCGCAAGGCAGGCGAGCTGGAGCAGGTCACGTCGTGGCGCGACCTCAAGACCGCCCACCCGGCGATGCGCGGCGAGCGCCGGCCGCCGCGGTGAGCCGGGTTCGATGGCTCCCCCTCAGGGGAGCTGTTGCGATTTGGTCGCAGAAGCCCCCTCAGGCGGACCCTGCGGGCCCGCCAGCTCCCCGGATGGGTGTCGGGTTGCGCGAGAGGGGAGCCATTCGGAGTGCGCAGCAACGCGACTCCGTGGATCGAGGTCAAAGGGAGGCGAACCCGTCGCCCCTCCTGCGCTACTCGACACCTGAGGGGGAGCTGCCCGTGCGCAGCCGGGCTGAGGGGGTCTTCAGGCCTGCTGCTGTGCCGGTGGCTGCTCGCTCCGCATCTTCTTCACCGCCGCAACGACGGCGCCGATCACGATGGCCACGACGAGGAGCTTGACGAGCCCCCTCGCCCAGTGGCGGGCCTCCTTCGAGACGCTGGCGGTATCTTCGAGCAGCGCCGACGTGGCGAGGGCAGCTTCGGCGACCGTGTCGGCCGCACCTTCGAGTGTGTCGAGAACGTTCATGGGGCCTCCTTCTCCCGGAGCGCATCGTAGGTCGGTCCTCGGGCGGTCCCAATCGGGGCTACTTGCGGACCGCTTCGGCCGGGGGGATGCGGGCGGCCCGCCACGCCGGGTAGAGCCCGGCGAGGGCGCCGACGACGAGGGCGGCGCCGATGCTGAGCGCGATGCCTGGCGGCGGCACCGCGAGGGTGAGATCCCGGTTGGCGGCGTAGGCGACGGTGATCCCGGCGCCGAGGGCGGTGCCCACGATGCCGCCGATCCCCGACAGCAGCACCGACTCGAACAGGAACTGGATGCGGATGTGGCGCTTCGTCGCCCCGAGGGCGCGGCGCACCCCGATCTCGGTGCGGCGCTCGAGCACCGACATCACCATGATGTTGGCGATGGCGACGCCGGCGACGAGCAGGGCCACGGCGCCGAGCCCGATGAGGAGGTTGGTGAGCGCCTCGTCCGCCGCCCGCCGCGCCTGGAGGGCGTCAGACGGCCTGGTGACCTCGACGGCATCGGGCGACTGTGGGTTCACCGTCGCCGGGATCACCTCGGCGACGTCGTTGAGGAAGTCGGGCTCGGCGCGCACGTAGAGCGTCGACGGCGACTCCGTCGTGTCGTAGAGCTTCTCCGCCACGGGGTAGCCGATGAGCACCGCACGCTCCACGTCGGGGTGCAGCTCCAGGGGCTCGAGGATCCCGATGACCGTGAACCACGTGCCGTCCATGTAGACCCGGGGCCGCGGGTCGAGGTCACGGATGCCGAGACGCTGCGCCGCCACCGAGCCGAGGACGACGGCGGGGCCTCGGATCGCCGCCTCGTCGAGGAACCGCCCCTCCCGCACCGAGCCGCCCAGCTCGCCGAGGAGGTCGGTGCGGGAGGCGAGCACACCGATGCCGCCGGTCTCCAGCTCGCCGATCAGGTCGTTGCGCCGCACCGTGGCGTCCACACGGGTGGTCTGGGTCACCGACTCCACCGGCCCGATGCGGGCTGCCATCACCCGTGCCTCCTCGGGCACCTCCGAGCCGGTGCCGAGCACACCGCCCCCCGGGGTGACCCGGAGCAGGTTGGTACCGAGCCGGTCGAGGGTGGCGATGAGGTCGGCGCGGCCCGATGCCGAGATGCCGATGACGGCGACGATGGCGGCGATGCCGATGGCGATCCCGATGGCGGTCAGCACCGCCCTGGCGGGGCGGGCGGCGAGGCCGCGCAGACCCAGCCCGAAGAGGTCACCGAGGCGCAGCCGGCTCCTCACGAGGCGTGGTCTCCGACGATCTGGCCATCGCGCAGCTCCACGATGCGGGGAAAGCGCTCGGCGAGCTCGCGCTCATGGGTGATGACCACCAGGGTGGCGCCCTCGTCGTTGAGCGCGGTGAACAGCTCGGCGATCTCCTCGCTCGTGTGCGAGTCGAGGTTGCCGGTGGGCTCGTCGGCGAACACGATCGTCGGGTCGCCGACCAGCGCCCTGGCGATGGCGACGCGCTGTCGCTCACCGCCCGAGAGCTGGTTGGGGCGATGCCCGAGACGGTGGCCGAGCCCCACCCGCTCCAGCGCCGCCTGCGCCCGCTCCCGCCGCTCCCGCCTGCGCATGCCGCGATAGACGAGGCCCTCGGCGACGTTGGCGGTGGCGTCGAGCCCGTTGATGAGGAAGAAGTCCTGGAAGATGAAGCCGATCTTGTGTGAGCGCAGTCCGGACAACGCCCTGTCAGACAGCCGGGCGACGTCCACCGACTCGATCTCGACGGTGCCGCTCGTCACCCGGTCGAGCGCCCCCATGATGTGGAGGAGCGTCGACTTGCCCGATCCCGAGGGCCCGATGACGGCGAGGAGCTCGCCTTGCTGCACGGAGAGGTCGATGCCGTCGAGCGCCCGCACTTCGGGCGGTCCGGGGTAGATCTTCGACACCCCGTGCAGCCGCAGCACCGGGTCGGCCATCACTCCGCCACGACCACCTGGTCGCCCGGGGCGACGTCGCCGGTGATCTCGACGAGACCGTCGGCGAAGGTACCGATCTCGACCCCGACGAGCCGGGTGCCGCCGTCCTCGGCGACCTCGACGGCGTACCCGCCCTCGGCGAGGGCGAGCAGCGCCTCCACCGGTACGGCCAGCACGTCATCGGCGCGACTGGTGACGACGTCGACATCGACCGGCGCTTCGTCGAGCTCACCCGCCGCACCCTCGGCCACGAGGTCGATCAACACCTCCACCACCCGCGACGCCTCCGGCCCCTGGCCGACCGTGATGACGATGCGACTCACCTCGCGCACCACCCCCGGGGTCTCGACGTCGTCCGGGAGCACCACCGTCACCTCGTCGCCTGCGACGAGCAGGTCCTGGCGGTCGGCGTCGAGCAGCACGAGCACCTCATGGGTCTGCGCCGACGTGGCATAGAGCGGGGCCCCCGGGGCGACGACGCTGCCGACCTCGACGAAGCGCTCGCCGACCCGCAGCGGTCCGGGGACGAACACGATCTCGGAGGGGAGCGCAACTTCGACGTCCTCTCGGCCCAGCGACTCCTGCCAGCGCACGATGGCGTCGATGGTGGCGTCGTCCACCTCCTCGTCGAGCGTCATCTCGAAGTCGTCGTCGAAGCCCAGCGCCCAGAGGTTGTCCTCGAGTTGAGCGACGTCGGGCCCGTCACCCGTGTCGGCGTCGATCGGCCGCCACGCCGGGCGCTCCCCGAACATCAGCGTCACCGGCTGCCCGTCGAGCTCGTAGGCGGCGTCACCCCTGGCGAGCACGTCGCCGCCGTCGGGGAGCGCGGTGATCGTGCCGGCGCCGGTGGAGAGAAGGGTGCCGGGCTCGCGGTAGCGCAACGTGCCGTCGAGTGTGTCCCGCTCCACGAGGTCGGTGCGCACCACCTCGACCGTGGCGGGTGGCGCCTCCTGCGTGGTTTCCGTCTCCTCGTCGCCGCCGAAGCGGTCGATGGCGATGGAGCCGCCGATCCCGATCGCGGCGAGCGCGACCACGGTGAGGAGAATCCAGGCGGCCCGCTTCATTCGTCCAGTCCGGTGAAGGTCGACTCCTGCTGGCAGGTCTCCAGGGCCGCCTGGAAGTCGGGGTCGCCGAGATTGGTGAAGGCGGTCAGCGGGAATGGGGTGCCCGACCCGCCGACGATCGGATCGGGGAAGTCCTCGATGCCCTCCCGTCGCATGCACTCGGCGAACTGCTGGAGCTGGTCCTGGATGATCGCCTCGATCTCCGGGTCGAAGTCGAAGGCGAACGCCCCGGCGTCGGTGATGATGCCGATGCAGCTCGTGAAGGCGCTCTGGAACTCAGGGGACTGGAGGTCGATGCCCTGGAGGGCGCCGGCGTCGAGGATCGGCGCCCCGTCGGCGTCGAGCTGGATGTCGGGGATGTCGACGCCCTCGTCGCGCATGCACTGCGAGAACTCGAGCACGGCGTCCTCGATGTCCTGGCGCTGCACGGCGAGCGTGCTGTCCGTCGTCTCGTCCTGGAGCGTGGCGACGCCCTCGTCCTCGGTGGTGTCGTCACCGCCGCACGAGGCGGCGAAGAGCGCCATGACGAGGAAGACGACGAGCGTGCGGAGAGGTGTCGAGCGTGTCACGAGGCGTACTCCCGGCCGGTGTGCACTCCGTACGGTACCCAACCCCGGGGGCTTTCCCGATGCCGGTCCGCCCGGGAGCTCGTCTCACGCGTTGCGGTGCGGAGCAACGAGCCTGCGCCAAGGATGGTCTCGGGGCAGCCGGGCATCGAGCAGGTCGAGCGACCATGGATCCAGCTCGGGGATCACGACCTCGGCATCACGCCGATCCTTGGCACGCACGTTCTCGCTCTTGAAGAGCAGCTGGAGGCCAGGTGCCAGATACGGCACGCCGTCGGAGCTGCACAGCACCGCCCGGTCCCAAGGCAATCGGAAGGCGGGGTCCCGCCGGTAGACCCACTCGTGGTCGTCGCCGCCGCCGACCGTGATGTCGAACCGCCACGGCCCACCGGGGCGCCGCACCCACAGGTTGTTCTCGTTGCGGCTCGCCTCCACCGGCCGGCCGCGCCACTCGGTCAGGCGGCCGGCGGAGGCCACGAACGCCTCCCACCCGGCGAGCAGGTCGTGGAGGCGTGGAACGTCGGAGCGGCACACCCCGGCGTCGATGTCGTCGTGGCGCCGCCACGAGCGTCCCAGGTGCAGCTCGAGGGCGTGACCGCCGGCGATCCACCACCGTGCGTCGAACGCGTCCATCAGGGCGACGAGCTCTCCGAAGGGGAGGGGATCCCACGGCCCCAGATCGTCCATCGTGCTCGCCTCCGTGCGCGTGTCGCCGAACGCAGCGTACGGCCACTGCGACCCGATGCGGCGAGAGGTGGTACCGGCGATACAATCCGAGGATCGTGATCCGGGTGGTGCGGCGAGGCGTCATGATGGGGGCGGCGATGCTCGCCGGCCAAGTGGCCTATGCCCGCTTCCGTGGCGTACCTTCCTTCGAGGGCCTCGACCCGTCGTGCGTCGTGGGGGACGGCGATCGGCCCCGGCTCCGCATCGTCCTCCTCGGCGACAGCACGGTGACGGCGCCGGGCCTCGACGATCCCGACGCAACATGGGCCCGGATCCTCGCTCGCCACTTCGCCGCTCGGTATCGGGTCGAGCTCTCCTGTCTCGCCGAGGGTGGGGCCAAGTCGCGCGACGTCGTCGAAGACCAGCTCCCTCGTGCGCTCGCGGAGCAGTGGGACGTGGCGGTGGTGTCCGTCGGCTCGAACGACATCATGCGGTTCGTGCCCGTGTGGCGCTTCGAGCAGCGGCTCGACCACATCGTGGCGAGCCTGCGTGAGGTGTGCGATGCGGTCGTGCTCTTCGGGGTGGGCGACCTCGGCTCGATCCCGCGACTGGCATTCCCGCTGGATCGCATCGCCTCGGGTGCGGGCCACGTCGCCGACTGGGTGCACCGGCGGGTNNCCGCCACGGGGTCGCCAAGATCGACCAGTGGCGGCTCACCACCGCCGCCTTCAACAGCGGCATCCACATGTTCGCCCCCGACCTCTTCCACCCCAGCCCCATCGGCCACCAGGCCTGGGCCGACGCCCTCATCCCGACCCTCGACGAGGTGGTCGCCCGTCTCGAGGCCGATCGCTCCCGCTAGCCGGCGGCCTGGCCCCCGAGATCGAGCAGCCATGCCGACCCATCGCTGCCGAAGCTCGATGGGTCCGTGCCCGCCTGGGGAAGGGCGATGATCCCGGCGTCCGTGAGCGTGATCCCGGTGGGGTGACGGTCGGCGATGCCGAGGTACGTTCCGCGGTCGTAGACGATCGCGTGGGCGAGCCGGACCATCGGGTCCAACCGCTCCCTGTTGAGCGTCTCGAACCGTGTGTCAGTGATGGTGTGCGTGTCAGGAGAGATGACGCCTCACCCTCGCGTTTCGTTGCATCGACTTCCCCGGGATGCTGGCAGGCGGGCAGCCCGACGAGTGCCAGCGCCACAGTCCCCGGGCACTCCTAGAGTGATGTGCTACACGATCTTGGAGTCTTCCCGATGACCCTTCCCCGCTCTCTCGTCGTGCTCGTCGCGCTCGTGCTCGCCCTTGCGGCGTGTGGTGGCGACGACGACGCAGCGCCGGCGACCACCGGCGCAGACGCTGCCGCAACGACGACCACCGCCGCCTCTGACGCTTCGACCACCACCACCGCCGCCGGCCCGGTCGACGACATCGTCGACGAGGGCGATCTCGTGGCCGTGCACTACACCGGCACGCTCGACGACGGCACCGAGTTCGACTCGTCGCGCGAGCGGGAGCCCCTCGAGTTCGTCGTAGGCTCCGGCCAGGTCATCCCCGGCTTCGATGAAGCCGTGCTCGGGATGAAGGTCGGTGACACGACCACGGTCCGCATCCCGCCGGATCAGGCCTACGGCGAGCCGGATCCGGAGGCGATCATCGAATTCCCCATCGCCGACGTGCCGGAGGAGTTTCGCGTCGAGGGAATGCAGGTGATGGTCGGCAACGGCATCCCCGCCACCGTCATCGAGGTCACGGAAGACACCGTCACCATCGACGCCAATCACCCCCTCGCCGGTGAGGCCCTCACCTTCGAGATCGAGGTCGTCTCCGTCGGCTGAGGTTTCGATCCCGAATGATCCCCCCTTCCGGGGGGATCGCAGAGCGCAGCGATGCGAGGGGGGTGAGGCGAGGCCTGCATGAGCCTGAGGCTCATGCAGGCCCGAGACGTTGCCCTGCCCACCTCGCTGTGGTGGAGCGGACCCCTCGTGCTCCCCTTACTCGATCCTCAGGGCACCGCAGCCGGTTCCTCGCCCGTCCAGAGCTCGCGGAAGCCGGTGACGCTGGCTTGCAGCTCGTCGAAGGTGCCGACGGCGGCGATCTCGCCGTTCTCGAGCAACACGATCCGGTCGGCGCGTTGCAGCGCCGGACGCCGGTGTGACACGACGAGCGCCGTGGCGCCCGCGTGCTCGCGGAACAGGCGCTCCCAGAGCGTGCGCTCCGTCTCCACGTCGAGCGCGCTCGACAGATCGTCGATCACCAGCAGGTCGGGCCGGCGCACGAACATCCGGGCGGTCGCCGTGCGCTGTACCTGCCCGCCAGACAGTCGCATCCCGAGCGGTCCGACGAGCGTGTCGAGCCCGTGCGGCATGGCGTCGAGGTCGCGTTCGAAGGCGGCGGCGCGCACGGCCTCGTACAACGCGTCCTCATCGTCATGACGGCCCATGAGCAGGTTGTCGCGCAAGGGCATCGAGAACAGGCGCGGCACCTGCGGCACGTACGCGGCGCGCGGCGGCACGAAGAAGTCGTCCGGGTTGGTGACCACCCGTCCGTTCCAGCGCACCTCGCCGCCGTCCGGTGAGACGAGCCCGAGCAGGGCACGCAGCAGCGTGGTCTTGCCGGAGCCGACACGGCCCGTGATCACCGTGAAGCTCCCGGCGGGGACGCTCAGGTCGATGTCGCGCACGCCCGCGTTCGATCCCGGGTACACGAAGCTCAGCCCGCGCACCTCGAGATGCCGGAGCGGCTCGCCTCCCGCCGTCGTCGGCACCGGCTCCGGGTGGGGGCCCGTCAGGTGGAGCTGACGACGGTCGACCAGCGCCTCGGGCGGCGCATCGCCGATGATCGCGGCCATGCGCTCGAGCGACACCCCGGCCTGCTTGAACTTGGCGACGAACATCCCGACGAAGTAGCCGGTGTCGGTGACGAAGTCGAGGAAGTACACGAACAGGGCGAAGTCCCCGATCGTGAGCGACCCGTCGCTGAGCGAGCCTGCCCCGACGACGAGGATCAGCCCGACGCCGATGTTCAGCAGGTTCCAGAACACCGACTCGAGCATGGCGGTCAACACCCGGTCGCGCACCATCTTGTGCCGGCGCACCTCGTTGAGCCTGCGGAACTCCACCAGCGTGCTCTTCTCGGCCCCGGCGACCTTGATGGACTGCACGGAGCCCAGCGCCTCTCCGAGCATCCCGGTGATCTGCCCCGTGGCCTCCCGCGCCTCGGTGCGATACCGGCGAATGCGGCCGCCGAGCCGCTCCGCCGTGACGACCATGACGACCAGGGGGGCGAAGACGAGCAGCGTCATGCGGGCGTCGATGGACAGCATGATCCACGCCGCGGCGATCGAGAAGACGAGGGTGCCCACGAGATCGGCCGTCCACGCCAGCGCTTCCTCGACGTGCTCGACGTCCTCGCGGAACCTGCTGATCATCTCGCCGGGTGACTCGTGCACCGCCTGGGCGCCTGGCATCTCGTAGACCCGTTCCAGCATGTTCGTCCGCAACAGCGAGCTGGTGCGGTAGGCGAAGTGGATGTCGTTCCACATGCCGAGCACCATGACGCCGAGGCGGGCGAAGCCGTACGCCACGAGCATCGCGATCAGGGTGGCCGCGTTGAAGCCGGGCTCGGTCTGGAGCCGGTCGAAGAAGGCCTGTGTGATCAGCGCCGGGATCACCGGCATCAGCCACATGGTCGCCCACAGGGCGATGTTGGCGGCGTACCGCCACGGGGCATACCGCATCAGGCCGCGCAGCAACCGCCAGGTCGGCACCCGCGTGGTCGTGCGATCGGTCATGCGAGCACCTCCTCCATTCCGGTCGCGAGCAGCGTCGACAGCCGCGAGTCGGGGTCGGCGGCGAGGGTGACCCGCTCGCCGAACTCGACCACCCGGCCGTCCTCCATGATCAAGATGTCGTCGGCACGGTTCACCGTCGCCAGGCGGTGGGCGATGATGATCCCGGTGCGTCCGTCGAGCAGCCGGTCGACCGCGCGCTCGATGAGGGTCTCCGTCATCGGGTCGAGCCGCGACGACGCCTCGTCGAGGATCACCAGCCCCGGGTCGCGCAGGAAGATGCGGGTGAACGCCAGCAGCTGCGCCTGCCCGGCCGAAAGTCCGCCGCCGCCCGACTCGAGCTGGCTGTCCAACCCGGCCGGCAGCGTCGCCAGCCACTCCTCCAGGCCGAGCCGGTGGAGCACCTCGATCAGGTGGGCGTCGCCGTGGCCGTTGGTCTCGAAGAACGTCAGGTTGTCCCGCACCGGGGCGCGGAAGAGCTGCACGTCCTGGGTGACCATGCCGACCCGCTTGCGTAGCTCCTCGGTGGCGACGTGGGCGGCGTCGACCCCGCCGATGAGGACGGCGCCCGACTGCGGGTCGTAGAGGCGGGTGAGCAACCGCGCCAGCGTCGTCTTGCCTGAGCCGGAGCGGCCGAGCACGCCGAGCACCCGCCCCGGGGCGAGCTCGAACGAGACGCCGTGGAGCACCCGCTCGTCGCCTGCCGCGTCGTCGTAGGCGAACTCGACGTCGTCGAAGGCGACGCTGAGCGCCCCGACGGGCAGATGGCGCACGCCGTCGACGCCGAGCACCGACGTCCGGGAGAACAGCTCCTCGACGCGGGCGATCCCGGCGCCGGCTTTCTGGAAGTCCTCCATCTGCCCACGGATCTGATCCATCGGCTGCCGGGTCATGCCCGTGTAGTAGAAGACCAGGTACACCGACCCGAGCGTCATTGCCCCGTTGCCGAACAGGACGGACCCGATCCAGAAGACCAGGGCGGTGCCGATGACGTAGCTCCAGATGCCGGTGGCCCACAGCACGGCGAAGCCCATGCGGCCGCGGACCTGCTCGGGCAGCCACTCCCGCAGGATCGCCGTGAAGCGATACACCATGTACGGCACCCCGCCGTTGGCTCGGATGTCCTCCGTTCCGCCGAGCTGCTCGCCGACGAAGCCGAACAGCTTGGCGCTGGTGGCCCGCACCTGCTTCCACCAGGGGACGGTGACGAGCTGCAGCCGCAGCATGATGGCGAGGGCGATCAGCGAGAACGTGGTCAGCCCGAGCCCGACCCAGACGTTCTCGACCCACAGCAGCACCAGGATGCCGGTGAGGAGCACCAAGTTGCCGATCACCCGGATCGTGAACGCCGAGAAGAAGTTCGACAGCGACGTGACATCCCCGTCGATGCGCTCGATCAGCTCACCGGGTGTGTGCTCCTTGTGGAAGCCCATGTCGAGGCGCAGCACGTGGTCGGCGAGCCTGGCGCGCATCTCGTTGGTCGCCGCCCATCCGAGGTCCTCGGCCAGGTAGGTCGAGGCGACGCTGAACGCCTGATGGGCGACGGCGATCACGATGAACCAGATGGCGAGCGGGATGAGGGTGTCGCTCGCCGCACCCGAAGTGGCGCGGTCGATGAAGACCTTCACGATCTGCGGGTTGACGAGTTGCAGGGCGATCGAGACGAGCAGGACCACCGTGAGCAGGGCGACGCGCAGCCGCAGCGGGCGCAGGTACTCCACGAGGAGCTTGAAGTAGGAACGGACCGGGATCATTGGGTGCTCTCAGGGCCGGGAGGCTCACGAGGCGGCCTCCGTGTCGGACGGGTCGATGAGGGTGCGGGGCGGGCCCGCAGCCGGTGGGCGCAGTGCCGAAGCGGCTAGGCGACCAGCGGCATGGGGAAGGGGCGCGCGACGCCGGCAGCAGCGATGACGTACAGCATCTCGACCCTCCTCCCATCGACTCGACCGGAACCCCGGTCGGCGGACAGAGCGGCCGCGCCACACTCGTTGCGGTCACGGCCACCGCCACTATCTCACTGCATGCGGCATCCGTCAAGGAAGGCGTACGAGGTACGAGGTACTGGGTATCACGTATCACGAGCAGAGCCGGCGTCTACCGTCGCGTGCATGAGCGGCGGCGGCGGGCGGACCACGGTTCGGGGGATCGTCGTGCGCGGGCATCGGGTGGCGTCGGGGGCGAACGGCGATCCCCGCTTCCCCGGCGGAACGCTGGCCATGCAGGCGCCGCACTTCGCAGCGGCTGGCGTGGACATCGCCCAGTTCCACGCAGGCACCATCAATCTCGACGTCGCGCCGTACCGCATCGTGATCGAGAACCCGGCGGTGACCCTGCGGGACGTGCGCTGGCATGACATCGAGCCGCCTGAGGACTTCTCGTTCGTCGAGTGCCGTATCGGGATCGACCCCGCGCGCCTCATCGCCGGACTCGTCTACTACCCGCACCCGGAGACGAAGCCGGAGCACCACCAGCCACCCACCATCGTCGAGGTGCTCGTCGCGTGGATCGACGGCGTGGTGGAGGGCGCGCAGCTCGTCGTCACCGTTGCCCAGGGGCAAGCGCGGTTCGATCCGGCGTGACGCTGCTCGGAACCGACCTCACCGCGGCTCGGCGCCGACGAACCACTCCGCCCACGCCCCGTGGGGGTGGGCGTCGGCGAGCAAGAGCTCGGCGCCCTGGGGCCACAGCGCCAGGCGCAGCTCGAAGTGGCGGGCGCCGGGCTCGAAGCGGAGCCAGGCCAGCGGGGCGTCGGGTGTGGCGCGCCGGCCGGCGCTCCTGATCGTTCTCCGCAACCGGGACCGGGCCTCAGTCGACAGGTACTGGGACATCACCGATTGCATCACCACGGTGGCCACCCCCGGCACCGGCTCCGCCAGCTCGTCTGCAAGCCAGTCACCTGCGGTGACGGCGGCAACCCTCACCGGGTGCCGGCGGGCCAGCTCGATGGCGCCCGTGACCCGACGGTACCGGTCCACCTGATCGGCCCACACGTACGACGTCACCCGCTCCGCATCGCCGGGGGTGTCGACATCGAGCGGGGCGATGTCGCAGCCTGCCCTGCTCTCGATCCGGAGCGCCCGGCGCAGGTCGGGAGGCGTGCCCCGCCACTCGATGACCACATCGACCGGACTGTCCGGATCGCCCCATTCGGCGGCGCCGAGGTCGTAGTGGAACAGATCGAGGAGCAGGTTGAGACCTGCGCTCGAGCCGATCCGCGCAGCCGGACGGGACGTTCGGCGATGCGTTCGATCTCGAGCAGCCCGCCGATCAGCACGCCCGCCCGCCCGATCTCGTTCGTCTGCGGCGGCCGGGTGAGCGCCTCCACGACGACGGGAAGCCGGCGGCCCGCCGTCTCCAGGAACACTCGCTCGCATTCGGGCCACGCCGGGATGCCTCCGGCGGTGGGGTGTGGCGGGCCAGCTCGGGGGCGTCGCCGCGCAGGACCGCCCGGTGGACGCCGCCCAACAGCCTGAGGGCGAGCGCATCGGCGACGGGATCGCCTCGCCAGTGGCCCACGAGATCGTGCACTGCCACCTCGGCCTCGATGTCGGTCGCGGCTGCCGCAAGGAGCCTGGCGTAGAGCGGTGACTCGAGTCGTTCGCAGGCAGACGCCTGCAACCAGAAGGCACCGGCGACGTCCATCGGGCAAGTGTGGCACGCGCCGTGCGATCCACGCGCCGCTTCGTGACCTCTGGCTCATGGGTGGTGGGCCTTCGCTTCGCTAGCGTGGGGTCGTGGTCTCCAGGGATACCGCTGCTGCCGGTCCGTCCGGCACGCTCGTGGACGAGCTGACTGCCGTCTTCCGGTCAATGCACCCACAGGAGCACGCCCGGCTCCTCACCGACTTCGCACGAGCCCTGCTGCGCCGCGCCGCACTCACGCCCGACGAGCGCGACGTGACTGCGTTGGCCGCCCGCGTCGAGTCGATGCTGGGTTTCGTGGATGGGCGCGGCGACGCACCCATGGCCGTCCGCGTGTTCAACCCCGACCCTGCGGTCCACGGGTATGCGGCGCCCGGGGCCGTCGCCGAGGTGAACGCACCCGACGCCCCGTTCCTCGTCGAGTCGGTGACGGCCGAGCTGCGGTCACGGCAGCTCGAGCCGCTCCGCGTCCTCCACCCCGTGATCGGTACCGTGCGCGAGGGCGGCCACCTCGTCTCGATCGCGAGCGTGCGCGAGGCCCCAACTCGCGAATCCGTGCAGCACCATCAGCTCGATCGCCGCCTGAACGAGGACGAGCGGGCCGATCTCGAGGCGGCGCTGCGCAAGGTGATCGCCGATCTCCAGGCGGCGGTGCGCGACTTCGAGGCGATGCGAGCTCGCATCGAGACGATGGTGGAGGCGGCGCGTGAGGGGGCCAGCCATTACTCCCAGGACGAGGTCGATGAAGCGATCGCCTTCCTGCGGTGGCTGCTCGACGACAACTTCGTGTTCCTCGGCTTCCGGGAGTACGGCATCGTCACCGGCCCCGAGGGGCGGTCCCTCGAGGTCGACCCCGAGTCGGGGCTCGGCATCCTCTCCCATGCGGCGGCGTCACGCTTCGCCACGCCTGTCCCGTTGCGCGATCTGCCGCCGGACCAGCTCGAACGCTACCTGAGCGGGCATCTGCTCGTCATCTCGAAGACGAACCGCACCTCGACCGTCCACCGCCGCGCCCGCATGGACTACGTCGGCGTGCGGCGGATGGATCCGGACGGCCGGGTCGCGGGCGAGGTGCGGCTGATCGGCCTCTTCACCGCAAAGGCCTACATGGCCCGGTCCTCGTCGATCCCGCTGCTGCGGCGCAAGCTCGCCTGGATCGTCGAGAACGAGGACCTCATCGAGGGCTCGCACGACTACCGGGCGATGGTGCAGATCTTCGACAGCTTCCCGAAGGAAGAGCTGTTCTCCGTGCCGCGTGAGGAGCTCGCCCGCAGCATCTCGGGACTGCTCGCTCTCGAGGAGCAACGGGGCGTGAGACTCTTCGTGCGCAACGATCTCCTACGGCGCAACGTCTCCGTGTTGGTTGCGATGCCGCGTGACCGCTTCAACGCCGCCCTGCGGCGCAGGCTCCAGGCGCTCTTCCTCGAGCGTTTCCAGGGCACGGCGGTCGACTACCGGCTCGCCCTCGGCGAGAGCGATCCGGCACGCATCCACTTCACCGTGTGGGTGGGCGCCGATCACGTGCCGGAGGTGTCGTTCTCGGAGCTGGAGGCGGAGGTCGCCGATCTCACCAGGACGTGGGACGACCGGCTCATCGACCGCCTCGTCGTTCGCGAGGGCGAGGACCGGGGGAGGGCACTTGCCGGCCGATGGGCGAGCCGGTTCCCCGAGTACTACAAGAACTCGACCTCGCTCGACATCGCCGCCGGCGACATCGCTGCGCTGAGCCGGCTCGCTGCGGGCACCGAACCGCTCGTCGTCGGCCTCCAAACCGAGCCGCCGGGCCCCGAGCAGCTCACCCGCCTCAGCTTCTACCACAGGGGCGAGAAGCTGGCGCTGTCCCAGATGATGCCGCTGCTCGAGCATCTCGGCTTGCAGGTCATCGAGGAGGTCCCGACCCGGCTCGTCGGCGATGGCCCGCCCGTTCTCATCCACGACTTCGGGGTGCTCGGCCCCGACGGCGAACCCGTCGACATCGAGGGGGCCGGGGAACGCATCGAGCGGCTCATCGCCGCCGTCTGGCGCAACGAGGCCGAATCGGATTCGCTGAGCCGGCTCATCGTGGTGGCGGGCCTCGCCCACGAGGACGTCGCCATCCTGCGCGCCTACGAGAAGTACTGGCGCAGGGTGAGCCCGCAGTTCACGGTGGACTACATCCACGACACCCTGGTGCGCCACCCCGAGATCGCCTCCGAGCTCGTCCGCATGTTCCACTGCCGGTTCTCGCCAGACGGCAGCGACGAGGAGGCGGCCCGCGCCCGCAGCGACGTGCTCGCTGCAGTGGATCGGGTGGAGTCGCTCGACGAGGACCGCATCCTGCGCTCCTTCGCCGGCCTGGTGTGCGCCACCGTGCGAACGAACGCATTCCGTCCCGACCGGTCGTGTCTCGCCTTCAAGCTGCGGTCCGGGGAGGTTCCGGGCATGCCCCGACCCTTCCCCCTCTTCGAGGTCTTCGTGTACGGGCAGGAGGTCGAGGGCATCCACCTCAGGGGCGGCATGGTCGCCCGCGGCGGCATCCGCTGGTCGGAGCGGCGCGAGGACTACCGCACCGAGGTGCTCGGGCTGATGAAGGCGCAGATGACGAAGAACGCCGTCATCGTGCCGACCGGCGCCAAGGGTGGCTTCATCGTGCGCCGCGGCGGCACGTCCGATGTGCGTACTGCGGTTCGCCATGCCTACGAGACGTTCATCCGCGGGCTCCTCGAAGTCACCGACAACCTGGTGGACGGCTCGATCGTGCACCCACCGGGCGTCCGCGTGCACGACGGGCCCGATCCGTACCTCGTCGTGGCCGCCGACAAGGGCACGGCCTCCTTCTCCGACGTCGCCAACGGGCTGGCGACGGAGTACGGCTTCTGGCTCGGCGATGCGTTCGCCTCGGGTGGCTCCGCCGGGTACGACCACAAGGCACTCGGCATCACGGCGCGGGGCGCCTGGGAGTCGGTGAAGCACCACTTCCACGAGATGGGGCGCGACGTCTCGACCGAGCCGGTCACCGTGGTCGGCATCGGCGACATGTCAGGCGATGTGTTCGGCAACGGCATGCTGCAGTCGCCGACCATCCGTCTCGTGGCCGCGTTCGACCATCGCCACGTGTTCCTCGATCCGACTCCCGACCCGGTGCGCTCCGTCGACGAACGGCGCAGGCTCTTCACCACACCCGGGACGTCGTGGGACGACTACGACCGAAGCATCCTTTCGGCGGGCGGTGGCGTGTTTGCGCGCAGCGCCAAACGCATCGAGCTCTCCCCCGAGGCGGCGGCTGCGCTGGGAACCGAGCCGGCGTCGGTCAACCCCGCAGAGCTGATCCGCATCATCCTCCAGGCTCCGGTCGACCTGCTGTGGAACGGCGGTATCGGCACGTACGTGAAAGCCCACGACGAGTCCAACGCGGATGCCGGTGACCGGGCGAACGACGCGGTGCGGATCGACGGGAGGGACCTGCGCTGTCGCGTCGTCGGAGAAGGCGGCAACCTGGGGCTCACCCAGCGCGGGCGTATCGAGTACGCCGCGACCGGGGGAAGGCTCTACACCGACTTCATCGACAACTCCGGCGGGGTGCATTGCTCCGACCGGGAGGTGAACCTGAAGGTGCTCCTCGGACTGGCCATGGAGCGCGGCGTGCTGGACCCGGGCGAGCGCAACGCCCTCATCGAGGCGCTCGCAGACGACATCACCACGCGGGTCGTGTACGAGAACTTCCTCCAGGCGCAGATCTTGACGCAAGAGCAGGATGCCTCCCCGCAACGCCTGGATGCCTATGAGGACCTGATGCAGTCGCTCGAGCGGCAGGGCGCCCTGGATCGGGTGATCGAGGTGCTGCCCTCCACCGAGGAGATGGTGGAGCGGGGCCGCGCCGGGCTCGGCATGACGACACCGGAGCTCGCCGTGCTCCTCGCCTATGCCAAGCGCATGCTCGCCGACGAGCTGCTGACATCCGACCTGCCGGAGGCTCCCGACTTCCAGCGCGACCTCGCCGCCTACTTCCCCAACGAGATCGTGCACCGGTTCGGCCCGCTCGTCACCGAGCACCCGCTGCGCCGCGAGCTGATCGCCACGATCATCGCCAACGAGGTGATCGACTCTGAGGGCATCACCTTCGTCGCCCGGCTCCAAGCCGAGACGGGATCTCTCGCCCCCTCGATCGTGCGCGCCTACCGCATCGCCCGCGAGATCACGGGGGCGGGCGAACGCTGGGACGCCGTCGAGCGCCTGGAGGGCGAGATCGATCCGGAGCTCCAGCACCGGCTGATGGCCGGTGTCGACGAGCTGGTCGAGGCGATGGCGCGGTGGCACCTCGACCGCGGCGAGACGCAGCTGTCCCCGCAAACGATCGCGGCGACGCGGGAAGCCTTCGCTGCGCTCTCGGACATGCTGCCGAAGGTGGGAACCCCGGATTGGGTGGCGGCGCGCGATCAGCGGGCCGCCGAGCTCGTCGCTGCGGGCGCTCCCGGCGCCCTGGCGCGCCGTCACGCCTACGAGGACGCCTTGGTCCACGCCCCCGACATCATCGAGCTGGCCCGCATCCTGGATGCGCCGCTCGATGCGGTCGCCCGATTGTCGTTCCTGGTGGCCGAGGCGTTCCATCTCGATCGCCTCACGCGGATTCTCCAGCAGCTGCCGAGGGCGGATCGCTGGCAGCGGGCGGCGGCGCGCGCCGTCGCCGACGACCTGCTCGGGTTGCGGCGACAGCTCACGGAGCGGGTCGCCGAACGCGGGGTCGGCCTGGACCCGGCAGCAGCCGTGGCGGCGTTCGTGGATTCCTGCGGCACCCGCTACACACAGCTCATGCGGCTGACGCGGTCTGTTGCCGTCGAAGGCGGAGACGACGTGGCATCGGTCATGGTCGCCGTCCGCCGTATCCAGCGTCTCGTCGGCTGAGCCTCGCGGCCGGCCGCCTCGTGCCACGAAAAGACCTCATCCGCGCGCCGGGCGGGGCCCGTAGTGAGATGGAAGGGGTTGCAGATTCCCCGTCTGCCACAGGAGGAATGATGTTCAAGAAGCTCGGCATCTTTGCCGCCATGACCGGTCTGGTCATCGCCATGGTTCCCGGTGTTGCCAGCGCCGACGAGGCGATGACCGAGGAGCCGCCGTCGATCGTCGAGATCGTCGCCACCACGGGCCAGTACAAGACCCTGCTGCGGGCTGTGGTGGAGGCGGGCCTGGTCGACGCCGTCGCCGGCCTCGACGATGTCACCGTCTTCGCACCCGACAACCGCGCCTTCCGGACGACGGCCAAGGGCTTCGACACGAACACGGCGGGGATGATCGACTACTTGAGCAGCGCGGGCCTCCTGGATGACGTCCTCTTGTACCACGTGGTGCCCGGCGTCGTCCCGAGCTCGGTCGCCGTGACGATCGACGGCTACGTGCCGACCCTCCAGGGCGAGTCGATCTACCTCGACGGCCCGGCGCTCACGCTCAACGGCAACGTGACCCTCAACACCAAGCGGCTCGACATCTTCGCCTCGAACGGCGTCATCCACGGTATCAACGGCGTGCTCGTTCCGCCGTCGATCCTTCCCTGAGCCCACTGACCCAGGAGGGGTTCCCAGCCTCCCCCTGGTGATGCGGCGAGAGGGCGGCGGTTGTCACCGCCGCCCTCTCGCCGTGTCTGCATCCCAACGCGGTGGCGTGCCGCCGGTTCAGTGCGGCGGGTTCTCCGGCACGTCGTCCGGCTCGGGCCCCGCCGTCACCCGGAGCGTCGCCACCCGCTTCACGTTCCAGCACAGGGTCGATCCCTCGGCGACCGTGAGCCGGAATGGCCCGCCACGGTTGTCGGGCAGCGGTCCCCCGGCCTCGGAGAAGGCCAGCCAGCCGTCCTCGCGCAGATCGTCGAGAGGGATCGATGCCCGGTAGGCACCTCCCTGGCTGATCACGGTGCAGTGGGTGGCGCCGTGCTCGACCGTCACCTGGTCGAGGATCTCGCCCACCCGCACGGCCGTGCCGACGGCTCCGGCGGCGACGCTCGCCGCGTCCGCGACGACCGATGGGAACGTGGCCAGGTCAGAGGCGGCGAACAGCGCTTCGTGGGCCACGAGACCTGTGACCCGGAGGTGAGGAGTCTCCACGTCCCAATCCTATTCCCGTCGGTCTGCACGGGCGGCGACCACGAAGAGCCGGGCGAACGGGTAGATCGTCGTCCCGGACGGGGCTCTGGGATACGCCGCCGCCAGGGCGTCCCGGTATTCCGCGACAAACGCGTCTCGTTCCGCGACGTCGAGCTCGTCGAGCAAGGGCCGCAGCGCCGTTCCCTCCACCCAGCGCAGCACAGCATCGTCGCCCTCGAGCTCCTGGAAGTACCGGGTCTCCCAGATGTCGACCGTCGCACCCTCACCGCGCAGCAACTCGCCGTAGTGCTGCGCGTCCGCCACGGGTCTCCGGTCGTAGTGGGCGCGCAGCGTCGTGCTGCCGAGACGGCGGCGCTCGAGGACCTCGCGGATGAGCCGGTGCGATGGCTCGCCCCAGCTCAGCGGCATCTGGAAGGCGAGGGTGCCCGCAGCGCTGAGGGAGCGGAACAGGCGGAGGATCACGTTGTCGTGGTCCGGGACCCAATGCAGCACGGCGTTGCTGAAGATCACGTCGATTGCGTCCGGCACGTCCCAATCCCTCACGTCCATGCCGACCCACTCGATGGGGCTCGGCGTGGCCCGAGCCTCGGCGAGCATCGCGGGCGAGCTGTCGGTACCGACGACGTGCGCCGCGGGCCAGCGTTCCGCCATGACTCGCGTCAGCGCCCCGGTCCCGCAGCCGACGTCGTACACGAGCCGCGGTTCGGGGTGAGCGATGCGAGCGAGCAACTCGAGACCGGGACGGAGCCGCAGGTCCGCAAATGCCAGGTAGCGGCCTGGGTCCCATCGCAGGCTCATGATCGGCGGTGGGGGATCGAGTGCTGCCAATCGGCGAGCAACGTGCGGAGGGCGGCCACGAACGCCAGCGGCTGGTCGAGGGTGAGGTGGTGGTAGGCCTCCGGGATCGAGACGACGGGCGCCGCTCTCCCCATCAACTCGTACATGTAGTCCGCGGTGTCCGGCGGCACGACGACGCTGAGCTCGCCGCGGATCAGAGCGACGCGGCACCGCACCGCCCGCAGCTGGTCGCGCAGCGGCACCAGCGTGTGGCGGAACAGGTTGGGGTCGAACTTCCACGTCCAACCGACGGTCGTCTCGTGCAGGGAGTGCCTGGCCACGTGATCGACGATGTAGTCGGCCTCGCACGGCTGCTCCGGGATCAGCCGGAAGTGGAGCAGCGCCGACTCGATGTCGGGATACACGCCGGGGGAGCGAAACGCCCGCCCGCTGCGGCCCTCCTCGGACTCCGGGTCGGGGCGCCGCACCGGGGAATCGACGATGACCGCGCCGGCGAGGCGGTCACCGAATCGTGCCGCCGTCATGATCGTGACCATGCCGCCGAGGCTGTGCCCGACCACGACGGGCGGCCCCGGGAAACCCGCCGCCTCCGACACCGCCATCACCTCGTCCGCCCACGCCCAGTGTGAGTAGGACTCGCGCCGTCCGCTGTCGCCGTGGCCGCTGAGGTCCAGCGCCACGACGTGCCAGCGTGCGGTGAAGAACGGCCCGAGGAACGTCCACCAGTGGGCGTGTGCGGCGCCACCGTGGACGAGGACGAGCCCGGGGTTGGTCGGGTGTCCCCAGTCCAGGTAGTGGATCGGGGTGCCGTCGACGTCGACGGTTCGTTCGGCGTACGGCGTGTCGAGCGCCCTCGTGAACCAGCCGGGCGGCGCCGCTTCGGTGGGTCGCCACGTCACGGCTGTGCCAGGGATCGGGACCGGTGCCGCATAGGGCATGCACGATAGATCGCGGACCCGAGAACTGGGTGCGCCCGCCGTCACCGCGAGGCGTCGCGGTGTGGGCCCTGAGGCGGTCGGCCCTATTTCTCGCCTTCGGGTTGCACGCAACCCGCATATTGCGATATGGTCGCCCTCGGTAGGATTGGCGGGGGCCAGGTAAACCCCCCCGAATGGTAGGGAATTGAACGATGAGTAGGACGGCTTCGCGCCCGTCGGCTCGATACGGCGGCGCTCTTGTTCTGGCGTTCGTGGTCCTTTTGATGTCGTTTGCTGCCCCCGCGTCTGCGGCGATGACGGCGGCCGGCTTCGAGGACTGTCTCCTCGAGGAGGTGAATGCCTCCCGGGCTGCGGAAGGGGCGGGGCCCCTCGCCATGGCCACGGACTTGATCGAATTGGTGCGCGAGCACTCTGTTCGCATGTCGGAGACCGGCTTTCGGCACATGACCGATGCCGAGCGCGCTCCGATCCTCCCGGACGGCACCACCACCTGGGCGGAGAACATCGCGTGGACGTCGGTGGATGATCTCGCAGATTGCACGAACATCCACGAGCTCTTCATGAACTCACCCGGGCACCGGGCGAACATCTTGAACTCGTCGATGACCTTCTTCGCCCCGGGCGTCTTCATCGATTCCACCGGGACCTGGGTCACCGAGCTCTTCTTCGCATCCTCGGACTACACGCCGGCGGGCGAGGGCATCTTCTGGGACGACGACGCCTCCATTTTCGAGGCGGACATCGAGAAGCTGTACACCGCGGGCATCACCAAAGGCTGCGCCGACGGCAAGTTCTGCCCCGATGCCGGGGTGACGCGCGGCCAGATGGCGGCGTTCCTGGTGCGGGCCCTCGGTCTGCCCGAGGCGCCCTCGGCCGGATTCACCGACACGTCGGGCACGGTCTTCGCCGCCGACATCGACTCGCTCGCCGCGGCAGGGATCACCACCGGCTGCAGCGCCACGAAGTTCTGTCCGGAGAGCCTCGTGACGAGGGCGCAGATGGCGGCGTTCCTCAGCCGGGGACTCGCGCTCCCGGCGGCAGCTCCAGCAGGGTTCACCGACACCGTCGGCAACCTCTTCGAGTTCGACATCGACCGCCTCGCCGGTGCAGGCATCACTACTGGCTGCGGTGGGACGAAGTACTGCCCGGACCAGGCCGTCACCCGTGGCCAGATGGCGGCATTCCTGGTGAGGGCGCTCGGTCTCTGAGCAGGCGCTCGGTCTCCGAGCGCCTGCTCATCGGGACCAAGCGCCCTGGCAGGGTGCGGAAAGAGCGCCGACGGCACTCGTCAGGCAGCGTTGACAGCCCCCTCATCAACGTAGTCTGCTGCCGTCAGGAGTGCGCCAAACCGTTTTTCCGCACCCTGCTGGCAGCAGGCGGGGCAGTGCGAGACACTGCGCGCATGCCGACCAGGAGGCTCCTCACATGTCGTTGGTGGTACGCGTCGGGATCGGTGTCTTCGTTGCGCTTGCGGTGACGTTCTCGCTCGGCGTCCTCATGACGGATGCGGCGTGGTGGCTCGAGGCGCTCGCCGTCGTCGGCGCCTTCGCCGTCGCCGCCATCGGCGCCATCCGTCTGGTGAGCGCAGCGCATTCGCTGGGAGGTCCGGCGCACCACCACTGACCGGATCGGCGTTGCCGCGTTGCCCGACCACGTCGGCGAGCCCTCCGCGATCGTGACCGGCGGCGGCGAATGGTGACTTTTGCCGTCTCCCCGGTTCGGGAGGGAACGCCATACGGTGGAACCGCGTCGTCGGTGACCCGGCGGTGCCCCGGCTCGAGAGGAGGCAGTCGTGCGACGCTGGTTCGTGGCGGCTATGGGAGCCGCAGTGATCGCAGGGGCGTGTTCCTCGACCACCGCGGACACGACGACGACCGTGGCAGCGGACACGGTTGCCCCGACCACCACGGCGCCGGTGGCCACCACGACGACCGCGCCTTCGGCGACGACCACCACGGCGCCCGCCGAGGTGATCGGGTTGGCGGGTCTGCCGCGGCAGGTGGACCCGTTTGCGAGCTTCACCGCCGTCCCGCTGCTGGATGACGCCACGCCCTACGCCGGTCCGGCTACGCCGACATCGCTCGACGACGTCCTCGTCGCCGCCGCCCTTCGGTACGGCCTCGAGTCGCCCGGCGTCCTGGACACTCTCGTCGCCAACGGCTTCGTCATCGTGCCGGGTGAGAGCAAGCTCTTCTACATGGCATATGAGGGGAATGTCTACGACCCCTATCCGGTGTTCGTCACGACGGACGTCGCCTACCACGCATGGCACCTCGTGTTCAGCAAGGTGCTCCGCGAGGCCGAGCAGCAGGCCATGCTCCCGGTGCTGGAGGATCTCGTGCGCGGGCTCCTCGCCGCCGCCGAGTCCCAGGAGACCGAGCTGGCCGGGACGCCGCTCGCCGAGCACGCAACGAGGGTGAAGGAGTGGTTCCAGACGGCGGCCGTGCTCCTCGGTCTCGATGTCGACGCCGTCGGGACACGGGCCGAGGCCGAGGTGGCGCTTGCCGAGGACGCTGCCGACCTGACGACATCGCCGGTGACGTCGTTCGGCGAGTGCATGCCGGCGGTGTCCCCCGCCGGATGCGTCGACTACACGCTCTTCCGGCCGCGAGGCCACTACAACCGGAACGAGGACCTGCAACGCTACTTCCGGGCCATGTCGCTGTTCGGGCAGACGGGATTCTTCCTCGACCAACCCGACTCGTTGCTGCTGGGGGTGCTCGTCGCCCGGCTCCTCGACGCCGATCCCGGGCTCGCCGACGAGTGGCGGCTCATCTACGAGCCCACCGCGTTCCTGGTCGGGCTCGCCGACGACTACACGCCGTTCGAGCTGGCGGCCGCCGCCGACGAGGTGACACCCGACGGCGTCGCCGCCCCGCTCGAGCTGACCGATCCTGCTGCGCTCGTCGAGCTGGCGAACGTGCTGCTCGCGATGCGCGACGTCGGGATCAATCCGGAGGCGGCTTCAGTCCGCGTGATGGGGGCGCGGTTCGTCATCGACAGCTACATCCTCGATCAGCTCACGTGGCCCAACGTGGGCGAGGAGCTGCCGGAGCTGCGCCGGGTTGCCCCGTCGCCGCTCGACGTCGCCGCCGCCTTTGGCTCCGACTTCGCCTACACCATCCAGGACCAGGCGGGAGAGACCGCCTACCTGCACTACGACGAGCAGCTCGACCTCATGAGAGCGCTCATCGCCGGCCGGGCCGCCGCCGATTGGGCGGGCACCGTGTACGACGCGTGGCTGTACGCCCTCGCCCCGATGTGGGCGCCCCATGGTGTCGCCTTCCCCGACTTCATGCGGACCGAGGCGTGGACCGCCAAGGACCACCAGACCGGCTTCGGCTCCTACACGGAGTTGAAGCACGACACCATCCTCTACGCCAAGCAGGGCTTCGCCGCCGAGGGCGGCGGCTCTCCCGAGGTGTTCCGCCCCCGGCACTGGGTGGAACCCGATCCCGTGGCGTTCTCGCGCATCGCCTCGGTTGCGGCGATGACGAGGGACGGGCTCGGGAGCCGGGGGTTGCTGCCCGCCGAGCTCGACGAGCTGATCGGCGAGTACCTCACCCTCGTGGACCGCCTGGCCCGCATCGCCGAGGACGAGCTCGCCGGACGCCCGATCTCGGAGGAGGACAACACGTGGCTCGAGCTCATCGGTGCGGAGCTCGAGGCGCTGTGGCTGGGCTCGGCCGACATCGACGAGGACACCGGGCTCCCCGGTCCGGAGGACCAGGACGATGCCATCGTGGCCGACATCTTCCGCAACACCTTCGACGTGCTCGAGCTCGGCACCGGCCGCGTGGACACGATCTACGTGCTCGTCCCGAACGACGAAGGTCGTTTCCAGATCGCCAAAGGCGGCGTCTACTCGTACTACGAGTTCTGGCGTGCGGCCGAGGAGGGAAGGCTCACCGACGAGGAGTGGCGGCAGATGCTCGACGATGGCGCCGCCCCGGATCGGCCGGCGTGGCTGGCCGCCGTCTTCCCTGGCACAACTGGAGGGGCGAGCGACGTTGCGTTGCCGGCGCCGAGTGGCACGCTGCATTACCTGGAGAGTGGGCTCTTCTGCCGGGATCTCGACGAGTATGGCTTCGGCTTCGAGGACGCCGTTCGTTACTGGTGGTGGGACGGCTCCCCGGGGCGGATGGACGCCGACGGCAACGGCGTTCCGTGCGAGACCGTCTACCCGGCGGCCGACGTCACAGCGTTCTCCACCGAGTACGACGTGACCGCGTCGAGCTTCGACGGGATCGCCCGGGGTGCCTTGTGCCGGGACCTCGATGCAGCCGGGTTCGACTACCTGGCTGCGTTCATGTACTGGCTGTGGGACGGTTCCCCGGAGCGGATGGACGCCGACCGCAACGGCATCCCCTGCGAGACGGTGTACGGGGCGAGCGAGGTCACGCTGGTGCTCCAGAACGTNNAGGGGCCGACTGTCGGGCAGGTCGGGGACGACGTCTCCTGGGGAGATCAAGAACTGCCGAGCCGGACTGCTGGCGCGCCGACCGCTCGTTGCCGCGCTTGTAGTTGCCGGTGACCCTGGCCATGACCTCTTGCGGGTCGCCTCGACCGACGTCGGCCACGAACTTGATCGCGGCGCTCCCCCTCAGGATGGCCGCCGGCCGGGCATGATGCGTGACGACCACATCACCGTTCTTCCGTTGCGTCCATTCGAACCCGTCAGGCTTTCCCATCTGTGCATTGTCCCAGGGAAGTGCGACCACCCGCCGTTCTTTCGATGCTCGCTGCCGGATCCCCGCAACGAGATGCCGAGGCGCCACCTGCGAGCCGGCCTTCTGCCGGACCGGCGGCGTACTGGTGGTCGCTCCGAATGCCGGGCGTATGAACCAGCGGGGAGCGTCGCTCAACCCTGGGCGATCTCATCCGGGAGCGGGAACCAGCGGAGGTGCTCGAAGTCCTCGGTGACCATGGGTATCTCCATCGGAGGGGGCGGTGGGGCGGCGGCCACGTCGGCGATGATGCGACGGGCCTCGGCGAGGTATCCCACCAGCTCGTCGTCGCCGTGGAACCGGCGGTGATCCATGTGCCGGTAGGACATCTCGCCCGTCGCATAGGACACGTCGTGCAGGCTGAAGGGGGGATCTGCTCCCGGCTTGCGGTGGCGCCACAGCCCGGTCGCCGGCTCGAAGCGGTAGTAGGGGAGCAGCCGCCACCCCTCGGTGGCCACGAGGTGGACGGCATCGAGGACGAACTCGAACACGGCTTCGGAGATGAAGTAGTTGAAGTTGACCCGCACCCAGCCCGGCTTGATGCCCTCGCAGCCCCTGGCGATCTCCCGCTCGAACTCGTGAGAGCGCTCGAGGTCGATACCGAGCAAGCGGTGTCCGTAGGGGCCGGCGCACGAGCATCCGCCCCGCGACTGGATCCCGAACAGATCGTTGAGCAGCGCCACGACGAAGTTGTGGTGGAGGTGGCGCCCCTCGTGGCGGATCACGAACGACACGATCGACAGCCGGTCGGCGTCGTGGTTCCCGAGGATCTCGATGTTGGGATCCTCGTCCCACGAGGCGATCGCCCGCCGGATGAACGACTCCTCCCTGGCCCGGATCGCCTCGCTGCCCACCGCCTCCTTCAACTGGAACACGAGCCCGGCACGGATCGCTCCGACGATGTTCGGCGTGCCGCCTTCCTCCCGATGCTCGATGTCGTCGAGGTAGCGGTGCTCGAAGGGATTGACGTACGCCACCGTTCCCCCGCCCGGCACCGCCGGCACCCGGTTGGTGAACAACTCCTTGCGCGCCACGAGGATCCCGGGCGTGCCCGGCCCTCCGATGAGCTTGTGCGGGGAGATGAACACGGCATCCTTGTAGGCGAGGTGGCCGTCACGACCGTGATCGACCGGGCTCATGTCGATGGAGACGTAGGGGGCGGCGGCGGCGAAGTCCCAGAACGACAGCGCCCCGTGGCGATGGAGCATGGTGGAGATCGCCCGCACGTCGCTGAGGATCCCGGTGACGTTGGACGCCGCCGAGAACGAGCCGATCTTGAGCGGGCGGTCGGCGTGGGCGACGAGCTGGCGCTCGAGGTGTGCGAGGTCGATGTGCCCGTCGGCGTCCTCGGGGATGGTCACGACGTCGGCGATGGACTCCCGCCACGGCAGCTCGTTGGAGTGATGCTCGTAGGGGCCGATGAACACCACGGGCCGTTCGGCGGCGGGGATCCCGGCTGAGAGGTGATATCGGTCCTCGAGCTGGCAGGGGAGGCGTAGCCCCATCACCTGAATCAGCCGGTCGATCGCCCCGGTCGAGCCCGAGCCGCAGAACAGCACGGCGTGCTCGTCGGTCGCGCCGAGGCAGCTCCGGATGATCTCCCGCGCCTCCTCCCGGAAACGTGTCGTCTGCAGCCCTGTTCCGGACGACTCGGTGTGGGTGTTGGCGTACAGCGGGAGCACCGAGTCCCGGACGAAGTCCTCGATGAAGGTGAGCGCCCGGCCCGAAGCGGTGTAGTCGGCGTACGTGACGCGGCGTGGCCCGAACGGGCCATTGACCGTGTCGTTCTCTCCGATCACCGATCGGCGGACGGTGTCGATCAAGGGGTCTGCGTTCACGTCGGCAGGTTACTTCCGGGAGGCTCGGTCGTACCGAGACGCGCTTCAGGGCTGCCGCAAGGCCCTGCACCAGGGGAGCCGCCTACGCTCTCGGCGTGCTCTTCACCAAGCGCTTCTGGCCGGGCATCGCCGATGGGTCGGTGACGATGACCTTTCGCCGATGGAAGCGACACCAAGTGGTCGCGGGCCACCGCTACCGAACCCCCGCCGGGATCATCGCCGTGGAGTCGGTCGACGTCGTCGAGGCGGGCGAGGTCACGGATCGGGACGCTCGCCAGTCGGGTTTCTCGGGCGCCACCGAGCTCCTCGCCGACCTGACAGGCGATCACGACCTGCCGCTCTATCGCATCGTGTTCCACCTCGTGGACGAGCCCGATCCCCGCGACACGCTGGCTCACGACGCCGACCTCGCCGTTGCGGACGTCGCCGCCATCACCCGCAGGCTCGACCGCATGGACGGCGCCGCGGCCGGAGGCCCGTGGACTCGCGCCGTGCTCGAGACGATCGAGGCGAACCCGGGCGTGCGGGCGCCGGATCTCGCGGCCTCCTTCGGTCGGGAAACGGCCCCCTTCAAGCGCGATGTCCGCAAGCTCAAGAACCTCGGGCTGACGCTCAGCCTGCGGGTGGGATATCGCGTGTCGCCGCGCGGCGCCGCGTACCTCAGTGCGCTGCGTGATGATGGTGGATGAGCTCGGGCGGGGCGTCGGGAACGGTGCGGTGCCGGTACTTGAGCATCGCCCAGAACCACACGGCGCACACCACAACGGCGATGGCCGTCACCAGGATCGCGGTGGATGAGAACGGCACCAGGATGAGCGTGGTGACCAGCTCCAGCGTGATCAGCGACAACAACAGCAGGATGATGTGGTCGCGGCTGGCATGGGATGCGACGTAGGCGCCGAACGGCGCGCCGAGGATCACGATCGGCACGGCGACGAGCCAGTAGTCGAACGCGATCCCGATGTCCTGCTCGATGAGGCCATGGATGGCGAAACCGACCACCGAGTTGATGCCCATGATGATGACGGTGGTCGGCGTGCTCACCTTCTCGTTGATGCCGAGGGCGAGCGTGAGCACGATGAAGGTGAGCATGTCGATGCCGGATCCCGTGTTGGCGGCAAAGGTGCCGCCCGCGATGCCGATGAGCACGAAGGTGATGCGGCTCCCGTTGCCCCACGAGGGAAGCGCGTGGAGCGGCTCCCACTTGAGCGCCCAGCGGGAGATCGCCATCGCCACGCCGAAGACGGTGGCGACGAACGTGAAGAGGATCTTGGAGTAGGGGCTGCCGACGCTGAGCCAGTAGGTCCCGACGAACTGGCCGGCGATCCCGCCGAGGGTCACCCAGCCGATGACGCGAGGCAGGATCGGCACCCGCCGCACCAGGATCACGAGACCCGCCATGGTCATGCCCACCGACTGGATCATGAGGCCGAAGGTGCGCGCCGTCGTCGGCTCGATGTGGAGCACCTTGGTGAACACGGGGAAGGCAACCGCCGCGCCACCCTCGGCGGTGGCCCCCGCCACGAACGAGCCGACCGTCATGGTGGCGGACACCGGCCAGTTGTCCTGGAACAGGTTCCACGAGCCCGAGAGCATCATGTAGAGGGTCCACGTCACGTAGACCACGAGCAACGCCAGGGGATACGCCCACCGGCGGAGCCGCTCGATCAACTCGGCCCGACTGTCCCTGAGTGCCGCAGTCTGTGCGCCCGCAGCGGACTCGGCCGACTCCTCGATGGTGGTCATGTCCCCCCGCAACTGTCAGGCCGGGTCGCGAATCTGGCGCGGCCCGGTCAAACGCCTGTTCCCACGCCGGCAGACTAGGGGATGCCGGAAGGTAGGCACATGGGCCGATCGGCGGATAGGCACGCGCCGATCTGGTCCGGCGGCGGGGCCGGACACCGGCGGTGGGCCCCCTCAGGAGCCGTGATGGCGGGCGAGCTCGGGTGGTGCGTCGGGAACGGTGCGATGCCGATATCTGAGCATCGCCCAGAACCACACCGCGCAGATCACGACGGCGATGGCGGTGACCACGATGGCGGTCGGCGTGAATGGCACGAGGATGAGCGTCGTCACGAACTCGAGCGTGATCAGCGACAGCAGGAACAGGATGATGTGGTCGCGGCTGGCGTACGACGCCACGTACGCCCCGAAGGGCGCACCGAAGACCACGATGGGGACGGCGACGAGCCAGTAGTCGAACGCCGGACCGATGTCCTGCGTGATGAAGGCGTGGATCGCAAACCCGATGACCGTGTTGATGCCCATGATGATGACGGTGGTCGGCGTGCTCACCTTCTCGTTGATCCCCAGCGCCAGCGTCAGCACGACGAACGTCAGCATGTCGATCCCGGATCCGGTGTTGGCGGCGAAGGTGCCGCCGGCGACACCGATCAGCACGAACGTCGCCCGGCTGCCGTTGCCCCACGATGGCAGGGTGTGCAGCGGCTCCCACTTGAGCCCCCACCTGCTGATCGCCATCGCGATACCGAAGACCGTTGCAGCGAAGGTGAACAGGATCTTGGAGTACGAGCCGCCGAGGCTCAGCCAGAAGGTCCCTACGAACTGCCCGGCGACGCCGCCGAGACTCACCCAGCCGATCACCCTGGGCAGGATCGGCACCCGACGCACCAGGATCACGAGGGAGGCCGACGTCATGCCGATGGACTGGATCATCAGGCCGAACGTTCGGGCTGTCTCCGGTTCGATGTGCAGCACCTTCGTGAAGACGGGGAAGGCGACGGCTGCTCCTCCTTCGGCGGTTGCCCCTGCGACGAAGGAACCGAACGCCATCGTGACGGAGACCGGCCAGTTGTCACGGAACAGACCCCAGTTCGCCGATGCCGTCATGTACGACAGCCACGTCACGTACACGACGAGGACGGTGGCCGGATACGCCCACCGGCGCACGTGCGCAGTCCACGGCACGACGGTCGCCGCCGTCGATGTCCCGGCCGGCGGTGATGTTGTTGCCTCCTCGAGCGCCGTCACGTTCTCACTCCTCGCCGCCGGCCCGGCCCGCTGCACGTCGTCTCGGTTGGTCCCCGGACCTCGACGGCCCTGAGACGCATCGAGCCCCCATCTCTCGGTGGGGGCTCGATGCGTGTGGGTGACGGCCCGTTGGTGCACCGTGCCGGCACCTCCTCCGTCAGGGGTGGGCGCAGGTGCACTGGAGCTCGCCGGCCACCGCTTGGTTGGGCCGGGTGTGCAGCCACATCGCGATCACCATCGGGAGGAACACGGCGCCGTTGTAGATCAGGTGCAACTCGACCCGGGGGATCCAGACCTGGAGGAGGCTCGACGGGACCGGCGAGCTGAACAGGTTCTGGCCGATGATCGCCTGCGTCTGGAGGACGCTGTGCTCGACGAGGTGCCAGCCCTGGATGGCGAGGGAGATCGTCCACCAGGTGCGCGCCGAGCCTTGGAAGCCGGGGCGCAGCAGGACCAGCCCGACGAACATCAGCACGGCGTAGGTGAAGTGCATCGTCTCCGACTTCACCAGCCAGGGGAAGACCATCCCCAAGATGCCGAGCGACTCGGGTCGCGGCATGTCGAGCACCCAGACCTGGAAGGCCTGCACGATGTGCTCCATCCAGTGGGCGAGCACGATCGCCATGTAGATCCACAGCGCCTTCTCGTGACCCGATGAGTTGATGCGGTCGATCCAGCGTTGCCGGACGCCGATTGGTTGCGCGATCGAGATCGTGCTCATTCCCAGTGTCCCCCTTGTCCCCTGTCCCGTTTCCCGGTCCCGTTGCCTGGTCCTGTCATGCCCCGGCCACGGCGGGCTGCTCGACGGTGCGGCGCCGCAGGGCGCGGTGCCGCCTCCCCCAGAGCCACGTCGCGCACGCCGCACCGTGAGCCAGAGCAATCATGACGATGAGTTTCTTGAGCAGCGACGATGCGGGCAGCGTGTAGCCGAAGGCCATCGCCCGCTCCTGGCCCGCGGCGTCGGTCACGCGAACGACAACGGGCGTCTCGACGTTGATGTCGGCTGTGATCGTCGCGCTCCAGAAGCCGGGCGAGCTGCTCGGTGTCGCCGTGCTCACCACGGTGTCGCCGTCTGCCGTGACCGACTCGACGGCCACCGAGGTCACGGCCGTGTCGCCGGTGACGCCGACGAGCACCGGGACTCGGCTGGTGCCATCGGCGCCGTCGGCCCACACCGCCACCTCGAGCGGCCCAGCTTGGCCGAGCGCGATGCGATGGTTGTCGCCGTCGCCATGCGCCCATGCCGCCGAAGCCGGCCCGAGCACGGCGGCGATGACGACCGCTGTCAAGATGATCGTTCGATGCCCCCTCATGGGAGCGAACAGTCGTGGCTGCGGAGGCGTGCCGCAATCAGGTGACCTCGCCTCGCGTATGGGGTGTCGACGCCACGCGGCTGGGGTCCGCCGGCCCGCGTTCAGTCGTCGAGCTGGATGATGCCGAGCTTGATGCCTACGCGGATCAGCTCGACGATGCTGTGGACGTCGAGCTTCGCCATCAGGTTGGTTCGGTGCCGTTCGACCGTCTTGATGCTGATGCCGAGGCGGCTGCCGATGGCCCGATTGGTCAGCCCCTCTCCGATGAGCTCGAGCACCTCGCGTTCGCGTGCGGTGAGGTGCGGCCCATCGCCCGGGTCGGCGCCGCCGGCGGTGTCGTCGCCGAGCATCGTCGCCGACGCGGCGGGGGTGAGGTAGCTCGCCCCGCGCTTGGCGGCCCGGACCGCGAGAAGGAGCTCGTCGGCGACCGATCCCTTCAAGACGTACCCCAAGGCGCCAACGTGGAGCGCCTCGCGGATGAGCGCCGGGTCGGCGTGCATCGAGAGGATGACGACCTGGGTGGGCAGCCCGAGCGTGCGGATCTGCTCGGTCGCCTCGATGCCGCTCATCTCGGGCATCGTGAGGTCCATCACCATCACGTCGGGTTCGTGGGCACGCGCCAGGGTGAGCGCTTCCCTGCCGTTGGTCGCTTCACCGACCACCTCGATGTCTGGGGCCTGGGCGAAGACCGCCCGGATGCCCTCCCGGACGAGGTGGTGGTCGTCGGCGACGGCGACCCGGATCATCACGCCACGTCCCGCGGGAGCACGGCGACGAGCTCGGTGCCTCTCCCCGGCATCGAGGTCACCTCGAGGCGCCCGGACAGCAGGGCAAGGCGCTCGCGCATGCCGACGATGCCGAGGCCGGCCCGAACCGGATCGTCGAGGATGCCGGGGTCCATGCCGATCCCGTCGTCGGCCACCCGCAGCCTGATCGCATCGCCGTTGACCGACAACCGGACGTAGGCGCGGCGGGCGCCGGCGTGCACCGCGATGTTGGTGAGAGCTTCCTGCACGAACCGGTAGAGGCAGACCTCCGCCTCGTCGGTGAGTCGTCCGAGCTCGCGTCCCTGGTACGCCACCGTCAGGTGGGTGCGTTCCGTCGTCTCGGTGCACAGATGGTCGATGGCACGACTCAGCCCCAGCGTGTCGAGGGCGGCCGGCCGCAGACCGTAGGCGACGCGGCGTATCTGCTCACGGGTCGACTCGACCAGGTCGATGGCCTCCTCCAGGCTGCGTCTGATCGTGTCCGGTGCCTCGGCGACGAGGAGCTGGAGGCTGATCTTGAGCGCGGCGAGCGCCTGGCCTGCCTCGTCGTGCAACTCGCGGGCGACGCGGTGTCGCTCCGCCTCCTGGGTGTGCAGCACCCGTCTGGCGAGCTCGGCGATCTGGCGCTCGGCGTTCTTGAGGGCGGTGATGTCGTGCGAGTAGATGCGAAGCACGGCATCGTCGCCGGCCGCCGTGTAGCAGACCTTCTGCTCGAACACGCAGTCGCCCGCCATGACCTCCCGGCTGGCGAACTCGCGTCCCTCCGCACGGAAGGAGACGACGAAGTCGGCGACGTCGGCGAGGAGCGCCATGTCGGTGCCGTCGCGCAGCCCGGGGAACCGCGACGCCGCCTCCGGATTGAGGTAGGTGACGCGTCCGGTCAAGTCGGTCTCGATGACGAGGTTCGGGTTCTGCTCCGGGAACGCCGCCAACCGATCGAGGTCGGCGACGTTGATCCCGTACCCGGGCGCGTCGGAGTCGAAGTTGGCCACGCCGGGCAGCTTGGCACACGCCGCAGCCGTGTCAATGCGTCCGCCGGCCCGGCTGCGCGCAGCGGGCTCGGCGTTCCGGTCGCGGCGTGTGCCGAGGCGACGAGCGTCGGGTTCACGGTGCCGGGTCCGGCGGGCCGGTGGCGGTCGCGACCGGTGGCCGGTTAGGGTCGAGCGAGGTCTGCCGAAAGGAATGGAGACGTGGCCATCGAATCGTTGAGCGTCCAGCGGATGGAGAGGCGACGGTTCCGTCGCCTGGTCGGCGGGGTGGCGCTGGTGCTGCTTGCGATGGTCGCGCCGCCGCTGCCGGCCCGGGCGGGCACCTCGGGGACGCTCGTCGTCACCACGGACACGACCCTCACGGAGGACCACGCCGGGGACGTCGTGATCGCCGCCGACGGCGTCACGCTGGATTGCGACGGTCACAGCATCACGGGACCCGGCACCGGCAACGGGATACTGCTCTCGGGGGTGGACGGCACCACCGTCGCGAACTGTCTCATCCAGGGTTTCGACACCGGGGTTGCGGTCGTGAACGGGTCGTCGGGCAACGTCGTCTCGGGCAGTTCGGTCACGGGCGACGGCGACGGGATCGGCTTCCTGGCCGACGGGGCCTCGGGCAACACGTTCGACGGCAACGTGGCCACCGGCAACACCGACGGCTTCGTGCTCATCCGGGCGGCGAACGACAACGTGGTCGCCGGCAACGCCGCCGTGGACAACTGGAACGAGGGGATCAAGTCGGTCGACGGGACGCTACGCAACACCATCGTGGACAACACCGTCTCCGGCAGCAACAAGGGTGTGGTGATCCTCGACTCGGAGGATCTGGTGGTCGAGCGGAACATGGTTTCCGGGGCGGTCAACTGGTTTGCGTACGGTCTGGGCACCGGCCTCCTCGGCACCGGAGCCCACGGGAATCTCCTCGCGGACAACACCGCCGCCGCCAGCGGTATCGGCTTCCTCGTCGACGCCTCGACGAACAACGTGCTGAGCCGCAACGCGTCGATATCGAACTCGGCGAGCGGTGTCGAGCTCATCAACGGGGCGAACGACAACACCGTCGTCGACAACTGGGTCTCCGACAACGGGGGGACCGGTGTCGTCGTCAACCTCTTCCAGGTCACGCCCAGCACGGGAAACACCTTCAGCGGCAACAGGTCGCACGCCAACGACTTCTCCGGCTTCGACGACCAGTCGGCCGGTTCCGCCGCCAACTCGTACACCGGCAACCTGTGCGTAGGGAACGGCAACGGCGGCTCGAGTCCCGGCGGACTGTGCGATCCGGGCGGCGCCTTCGTGGACGACGACGGCCTTCTCTTCGAGCTCGACATCGAGTGGATGGCGTGGGAGGGGATCACCAAGGGCTGCAACCCGCCTGAGAACGACCGGTTCTGTCCCGGCGACGACGTGAGCCGCGGGCAGATGGCGGC